>JBBRDB010000007.1:0-31658 GCA_038204345.1 Thermoleophilia bacterium | reverse complement strand
AGTGGCGCCGCGTGTCGGTCATCTCGGACGTGGTCGCGCTGCGCGTCTCCGGCGAAGGACCGGAAGGATATCTGAAGGCGGCGCGCACCCTGATGAGTAGAGTGGTCGATGCGTGTCGAGTCGACCGACGAGACGAGTCGGCGGAGAGGGAAAGGGAGAGGGAGAGTGACGTTCGTGAAGAGTGACGCGATCGAGAGACCGTACCACGGGAGACTGCAGGCGCTGAGGTCTGCGCTGGACAGCGACGGCCTCACGGGTCTGGTGGTATTCGACCCCGTTAACATCCGCTATCTCACCGGGTTCACCGGCAGCGCCGGGGTGGTGCTCGTGCTGCCTGACGAGTGTCTGCTGGCGTCGGACTTCAGATATACCATCCAGGCCCGCGAGCAGGCCCGTGAGAGCCGCTTTGTGGAACTCGATGGTGCTTTCTCGGCCGCCTTGCCGAGTCTCGTGGGGGACTTTCAGGGGAAGCTGGGCGTCGAGAAGGACTATCTCCGCGTGGGTGAGTGGGAGAAACTGGGTCCCGCGCTGGAGGCCATCGACCACTCGCTGGTGGGCGGGCACGTGAGGACACTGCGCCGCCTCAAGGCGCCTGCGGAAGTACAGTCTATCCGCGAGGCGTCGACTCTTGCGGTGGAGGTGATGAAGCACCTCTTCGATATACCGGTGGTGGGCCGTACGGAGCGTGACATCGCTCTGGATCTCGAGGTGTGGGGGCGCCGCCACGGGTCGGAGGGTGTCCCGTTCTCGTATATCGTTGCTTGGGGTCCCAACGGGGCAAAACCTCACGCGGAGCCCGGCGACACCGTCATCGGCGCGCACGGCTTGCTGGTGGTGGACCTAGGCGCGGTGGTGGATGGTTACGCGAGCGACATGACCCGGACGTTCGCGACGGGCCCGGTGAGCGACGAAGAGTCACGTGCCTACGCTGTCGCGCTGCGCGCGCAAGAGGCCGGCCGTGAAGAGGCCGGCCCGGGGGTTTCGTGTCGGCAGGTGGATACCGCGGCACGGGATGTGATCGCGGCGGAGGGTCTGGGGGACTTCTTCAAGCACGGGCTGGGGCACGGCGTGGGCCTGGAAGTCCACGAGGAACCCACGGTCAGCTCGCGGTCGGAAGACATCTTGGAGCCGGGCATGGTCGTGACCATCGAGCCTGGGATATACCTGGAAGGCGTGGCCGGTGTTCGCATCGAGGATTCGGTGGTGGTGACCGAGGTCGGCATAGAAGTCTTGACGGACATGGAGCACCGACTGCAGACGCTCGCCTGAGGCGGTGGTCGAGCTGCCTGCGTCTTCGTCCGGTATGTCGCCGCGGGCGCTTTCACTCCTCGGACCCTAGTGGGATGCTGAAAAGCCGGGCTCCATCGTGTAAGATGCTGGGCCACAGGTCGGCTATCCAGCCAGAGGCTGGGGTCGGCGTTTTCTTTCATTGGGAGGCCGATCGGTGATCTCGACAAATCAATTCCGCACGGGCATGACCATCCGTTTCGAGGATGAGAACTACCGCATCGTGGATTTCCAGCACGTCAAGCCCGGCAAGGGCGGGGCCTTCGTACGCACCAAACTGAAGAGCCTCAACACCGGCAGAGTACTCGACAAGACGTTCCGTCCGGAGCAGAAGTTCGATCAGGTCCGTGTCGAGAGCCGCACGATGACATTTCTCTACGATGACACCGACCAGGTGTTCTTCATGGACTCCGCCTCGTACGAGCAGCTGGCGCTGCCCAAGTCAGTCCTTGAAGGCCGGTTCGATCTCATGACCGTCAACATGGAGGTCGAGGTTCTTTTCGTGGACGATCGGGCATCCGATATCGAACTCCCGACGTGGGTGGATCTGGAGGTGGTCGAGACCGCCCCAGGCGTCCGCGGGGATACCGTGAGCGGCGGAAGCAAGACGGCCGTCCTCGAGACCGGCGCCACGTTGCAGGTGCCCCTCTTCATAGAAACCGGGGACGTGATCCGAGTAGACAGCCGCACACGAGAGTACAGCACGCGGGTCTGAGCTCGGAATCTGCTCGTCCCAGCCAGGAGATTCAATGAAAGCACGACGCATAGGGATTACGGATACCAGCCTCAGAGACGCTCACCAGTCGCTCTGGGCCACACGTATGCGCATAGGCCACATCGTCCCTGTGTTGCGGAAGATGGATCAGATCGGATTCCACTCCATGGAGGTCTGGGGGGGAGCCACCTTCGACGCCTGCCTACGCTTCCTGGACGAGGACCCGTGGGAGCGCTTGCGCACGATCAAGCACCATTGCAGGAAGACCCCCCTCCAGATGCTTTTGCGTGGCCAGAACCTCGTTGGGTATCGTCACTACGGCGACGAGATCGTGCGGGAGTTCGTGAAGCTCGCGGCGGACTCGGGCGTCGATATCTTCAGGGTGTTCGACGCTCTCAACGACACCCGCAACTTCCACACCGCGGTCGAGGCCATAAAGGAGAGCGGCAAGCATTTCCAAGGAGCGGTGGTGTATACCATCAGCCCGGTCCACACGCTCGACCATTATGTCGAGGTAGCGCAGGAGTTAGCCGACTTGGGAGCGGACAGCATCTGCATCAAAGACATGGCCGCTCTGTTATCGCCCTACTTCGCCGAGCGTTTGGTGACCCGTCTGAAGCGGGAGATAGACCTTCCCCTGCAGCTGCACTGCCACTACATCGGCGGTCTCGCCCCCATGACCTACCTCAAGGCCATCGAGGCTGGGGTGGACGTGGTCGACACAGCCACAGTGCCGCTCGCCTTCGGCGCCAGCCAGCCCGCCACCGAGATGCTCGTGACCGCCCTCAAGGGCACCCCGTACGACACGGAGCTGGATCTCGACTCGCTGTTCGAGATGGCGGAGTATTTCGAAGGAGTGCGTGAGGCCGGAGGCTTCGAACGGGGCGTCACCTCGCTCACCCACATGAGGGTCTACTCCCACCAGGTTCCGGGCGGCATGATCTCCAACTTGATCTCGCAGCTGAAGGAGCAGAAGGCCGAAGATCGGCTTCAGGAGGTATTGGAGGAGATCCCGAAGGTCAGAGCCGAAGTGGGGTACCCGCCGTTGGTCACTCCGATGAGCCAGATCGTGGGCACCCAGGCCGTGCTGAACATCCTTATCGGCAAGCGCTGGCAGGTGGTTCCGGACGAGATGAAGGCGTACCTGCGGGGTAGATACGGTAAGGCTCCCGGCCCGATCGATCCGGACATTCGGAAAAGAGTCCTCGGCGATGAGCAGCCGATCAGCGTGCGTCCGGCCGATCTGATCGAGGAGACCTTGGAGCAGTATCGCGAGGATGTGGGATCGCTCGCCCGGAGTGAAGAAGACATCTTGAGCTACGCTCTCTTCCCCAACGCGGCGCGCAGTTTCTTCGAGAGGCGTCACCATGGGGCTGAACAGGATGTGTTCTTGACGGACGAGCCCGAGACGACGCAGCCGGAGGCCCAATTGCCTCAGGGCGGGAGCGATCGTGTGCGCGACCTTATCAAGGCGGTGGAGGCCTCGGACATCGAGGAAGTGACGGTCGAGGACGCCGGCATGCGCATCACGATCCGCAAGGGCGGGCGGGCGCTCAGCGAATCCGGCTTTGTGCAGGCGCCCTTCAATCCGGGGTCCGGTTCGACGCGGGCTGCTCCCATGTCGAACAGCACGACGGGCGCGGGTGAGCTGCCGGGGGTCGCGGTCGAGGAACCCGCACCAGCCGTGGACGACTCTCTGTATCGAGTCAAGTCCCCCATGGTCGGCACGTTATATTCCGCCCCGTCTCCCAACGACCCTCCCTACGTCGAAGTCGGATCGCACGTGCAGGTGGGAGACGTTCTCTGCATCCTCGAGGCCATGAAGCTCATGAACGAGGTGGTGTCAGAGGTCTCGGGCACCGTGCGGGCGGTACTCGTGGTCGACACGCAGCCGGTGGAGTACGATCAGCCTCTCTTCACGATCGAACTCGATCAGGAGTAGGTGTCGGAGGTGTTCACCCGCGTACTCGTGGCCAACCGGGGCGAGATCGCCCTTCGCGTGGTGCGGGCCTGTCACGAGTTAGGCATCGAAGCAATTGCGGTCTATTCCACCGCCGATGAGACCTCAGCGCACGTGCGGGCTGCGGACGGGGCGGTGCGTCTGGGGCCGCCAGATCCCAAGCGGAGCTACCTGAATATCCCGAGCCTTGTCTCCGCAGCTAAGATGACCGGGTGCGAGGCGGTGCACCCGGGATACGGATTCCTCTCCGAGAACTCGACCTTCGCTCGGGCGTGCATCGACAACGATCTGGTGTTCGTGGGCCCCGCGCCGGAGAGCATCGACACCTTGGGTGACAAATCGCTGGCCAAGCGCGTGATGGCGGAGGCGGGCCTGCCGACCATCCCGGGAACCGAGGGCATCTTGAAGGATGTCATGGAGGCGCGGCGCGCTGCGGCGGAAGTCGGCTACCCAGTGATGCTGAAGGCCTCGGCCGGCGGAGGGGGGCGCGGCATGCGCATGGTGGAATCGCCCCAAACCATTGAGCGCTCCTACCAAGCGGCGGCTGCCGAAGCTGAGGCGGCCTTCGGCGACGGTGGTCTCTACTTGGAGAAGGTCATAGTCCGGCCGCACCATGTGGAAGTGCAGGTAGTAGGTGACGGGCGCGGCGGAGTCCTGACCCTGGGGGAGCGCGACTGCTCCATTCAGCGCCGCCACCAGAAGGTGCTGGAGGAGTCTCCCTCACCTCTTCTCGACGCCGCCAGCCGCTCCCGCCTTCTGGAAGTGGCCACGCGCGCCTGTGCCGCCATCCGCTACCGGAGTGCCGGCACGCTGGAGTTCCTCGCCAACCAAGACCGGGAGTTCTTCTTCATGGAGATGAACACACGGGTCCAGGTGGAGCATCCGGTCACCGAGATGGTCACCGGCATCGACGTCGTGCGCGAGCAGATCCGTGTGGCGGCCGGGGAACCCCTCACCATGACCGGTAGCGTGACGCCGCAAGGCCACGCAATGGAGTTCCGCATCAACGCGGAAGACCCGGCCAACGGGTTCTTGCCGAGGGGAGGCACCATCGAGCGCCTCCGCCTGCCCGGCGGACCGGGGGTGCGGGTGGACACCCACCTCTACGAGGGATACCGGGTTCCCACCAACTATGACTCGCTCTTAGCGAAGGTCATAGTATGGGACAGGGACAGGCCATCCTGCATCGCCCGTGGGTTGCGCTGCCTTCAGGAGTTGGAGATCGAGGGAGTACCCACCACCCGAGATCTTCATATGGACATCTTGCGCCACCCGGGGTTCGTTGCGGGGAGCATCTCCACGGCATTCCTCGAGGAGGCGCGGGACGAGTTGGCGACGCTTAGGGGTGTGCCGATCACCGCTGTGACCGATTGACGAAGAGGGGAGAGCAGATGCACTCAGGGGGGAAGTCGGAGCGCGTCGTCGACTATCGGATCGCGCCAGGGGTGCTCGAATCGATCGTCCGCCACTCGTTGGCCGGGGATCCACGCCTGCGGTTGCCCCACGGAGTATCACGGAGTAGTCGGCACCCGGTCGAGATCGCGGTGGAAGATGCGATCTGCAGGGTGACGTTGCACCTGGACGTCCGTTTGGGAGAGGACCTGGCCGTCCTCGGCGCGTGGATCAAAGAGACCGTGGGGACTCGGCTCGCGGTGATGACCGGGATGCGGGTGGGTAACGTGGACGTCCACTTCGACGGCGTGTACCAGTCGGAGACCGCCAACTCCCCGGGCTTGGTCAGTCAGGAATGACCACCGGCAGGCGAAAGGCGAGACGCGAGGCCGTGTTCGCCCTCTATCAACGAGACCTGATGGAGAGGGAGCGTGTGGAGCCGGAAGGCGGCGCGCCTGCGGACCCGGGTGAAGGGACGGACCCCTACGAGCAGAGGCTCATCGAAGGGGTCCTGGAACACCGCGTCGCCATCGACGCGGAACTCGCAGCCCATCTCGAGGGCTGGACCCTGGATCGCCTGGCGCCCCTCGAACGCAACATCCTTCGTGTCGGCCTGTTCGAAGTGAAGTGGGTAGCGGATACCCCGGCGGCTGTCGCCATCGCTGAGGCCGTGACCCTCGCAAGACGTTACTGTTCAGACGAAGCGGGCCGCTTGGTCAACGGGGTCCTCGGCTCCCTGGGCGAGTAGCAGACTGGTTTCCGTGCGACCGGTGCAACTATTGCGAGTATACTGAGGGACCAGTATGGACGGCGCTTCCGCCAGGCTACTTGATCGACTCGAACTTCCCGGGGACCTCCGCACCCTTGATGTAGCCGACTTGCGAAGGCTCGCTGGCGAAGTGCGTGCCGAGATCATCGACTCCATCTCCTGCGCGGGCGGGCACTTGGCCGCGAGCCTGGGCGTGGTGGAACTCACCATCGCCCTCCACGCCGAACTCCGTTCACCTTACGACAAGATCGTATGGGACGTGGGACACCAGGCATACGCTCACAAACTCCTGACGGGCAGGGCGGACCGCTTCTCCACCATCCGCACCTTCGGCGGCCTTTCGGGCTTCCCGAAGCCCAGCGAGAGCGAGCACGACGCATTCGGCACCGGCCACAGCAGCACCTCGGTGAGTGTTGGGGTGGGTCTGGCCGAGGCATCCAGACTGGCTGAAGAAGGCTCCGACCGTCGGGTGTTCGCAGTCATAGGCGACGGCGCTTTGACCGGGGGGATGGCCTACGAAGGTCTGAATCAGGCCGGCCACCTGAAGACGCCGCTGGTGGTCGTCCTGAACGACAACGAGATGTCCATCAAGAGGAATGTGGGAGCCATCAGCTCCTACCTCTCTCGACTGCGCACCGAGCCCACGCTATTCCGACTGCGCCGCGATCTGGAACGCCGGGTGCAGAGGTTCCCCGGGATCGGGGAGCGCGTCTACGCCATGGGCGAACACGTCAAGGAGGGCGTGAAGGCCGCGCTGGTTCCGGGGATGTTGTTCGAGGAGCTCGGTTTCCAGTACATCGGGGTCGTTGACGGACACGACATCGAGGCGCTCCGCCTGGACATTCGACGTGCTATCGCTCTGGGCGGACCCGTGCTCTTGCACGTGCGAACGATCAAAGGCAAGGGGTACACCCCCGCCGAACAGGCCCCCGACCGTTTTCACGGCACGTCGCCTTTCTCGGTGCCCACTGGCGAGTGCGCGCCCAGCGACGGGGCGCCTCCGTCGTACACCGAGGTCTTCGGCAAAGCCCTTGTGTCCCTGGCGCGCCGCGATGACCGCATCGTGGGCATCACCGCAGCCATGACGGCCGGGACGGGGCTCGACTATCTGGAACAGGCTTTTCCCCACCGCTTCTTCGATGTGGGCATTGCGGAGGGCCACGCGGTGGGTTTCGCGGCGGGCCTTGCGGCCGGTGGCCTGCGGCCGGTCGTGGCTCTCTACTCGACCTTCGTGCAGCGCGCCTACGACCAGATCATCCACGACGTATGCCTGCCCGGGCTGCCTGTGGTTCTCGCCATCGATCGTGCCGGACTCGTGGGTGAAGACGGACCCACGCATCACGGAGCCTTCGACCTGTCGTTCCTCCGACTCATTCCCGGACTCACCATCCTCGTGCCGAAGGACGAGGCGGAGCTCCAGTCTCTGCTGGCGACTGCGCTGTCGATGGACGGGCCGGTGGCCATCCGCTACCCGAGGGGACGGGGAAGGGGCGTGCCGCTCTCCGAGCACCCGGTCCCTCTCGCCGAGCCGTGGGTGGAGAACCTGATAACGGGGGGCGAAGTCCTCCTGTTGGCGACCGGGACGGGAGTGGCTCTCGCTCTTGGAGCCGCCGCCGTCCTGCAGGAACGCGGTATAGACGCGTCGGTCGCCAACGTGCGCAAAGTCTCTCCTCTAGACGAAGAGGAGCTCCTGCCGCTCTTCGCGGACCACGAGGCGGTGGTCACGATAGAAGAGAACACCGTCGTGGGCGGCTTCGGCTCCTCCGTCGCTGAGCTCATGCAGAGGAGGGGGGTGGTGAGACCTATGGTCCTCGTCGGCCTGCCCGACGAGTTCGTCACCCACGGTGATATCCGGTCCCTCCACGAATCCATCGGATTCACCGTCGCAGGCGTCCAGGAAGCCGCGGTGCTGGCGCTCGCTCGTTCGGGCGTGCAGTCGGCTTGAGCAAGGCCGATCGCGTAAGACTCGACCAACTTCTGCTGGACCGAGGATTGGTGGAGAGTCGGAACGTCGCCCGGGCTCTGATCATGGCGGGTCTCGTGAGCGTCGCCGGACGCCGCCAGGACAAGGCAGGTACGTTCGTCCGCACTGATGCCTCCGTCGATATCAAGGAGCGTCCGCGCTTCGTGTCGCGGGCCGGAGAGAAGTTGGCCCACGCCCTTACGGCCCTCGAGGTCGACCCGACGGGCGCCCGGGCTCTGGATGTGGGCGCCTCCACAGGCGGATTCGTCGACTGCCTGTTCCAGCGGGGAGCCGAGCGGGTCATCGCTGTGGACGTCGGCTACGGGCAACTCGACGCGCGCCTCCGCTCGGACCCGAGGGTACACCTACTGGAGCGGGTCAACGCCCGGTATCTCGCCCCCGAACAGCTGCCGTTCGTGCCTGACCTTCTCACCGTGGACGTGTCGTTCATATCTTTGGAGAAGATCCTGCCCGCGGTGATCGCCTGCATGGCTCCTGTCTTCACGGGCCTTCTGCTGGTGAAGCCTCAGTTCGAAGCCGGACCCCGGAGCGTGGGGAAAGGCGGTATTGTTCGTGATGCCTCCGTGCACGAGGAAGTGCTGCGTCGCATCGGGGAGGCTCTTGGAGCCTTGGGACTGGACATATCGGGACTCTGCGACTCCGGCCTCCCCGGCGCCGGCGGTAACGTCGAGTTCGTCTATCGGGTGGATCGCGGTAGAGGAGACGGGCTCACTCCTGCTACCCTTGATTGGTTGATAGTGACGACGGCCCGAGGAGAGGGGGAGTCAGAGTGAGCAGCGCCGTGAAGAGCGTCGCCTTGTTCACGCATCACGTCCCGGAAGTGTCCGCCGAAGTACTCGGAGTCGTAGTTCCGATCCTTCTGAGCGGTGGTATCAGGCTACTTCTCCCTCCCGGGGAAGTCCTGAAGCATCCCGAGCTGCAGGACGAGTCGTCGGAAGGGTGCTGTGAAGTCGCGCGGGAGGAACTGAAAGAGGCAGGGCTCTGTCTCGTGCTGGGCGGAGACGGGACGATGCTACGTGCCCTGCGCCTGACGCGTGACCTCGGAGTGCCAGTGGCGGGCGTGAACCTGGGGAGGGTGGGATATCTGGCCACGGTTCACCGCGATCGGATCCAGGAGGAACTGCCGCGCCTGCTGGCAGGGGAGTTCGTCGCCCTTTCCCTACTCGGACTCACCACGAGGAGCGACGGCGCGACAGTGCGGGCCGTGAACGACTTCGTCGTGGGCAGAGGCCGGGAAGGCGGTATCTGTCGCATCTCCTACGCGATCAACGGGACTCCGATGTTCGACGTGAGGTGCGACGCGCTCGTCATGGCCACTCCCGCCGGCTCCACTGCGTACAACCTGGCCGTGGGTGGACCCGTCGTCGGTTTAGACGTGCAGGGCTTCGTCATGTCCTACGTAGCGCCCCACGCGTTGGCAGTCCGCTCGGTGGTGTGCGGGGCTGGTGACACCGTGGTCGTCAAGAACGAGTCCACCCACTCTCCCGTGGACGTACTCTCCGACGGGGAACACGTGGCTTCGCTGGCCCCCCTGGCGAGCCTGGAGGTGCGGACGACCCCGGATCTCGCAACACTGGCGCTCCTTCCCGGTACCGACTTCTACCAGCACTTCGCCGAACGATTCATCTAGTCCCGAGGTCTTCGTGCTCATTTCCCTCAGCATCAAGGATTACGTCCTCATCGAAGACGCCTCGTTGGAACTCGGGTCCGGACTGACGGTATTGAGTGGAGAGACCGGGGCCGGGAAGACCCTGTTGACTCAGGCCCTCGGCCTCCTTTTGGGCGAGAGAGCCGCTGAGGGGCTGGTGAGCGAGCGTAGCGAGGAGGCTCTTATCCAGGGCGTCTTCGAACTCTCGGACGACCACGTGCACAGCGTGTCGCCGGACATAAGGGATATGCTCGATCTGCGGAGCGGTGAGCTCGTCGCGACCCGCCGTCTTTCCCGCGCCGGTAAGAACCGCTGCTTCTTGAACGGCATCTCCGTTCCGCTCGGAGTGATGTCTGAAACGTTGGGCGATCTGATCTCCTTTTCGGGTCAGCACGAACACCGCCGACTGCTGAAGCCGTCGCACCAACTGGAAGTGCTCGACGCCTTCGCGGGACCCGACCAGGAGTGGGATCTTCGTGAGTACCGGTTGTGTTGGGCCGACGCGGCAGCCACCGAAACGCTGATTCGAGAACTGCTGCAGGGTGCGGAGGAGCGTGAAAGCGAGTCGGAGTTGTTGCGCTTCCAGGTCGATCAGCTGGAAGCCGCCGCGCTCGACATCGGTGAAGAGCGGGAACTGGAAGCCGAGCAACGCCGCCTCTCTCGGGTCGAAGAGATGGCCCGCGCGTGCGCGGAGGCGGCTTCGCTACTCCGCGCGGAAGACATCGGCTCCGACGCCGCCGTGCAGGTGTCCAAAGCACGCTCCCTTCTCTCCGAGTTCAATGGTCTCGACGCCACCCTCGACGAATCGGTGGCGATCCTCACCGAAGCGGGCGGATTGATCGACGAGGTAGCGCGGAGTCTGCGCTCGCTCATGGCTTCGCTCGAGCCCGACCCGGCGCGACTCAGTGAGGTGGACGAACGACTTCACGTATACGCGGAGATGGCCAAGAAGTATGGGGGGACCACTCAGGCGGCCGTGGCATATCTCGCTGAGGCGTCAGCCCGGCTGGAAGGATTAGAGACGGCGGAGTCCAGCGCCGGCGACGTGGCGGAACGCCTCACCCAGTACCGGCGACGGTGCCTCGAGCTTGCCGGCGCCCTTTCGGCCCGGCGCGTCGAGGCGGCCGCCCGCGTGGAGGCCGCCATCCGCCCGCACCTCGTGGATCTGGGCATGGCCGACGGCGCTGTGGTCGTCGCTTTGGAGACAGCGGAGGGGTGGGAAGGCCTCGGCGCCGCCGGCGCGGACAGCGTGGAATTCCTGCTGGCCGCGAACCGAGGTGTGGCGCCCCGCAGTCTCGCGCGGACGGCTTCCGGTGGAGAGCTCTCTCGAGTGCTGCTCGCCATCAAGACGGCGGTGCTGGGTTACGAGCCGGCTGAGACAGTGGTGTTCGACGAGATAGATGCCGGTGTGGGGGGTATGACCGCCACGGCTGTCGGAGCGAAGCTGAAGGAGATATCTGCGAACAGTCAGGTCGTCGTGGTCACGCACCTGCCGCAGGTCGCCGCCTACGCAGATCGCCACTATGTGATCCGCAAGGAGGCCGACGCAGAGCGCACCGTCACCCGTCTCGAGGCTCTCGACGCGGAGGGGGTCGTGGCGGAACTTTGCCGGATGATGGGCGGGACGCCGGGGGACCCGGGGGCGGTAGCGCATGCGCGCTCGCTGAGGGACAGGGCGGCGGCGGGCCTGATAGACTAGGTGAGGCGCGGGACCCCGCGTTCCGCCTCTTCCTGATTCGACTGCGACCGGCGAGGAAAGGTACATGGCGAAACATGTGTTCGTGACAGGCGGGGTAGTCTCATCCCTGGGCAAGGGGATCACGGCCGCTTCATTGGGGCGGTTGCTCAAGAGCCGCGGACTGCGGGTGGTCATCCAGAAGTTCGACCCGTACCTCAACGTGGACCCCGGCACCATGAGCCCCTACCAACACGGAGAGGTCTTCGTCACCGACGACGGTGCCGAGACAGATCTGGATCTGGGCCACTACGAGCGTTTCGTCGATGAGAACCTCAGCAGAGAATCGAACATCACCTCCGGGTCCGTCTACTACAACGTGATCCGTAAAGAACGTCGGGGCGACTACCTCGGCGACACCGTGCAGGTCATCCCGCACGTGACCAACGAGATCAAGGAACGCATCGCCAGAGTCTCGCGGAATCCTCAGGTGGACGTGGTGATCACGGAGATCGGTGGTACCGTGGGGGACATCGAGAGCCTCCCCTTCCTCGAGGCCATACGGCAATTCCGCAATGACATCGGTCGTCAGAACGTGCTTTACATCCACGTCACGCTGATCCCGTTCATCGAGGTGGCCGGGGAACTCAAGACCAAACCCACCCAGCACAGCGTCAACGAGCTTCGCGAGATCGGTATTCAGCCCGACATCATCGTGTGTAGGTCGGATCGTCCGCTCAGCCGCGAACTGAAAGACAAGGTCGCCCTATTCACGGACGTCGAACCGCGTGCAGTCATCTCCGCGATAGACGCTTCGAACATCTACTTCGTGCCGCTCAATCTGCGAGATGAAGGCCTGGACGACCTGGTCGTGGAGAAGCTGGGCCTTGAATCCGGTCCCATCGACTTGAGCGAGTGGGAAGCTCTGGTGGAGAGGATCCGCGCCCGCTCGGGAGTCGTTCGCATCGCGCTGGTGGGTAAGTACGTGCAACTGCAGGACGCCTACCTAAGCGTGGTCGAGGCACTGCGGCATGCGGCGCTTCACCACGGACGCGACATCGAGGTGGTGTGGGTGGACGCGGAAGGCCTGCGGCCCGAGGAGATCCGCGCGCGACTGGAGATGGCGGACGGCATCCTCGTGCCGGGTGGCTTCGGGGTGCGTGGCATCGAAGGCAAGATCATGGCGATAGAGTGGGCCCGCGAGAACGGGGTACCGTTCTTGGGCATCTGTCTTGGTATGCAGGTGGCCGTGGTGGAGTTCGCGCGCCACGTGGCCGGTATGGACCGGGCGAACTCCTCGGAGTTCGATCCTGAGACTCCGTACCCGGTGATCGATCTTCTTCCCGAGCAGAAGGACCTCGAAGACATGGGCGGCACTATGCGTCTGGGTGCGTCGCCCGTCAAGATCATCCTGGACACGAAGGCCCACGCCGCATATCAGGATGAGGTGGTCTACGAGAGGCATCGCCACAGGTATGAGGTGAACAACAGCCTGCGCGCTGGGTTGGAGGATGCGGGGCTGGTGGTCAGCGGTGTGACACCGGACGAACGCCTGGTGGAGATCATCGAGTTGCGCGACCATCCCTGGTTCGTTGCCTCTCAGTTCCACCCGGAGTTCAAGAGCCGTCCTACCAGGCCGCAGCCGCTGTTCCGTGATTTCGTGGGCGCCGCCATCGAGTGTTCGTGCGGCCTGCGGACATCACCGGATGACGCACTCTACGTGCAAGGTGACGACGGCCGGCCTGCGGGTGCGGCGAAGGCCCTTCTCGGAACCTCGGACCAGGGGGCCCACGGGGTCGCGGAGTGACGGACGCGCCTGTGGACACCGACCGTCTGGTCGGGCTCTTTATGCAGCTCGCCTCGGTGCTGAGCCCGTCGCGCAGGGAGAGGGAGGTGGCCGACCTGGTCATCACGCGGCTACGTGGGCTGGGTCTGGAGGTGGCCGAGGACGGCGCCGGCGCTCAAGTGGGTGGCAACACCGGGAATATCCGGTGTGTCGTGCAAGGCAGAGGGTCGGCGCCGGCCGTGTGCTTGGCCGCGCATCTTGACACCGTCGAGCCGTCCGGGCCTCTCGAGCCCGTCATTGAGGACGGGATCATACGCAACGCAGCCGGGACCATCCTGGGTGCCGACAACAAGGCGGCGGTCAGCGCTATCCTCGCCGTGACCGAGTCCCTGGTGGGCGGCACGACGAGCTTCCCCACCTTCGAATTGATCTTCAGCGTCGCCGAAGAGGTGAGTGTGCTCGGGGCACGGTATCTGGAGCCGCACCTGCCCGCCAGTCCGTTGGCCGCGGTCTTCGACTCCTCCGGACCCCTCGGCGGGATCGTGGTCCGCGCGCCCAGTCAGCAGACCATCCGCGCGTCTTTTCGCGGGCGGGCGGCGCACGCCGGTCTAGAACCGGAGAAGGGGAGGAGCGCCATTCAGGCGGCGGCCCACGCTATCTCACTCATGGACCTGGGTCGTCTTGATGAGGAGACCACGGCCAACGTGGGCGTGATCGAAGGCGGCGTGGCGCAGAACATCGTTCCGGCGACCTGCCTGGTGACGGCAGAGTGCAGGAGCCTCGACGAGAGTCGCTTGGCGGTCGTTTCTTCAGCCATGATCGACGCCTTACAGCTCGGTGCAGCCAAGTTCGGCGTGGACCTCGATCTGGACTTGATCACGGAGTATCGAGCGTTCCGTCTGAAAGACACGGGCCCAGCGGTGGATCTGGCCCGGCGCGCGATCGGGGCGCTTGGTCTTCAGGCGCACACGCACGCGAGCGGGGGAGGGTCGGATGCCAATGTGTTCAACGCGCGCGGGGTTCCTACGGTGAACTTCGATTGCGGCATGATGCGGGTGCACGCTCCAGAGGAACACATAAGTATCTCCGACCTAGCTCTTCTTGCCGAACTCGTGCGCAACGTGATCCTGCTGGCACCCGCTGCCGACGAAGGAGTCGTCTGAGATGGGCGCAGGGAGAGACGGCGGCGCGACACCGGAGCGCGCACCCCACAGCGTCGGACCGCAGGATCGGCAAGGGACTCCCTTGCCGGAAGTGCTCAGCAGCCGCATCGTGTATTCGGGTGCGGTCGTCAGCCTTCGGGTGGACGAGGTGCGGGCGGGGTCGGGGAGCGTGACCCGAGAAGTGGTGGAACACTCCGGTGCGGTCGTCATGGTGGCTCTCGACGATGCGGGTCGGGTGGTGTTGGCGCGGCAGTTCCGTCACGCTGTGAGCATGGATCTGCTTGAGTTCCCGGCAGGAGGCCTTGAGCCCGGCGAGGATCCGCTTGTGGCGGCACGACGAGAGTTGCGGGAGGAGGCCGGCCTGGTCGCGGACGGGTGGGTGTTCCTGGGATCTTTCTTTTCGTCGCCCGGGTTCCTGCACGAAGAACTCCACGCTTTCCTGGCCAAGGGACTCAGGGCGGCCGAGCAGGATCTCGACGAAGACGAAGACATCGAGACCGTCTGGGTGGGGCTGGATGATCTCATGCGGGGCGCTCCCGCCGTTTCGGATGCGAAGACACTGGCGACGCTTCTGCTGCTGCAACGCCATCTTGCGTTGGAACGAGACCTGGAAACCTAGGAGGCGTGCTCATGCGGGTAGGGGTTTTGAAGGAGTTGAAGGCCGACGAATACCGGGTAGCGCTCACGCCGGCCGGTGCCCGTGAGCTGACCTCGCGCGGACACACCGTCCTGGTGGAGACACGGGCGGGTGTAGGCTCGGCATTCGCGGATGAAGCCTACGAAGCCTCGGGGGCGCTGGTAGTCGAGAGCGCTGAGGCCGTGTTCGAGGGCGCCGACTTGTTGCTCAAAGTGAAGGAGCCTCTGGAACAGGAATCCCTACGTCTTCATCCTCGTCACGTGCTTTTCACCTATCTGCACCTCGCTCCAAACCCTGACCTCACCAGAGGGCTTCTCGAGAGCGGGTGCGTCTCGGTGGCGTATGAGACGGTGGAGAGTCCCGACGGCCACCTTCCGCTGTTGGCGCCCATGAGCGAGGTGGCCGGCCGTCTGGCTCCCCAGGTCGCGGCGAATTTCCTGGAGCGCATGAAGGGTGGCAAGGGCAAACTGTTGGCCGGGGTCACGGGCGTCCCGGCCGCGAGGGTGCTCATCTTGGGGACGGGCATGGCGGGAACGAACGCCGCGCTGATCGCCTCCGGGATGCGTGCGAGGGTCACTACCCTGGACGTGAAGTTGGACCGCCTCATGGAGGTTGAGCGCCTGGCTCCGGGGGTGGAGGCGCTCATGAGCAACCAGATGACGATCGAGGAGCAGGTGGAGCGCGCCGACGTGGTGATAGGCGCGGTACTGGTGCCGGGAGCGAGAACGCCGCAACTGGTCTCGGAGGACCTCATCAAGGCCATGCAGCCGGGGTCGGTGGTGGTGGACATCAGCATCGACCAGGGCGGCTGCTTCGCCACATCGCGCATGACCACCCACAGCGACCCGACGTTCGTGGTCGATGGTGTCGTGCACTACTGCGTGGGAAATATGGCTGGAGTAGTGCCCATCACCTCGACCTTGGCATTGACCAACGCGACCTTGCCCTACATCATGAAAGTGGCCGAGAAGGGACTGGTGGCGGCCGCCAGGAGCGACCCGGGTTTGGCACGGGGGATCAACGTGATGGAAGGTAAGGTCACCAATCCAGAGGTGGCGAAGGCCACGGGCAACGCCTACTTCCCCCTGGAGAGCCTACTGCCGATCGAGTTCTCTTGAGGGTCGCCGCAGCGTTATCGGGGTCGGGCCCTTCGGCCTCCGCGGCTCTGCCCGCCTCGGTGGTGGACTACCTTACCGCGCTCCGGCTTGAGAGCGGGCTTGCTGAGCACACGATCGCCTCATACAGACGGGACCTCGCTCAGCTTGTGGGACATCTGTCGGCCGCCGGAATCGCCCTAGAGGTAGTGCGCACCGATGATCTGCGTGGGTTCTTGGCCGCCGGCGAGTGGCGTCCCTCGACTAGGGCCCGTAAGACGGCAGCCATCCGCTCCTTCTACGCATACCTCGTGCGTATCGGCGTACTGGGAGTCGATCCGACGGTAGGGCTGGCTTCACCCCGGCTCGCGCCTGGGCTGCCGAAACCTCTCTCGGTAGAACAGGTGGAGCGCCTGCTCACCCGTCCGCCCGGGACACCGAGCGGTCTTCGGGACCGGGCCTTGTTGGAGGTGCTGTACGGCTCCGGCCTGCGTGCCTCCGAAGCCGTCAGGCTGCGGCTTCAAGACGTCGATTTGGAAGTGGGCTTCGTGAGGACCATGGGCAAGGGCTCTAAGGAGAGAGTGGTGCCGCTGGGGCGGAAGGCCGTCGCCGCCATATATGCCTATCTGACCCGCGGGCGCCCGCTCTTAGGGCTGCCCGGCGGCATCAAACCTCCACAGGTGTTCCTGAACGTCCGAGGGAGGGGATTGTCGCGTCAGGGACTGCACCTCGTCGTGAAGAAGTACGCTCGGGAGGCGGGCCTGGGGGCCGACGTCTCCGCCCACACCTTGCGCCATTCCTTCGCGACGCACCTTGTGGAAGGAGGCGCGGATCTACGGGCCGTCCAAGAGATGCTCGGTCACGCAGACCTCGCCACTACGCAGATATACACCCACCTGAGTACGGCCCACCTCCGGAAGGTCTACGAAGACGCCCATCCGCGCGCCCATTCGGCTCGGCCCTGATCATGGGTCGTTTCATCATCATGATCCTCGATGGAGTAGGGGCCGGCGCGCTCCCCGACGCCGCGGACTACGGAGATGTCGGCTCGAACACGTTGGGCAACGTGGCAAATCTCGTGCATCTTCGCGTCCCCAACCTCGCGTCACTCGGCCTGGGCAATATCTTGCCCCTCAAGGGGGTCCCCGCGACGCCGGAACCCACCGCCCTCCCGGGCCTCCTCGGCGAGAAGTCGGCGGGTAAAGACACCACCGCGGGACACTGGGAGCACATGGGCCTGGTGACCGTTTCGCCCTTTCCCACGTATCCGGCCGGCTTCCCTCCAGAGGTCCTGGCGCGGTTCGAGCGGGCCATCGGCCGCAAGACCATCGGGAACGTCGCTGCGTCGGGCACCGAGATCATCGCTGAACTCGGCGAGGAGCACGTGGCGACCGGTGCCCCGATCGTGTACACATCGGCCGACAGCGTCTTTCAGATCGCAGCACACGTAGAGGTCATCTCCCTGGATGAACTCTACAGATACTGTCAGGTCGCCCGTGATCAGCTGACGGAGCCGCACGCGGTGGGCCGGGTGATCGCGCGGCCCTTCACGGGGAAACCGGGTGCGTTCGTACGCACCAAAGACAGGAGGGATTTCTCACTGGAACCTCCGAGTCCCACGTATCTCGACCTGCTCACCGAGGCCGGGGTGCCGGTCGTGGGCATAGGCAAGATCTGCCAGATCTTCGCCGGTCGCGGGGTTGGGGAGCAGATAAAGGCCGCGTCGAACGACGAGAACATGGATCGCCTGGCCGGGGTGCTCGATCGCGGTGACGACGGGCTGATCTTCACGAATCTCGTGGACTTCGACATGACCTGGGGACACCGCAATGACGTCGATGGCTTTGCGGAGGGCTTGGGGGCCGTCGACAGGAGCATCCCCGAGATCATCGGAAGGCTGCGTCCCCACGACCGACTGCTGATCACAGCCGACCACGGGGTCGATCCCACCACCGTGTCAACGGACCACAGTCGTGAGTACGTCCCCTTACTCTACTATCCACGACCGAGCGGCGCTCCCGACCAGACGTACGCTGGTTTCATGAGTGACACGGGGGCGACGGCCTATCGGCACCTCACGGGCGGAGATGCGGCCCTGGGCGGCAGTCCACTGCAGGATCTATGCCCGGCGCTAGGCTGGAGAGACTATCCCTCATCGCCTCCGTCGAGGAGCTCGCTGATCGGAGGCACGCGCGCGGAGGCTCGATCTCCCGACGCTCACGATGCCGCCGGCAGGGCCGTTGCGAACGCGGCCGTCTGGCTCGCCGAGAGCTTCGGCTCTGCTCCTCAGGTGGCCGTGGTACTCGGCTCGGGACTTGACGCGGTGGCCGAGGCACTGTCGGATGCCGAGGAGACCACCTTCGCAGAGATCCCGGGCTGGGCCTCCGGTTCCGTAGCGGGTCACAGCGGACGCCTCACCATCGGCAGGCTCGAGAGTAGAAGGGTCGCCCTCCTACGGGGGCGGGTGCACGGCTACGAGGGATTCGATGCCGAGGTCGTCCAGCGCCCGTTGCGCACGCTCGCCGCGTGGGGGGCGCGCGAGATGGTGATCACGAACGCGTCCGGCGGGCTCGGAGCCGGTTTGGGCCGGGGAGAAGTTGCCGTTGTCGAAACCGTACTCGACTTCCAGGTGCCCCTGGCCGACGGCGAACCCGAAATGCTTGAAGGCTCCGATCCCTCGACACTCGTCCTTCTCGCCGACATGCTGGGGGAGTCGGCGCGCTTCGTCACGTACGCCGCGCTTCCCGGCCCGCAGTATGAGACGCAGGCCGAGGTGGCCGTGTTGAAAGGCCTGGGAGCCGACGTGGTTGGGATGTCCACGGCTCAAGAGGTCCGTGCGGCTCGGGAGGCGGGCGCGGCAGTGACCGTGCTGACTGTCGTGACCAACGTCGCGGGCCCGTCGGGACCTGACGGCGAGGCGGTCCATCACGAGGTCGTCGAGGCCTCCACTGCGGCAGCGGGGAAGGTGCTGGCGATCCTCTCCAGTCTGTTGCGCCGGCTTCCCGCGGAGAGCTGAGGTGAGGGCCGTCGACCTCATCGCGGCTAAGAGGGCCGGCGCTCATCATTCGAGCGGCGAGATCAAGTGGCTCATAGATTCCTACGTCGGCGGCGCCGTCCCCGACTATCAGATGGCGGCGTGGCTGATGGCCGTCTGCTTCACGGGTCTGAGCAGGGAGGAGACCTGCGCACTCACCAGCGCCATGGTCGAAAGCGGGGAGACGGTGGACATGTCGGACATCGGTGGCGTGGTTGCCGACAAACACTCCACCGGAGGCGTGGGAGACAAAGTATCGATGGTCCTGGGGCCGTTGGTGGCTTCGTGCGGTGTGCCCTTCGCCAAGATGAGCGGACGGGGACTGGGTCACACGGGAGGGACCATCGATAAGCTGGAATCTATCCCCGGCTTCCGCACCGAACTCACGATCGACGAGTTCCGGCGACAGGTGAGCGAGACCGGGATCGCCATCGTGAGCCAGACTCAAGGGCTGGTTCCCGCGGACAGACTCCTATACGCTCTGCGCGACGTGACAGCCACGGTCGAGCAGGATTCTCTCATCGCTTCCAGCGTCATGAGCAAGAAGATCGCCGCCGGAGCCACCGCTGTCGTGCTCGATGTCAAAGTGGGCGGAGGAGCGTTCTTGCGAGAGGTGGAGCAGGCCCGCGAAGTGGCTCGTATCATGATCGACCTAGGTCGGGACGCAGGACATGACGTGCGCGCAGTGCTGACCGCGATGGACGAGCCGCTCGGCCTTGCGGTGGGCAACGCCCTGGAGGTGCGGGAGGCCTTCGCCCTACTCTCGGGCAGCGGGCCCGCCGACCTCCGAGAGGTCGTCCTGACCCTGGCAGGACACCTCCTCGCGATGGCCGGAAGAGACAAGACGCCCAGTCTGGGCCGCGAGCGCGCGGCGGCGCACTTGGAGAATGGAACGGCCCGCGAGACGGCCCGACGCTGGGTGGCCGCCCAAGGAGGCCGGCCCGATGTCGTGGATGGGAAGGACCTGCCGCAAGCGCCCTTCGTGCTGCAAGTCCGTTCCGAGCGAACGGGCTGGCTGCAACAGGTGGCCGCGCGACCGATCGCGGAGGCCTGTTTGGCCTTGGGCGCCGGGCGGGAATCGAAAGGGGCGAGCGTGGATGCCTCAGTGGGCGTCGTTCTCGCTGGTGGGAGTGGGACTGAGATAGCCGCAGGTGAGGTCCTGGCGTCGATCCACGCGCGCACCGAGCAGCAGGCGCGCGCTGTTGAGACTCTGGTCAGGTCGGCCTTCACCGTGGGGGCGGAACAACCGGCGGCGCGCAAGACAATATTGGAAGAGATCTACGAGGGGGTTTCGTGAGTCGAACTCCGGAACATCGCAGCGAAGACGGTTTCGATCTCGAAGTCGAGCGGCCGAGAAGGTCCCGGCGCCGAGTGCCGGTGGGCAGGATAGTGTTGAACCTGGCTGTCGTCGCCGCCTTCGCGGGGGCGGTGTTCGTCGTCTACAACTTGGTGCGGGACTCGGGGATACTCGACGGGACCGGGGTGAGTAATACAGGGCGGTCTTTCGAAGACGTCCCCGCAGATAACCCGTTACAGGACTCGATCGAGGAGGCCGTGCGCATCGGCCTGGTGGAGCCCGCAAGTCCGTCCCGTTTCGGGCCGACGGAGAGTGTGTCACGGGGAGAGTTCGCCGGCATCGTGGCGAGGACCATGGAACTCGACGTGGCTGCCGACGAGCCTCAAAGCTTCGCTGACGTCACTGGAGACGACGAGGTGGTGGACGAAGCAGACTACATAGCCGTTCTTGCCGCTGCAGGGATCATGGGAGGGACCGGCGGCGTTCCGCCGGCATTCAACCCATCAGACCCCGTAGTGATGCGTCACGTCATCGTGGTGTTCGCGCGGGCAGGCGGCGACGCGCTGCCCGAAGCCACGGAGATCGACCCTGCGATCGAGGCACTCGAAGTCAGCGACGAGGTCCGAAACTCCTATCAGCGGCTGGCGTCCGCCGGCATCCTGGACGGCGTGGTCATGGACTCTGCTGACAGTTCCTTGGCGAACGAAGCCGACCGGGAACAGGTGGCGGCCATCGCGGTCAACTTTCGACACTTCATGGCGGAGACCGAGTCTTCCGGGACCATGAGCACCGTGCGAGGCTAAGGACCGCGCATCAACGAGCGATTCAGCGCCGCCGCAGGATCGCCACTCCGGGCCGCCGCAGGATCGCCACTCCATCGCCGCTGCGTCGCCGCGCCGCCTGGGCGCTGCATACGGCGGCCGTCATCAAGGCCCACCACGGCTATACTAGGCTGCGGTCATGTCTCTATCGTCCGCCCATATCAAAGTCGCTGACGTCATCACCACCCACCAGAACGCCGACTTCGACGCGTTCGCGGCGACGGTGGGGGCTTCTCTGCTGTTCCCTGAAGCGCGCATCGTGTTCGCCGGCTCACTCAACCGCAACGTGCGGGAGTTCGCGGCGCTTCACGGGGAGCATCTCCCTACGGTCGGGATCCGTTCGCTCGATTTCGATTCCGTTCGCAGGCTGATCATGGTCGACACAGCCGATTGCGCTCGTCTTGCCGAACTCGCCCCACTCTGCGGACGGCCGGGTGTGGAGGTGATCGTTTTCGACCACCACCAGGAGGAGGCTCCCGAACGGCCCTCGTTCGTCGAGGGCGAGAACTGGGTGCTCTCGCCGGACGGGGCGCAGGTCACGTCTATGGTCCACATCCTGCGGGAGAGGGAGGTGCCTATCTCGCCTCTCGAGGCCACCATCTTCGCGCTCGGCATCCATGAAGACACGGGTTCCCTCACCTATCCTCGCACCACCGTGCGTGACGCCGAGATGCTGGCGCTCTGCATGCGGCTGGGGGCGTCGCAGACCTTGATCGAATACTACCTGCATAATCCACTCACGCTGGAGCAGAGAGAGATCCTCTTGCGCATGGTGGACGAAGTGAGAGTGGAACGGGTGCGGGGGATGGAGATCCACGTCGTAGCGATGTCCAACCCGGTGTACGTCGATGGACTCAGCGTCATTGCCCACAAAGTCATGGACCTGCTGAATTCGGACGTCCTCTTGCAGGTCGTGGAGATGGAAGGGCGGGTGTTCGTGACCGCGAGGTCGCGGTCCACCGCCGTAGATGTGGCGCGCCTGCTTGCCTCGGTGGGAGGTGGCGGTCACGCTCAAGCTGCATCCGCGGTGCTCCGCGATACCTCGCCCGAGGAGGTCCTGCGCCGGCTTCTCGACGAGCTGGTTGCTACGACGCCTACGCTTCCCACCGCGGGTGACATCATGAGCCGCCCTGTGCGCTTCATCGACGTGGAGACAACGGTCGAGGAGGCTTTGCTCGCAGCCCAGCGATACGGCCACTCGGGTATCTCGGTGAAGGAAGGCGACAAGGTGGTGGGTATCGTCGCCCGGCGCGACCTGGACAAGGCGGTGCGGCACGGTCTCGGCCACGCGCCGGTGAAGGGGGTCATGACGCGCAACGTCGTGTTCGCCCCCGGCTCCGCCACGGTGGAGGAGTTGCGCCGTCTTATGACGTCCACGAACGTGGGGCGTCTGCCGATCCTCACCGACGCGGCTTACGAGGACGCCCGTCGGTCGGGTGTGGTGGATGTTTCAACGGTGCTTGGCATAGCCACCCGCACGGACGTGTTGGCGGCCCTTCAGGCGGGCGGCGTGGGGGAGTCGGAGAACGACGCGGCTGTGGTCTGCACCATCCCTTCGCTCAGCGACCTACCCGCCTTCGGCACTCTGTTCAGAGCGATCTCCGCGCTCTCGGAGGACTTCTCGGGTGTGTATCTGGTGGGAGGCTTCGTCCGCGATCTCCTTCTTGGAAAACCCAATGCCGACGTGGACGTCGCCGTCGACGGAGACGGGGTAGAGTTCGCGCGACGGTTGGCGGCGAGAATGGGAGGGCGGGTCAGAGTCCATCAGGAATTCCAAACGGCTGTGGTGCTCATCTCTCCCGACTCCGTGGGGGAGGGGGACGCGCCGATACCCATCGGTCCCGAGCCCTTCCACGTAGACGTGGCTACCACCCGCACTGAGTTCTATGATTATCCCGCCGCCCTGCCCAGCGTGGAACACGCCTCTATCCGGCAGGACCTCTTCCGCCGAGACTTCTCGATCAACGCCATGGCCGTTGCGTTGAAGGGGGAGGAGTTCGGCGAGGTGCTCGATTTCTTCGGCGGGCTCAAGGATCTGAACGAGGGAGTGATCCGCGTGCTCCACAACCTGAGCTTCATAGAGGATCCCACCCGCATCTTCCGAGCCGTACGATACGAGAACCGGTACGGGTTCCGGATGGACGAACAGACCCGATCCCTGGCCAGGGCCTGTGTGGAAATGCGGCTGGTCGGCGACCTTTCGAGTGCGCGCCTCCGCGACGAGTTGGTGGCCCTATTGGGCGAAGCCGATGTCGACTGGACACTGGGGAGGTTGTACGAGCTCGGCGTCGCCCGTCAGGTCCATCCCAAGCTCGCCACCGGAGAGCGGACGATGGAACTCATTCATGCGCTTGACGCTCTCGTCGAGGAGTTCGGTTTCGCCGCCGATGTGGTCACGTGGCGACTGCGCCTCGCAGCGATCACGCGCAATATGTCCCACGAGGAACTCTTCATCTGGCTGGAGAAACTGCGGCTCAGACACGCCGACCGTCAAGTGGTGCGCGACAGTGTGATACTCAGTCCGCGCCTCGTAGAGCAGCTGGCGGAACAAGACATGGGAGATTGGGATACCTTTAGCCTACTGCACAAGGTGCCTCTGGAGTCGCTGGTCTTCGCCCTCGGCCGAGCTCCTGCCGGTGTGGGACGCGACGGCCTCCGCAGTTACCTGGGAGTCCTCAGGAGCCGCACTCTGGAGGTCGTCGGCGCCGACATCATCAGACTCGGCCTACCTGAGGGGCCGGCGGTAGGCCGTGTATTGACGGAGTTGACCAGACGGAGGGTGGAAGGTGCGCTGGAGGGAAGGAACGAACAGCTGGATGCGGCGAGGGTCCTTGTTGGGGCTTCGCTGATGGATGGCACACCTGGAAAAGACGACAAGGGAGTCTGATGTCGGATCTGTTGGGTTTCGTGGTGCTGTTGCCCGTGCTGCTGTTGTCGATGGTGGCCCACGAGGTGGCGCACGGCGCGGTCGCGCATCGGCTCGGGGATCCTACCGCCAAAGAACACGGGCGCCTGACCGCCAACCCCCTAAAACACCTCGACCCGCTTGGCACCCTCATGTTCGCCATCACCTACTTCGCCGGTGGCTTCATCTTCGGCTGGGCCAAGCCCGTGCCTGTCAACGCAGGGTACTTCCGCGACCACCAAAAGGGGATGATGCTGGTGGGACTTGCCGGTCCCTTCACCAACTTCCTCATCGCGATCGTCCTGGCCGGCATCTTGAACCTCATGGCGCCGGCTGCGTCGACCTTGTCGGCGCTGAGGGGTGGGTCGATACTGTTCCAGGCACTGTTCATCGCCTTCCAAGTCAACGTGGTCCTTGGCATCTTCAACCTGGTCCCCATCCCGCCCCTCGATGGATCCAGAGTGATCGCAGGATTCATGCCCCCGGCAACCTACCTCCGCTGGGCCGGCCTTGACCGCTACGGCATGCTTTTCATCCTGCTCGTGTTCTTCGTGTTCCAGCGGCCCTTCTTCAGTGTCCTCAGCAGCGGTTTTCGCTTGGTGAGCAGGATCCTGCTTCCCGCGTACGGCTTCTGAGCGGCTCGCCTGAAGACCGGCGGCTCCGCCCGGGCAAGGAGCGAAGATCCCCCGACGCGAGACTTTCCTTCCGAGCGTTGGTCACGTACTATATGAGCTTGACTATGGTACACACGCCACGCCCGCACCTTTTCGGCCGGCGCTCCTCCCGCGTCCTTCGACCCCACCGCTCATGAGGGTCCTCGACCTAGACCTCGATGTCTATCAAGGTCCGTTCGATCTCCTCTTCACCCTCGTGCTCCGCGAAGAAGTGGACATATTCGAGGTGCCCATCGTGGAGGTGATCCTCGCCTACGTCGAGGCGTTGGTGGAGACCGAGGCGGTCGACTGGGAGGGGCTCACCGAGTTCCTCGTATTGATCAGTTCGCTCCTGGAGTTGAAGTCGCGGGTCCTTCTCCCCGGTGAAGAACTCGGCAGCGAAGACGTGGGCGCCGAGGTGACCAAGGACATCCTTCTCCAACGCTTGCTCACCTACCGGCGCTTCAAGATGGCGGCAGCATCGCTGAACGACGCCAGGGATCAGCAGAGGGGCCGCCTCGTGCGTGCTCCAACGCGTGAAGCGCGGCGCCTACTACGTACCGATGAAGAGATCCGCGCGAGTCAGCTGCCCGCCGGTCTCCGCGACGCTATCCGTAGGCTCGTCGAGACCCGCCGGGTGCCGGACACCTCGCACGTGGCCGTCCTGCGCGTCGGGCTGAATCGGCAGATCGCTGCAATCCGACATCTGCTGCGCGAGCGAGGCCGGTTCTCCTTCGAGGAAGAGTTCGGAGCGGAGGAGCCCATGGTGCAGGCCGTTAGCTTACTCGCGCTTCTCGGGCTTATCGCCCGGGGTGACGTCAAGGTGGCTCAAGCCGCACATTTCGGCGATATCACGGTGCAGCAGGCCGTCGCGCCACGCGTCGCGTTGGCGGGCACAGGATGACGGAACACTCAGGCATCAGCGGCGCCGACATTCCAGGCCGGCTCGCCCGGGACTTGGAGGCACTTCTGTTCGCGGCCGGGCGTCCCCTCGACCTCGAGACGCTCACCGCTGCAGTCTCGCACGCCGGCCCGGTGGATCGGGTCACGGTGGCCGAGACGCTTGCGGCCTTGGAGGCGCGCTATCCCGTGGACGGGAAAATGGGCTTCGAACTCGCGCGGGTGGCCGGAGGTTGGCTCTTCCGCACCACCGCCGCCTGCGAGCCGGCCCTCGCTCGTCTCTTCGACGTCGGGGAGGAGTTGCGACTCTCGCCCGCAGCTATGGAGACTCTGGCAATCGTCGCCTACCTCCAGCCGGTGTCTCGTCCGGAGATGGCGGAGATCCGCGGTGTCAACTCGGATTCGGCACTGCACACCCTCCTCGACAGAGACCTCGTGCGCGAGGTGGGCCGCAGGGACGGGCCCGGCGCAGCTGTGCTGTATGGAACCACTACCCGTTTTCTGGTGGCGTTCGACATGGATAGCCCGGCCTCGCTGCCTCCCATCGAGGAGTTCGAAGTGGGGGAGCAGCAGAAGGAAGAACTCAAGCGACGGCTGGGCCTGGTGGTGTCCCAAGGATGAGTCCACGGCTGCAGCGTGTGCTGGCCTCGGCCGGCCTCGGCTCGCGGCGCTCGTGCGAGAACCTGATTCGAGAAGGTCGTGTGACCGTCGACGGCCGCGTGGCCGAATTAGGCTCGTCGGTCGATCCCGCACGGGAGACCATCCTCGTCGATGGCGTGCCCATCCAGCTGGAGGCTCTCGAGTACTGGGTCCTCAACAAGCCCAAGGGGGTCGTTTCCACGGCAAAAGACCCGCAAGGACGGCGAACGGTGGTAGACTGCGTGCCTACCGCGGCGCGGATCTTTCCGGTGGGACGACTCGATGTGGACACTACCGGGGTGCTTCTGCTCACGAACGACGGTGAGTTGGCGTACCGTCTGCTCCACCCGAGTTTCGGCGTCGAGAAGGAGTATGAGGCGGTGGTGGTGGGTCGGTTGACCGAAGCTACGGCCGCGCACTTGGCCCAAGGCATCGAGTTGGAGGACGGCGTCACGGCTCCCGCCCTGGTCGAAGTGAAATCCGCGAACTCCGGACGGAGCGAGCTGCGGCTTCGTATCCACGAGGGCAAGAACCGTCAGGTCCGGCGGATGCTGGAGACCGTCGGGCATCCGGTGGTGCAGTTGCATCGGGCGCGCTTCGGCTCGTTGCTGGACGACGGCTTGACCGTGGGCGAAGCACGTCCACTGAGCGCAGAAGAGGTTGAGAGACTACGAGGTCTGGTCCACGTGTCGAGTGAGTCCGTGGGTAGCTCGCACGAGAACGGGATGAATCATGAGACTTAACAAGGCGCTGGAGTCGCTGACCGCCTACACGAGCGGACCGCCGATGCGCTCCATCCTCGACCGCTACGGCTTGGACCGGGTTGCCATGCTGGGGGCGAACGAGTGTCCGGAAGGTCCCTTTCCGGAGGTGATCGAGGCCCTCGAGGCCGCACTCCCCTCGCTCAACCGATACCCGGATGGTTCGTGTGACGATCTCAGGGCCGCCCTGGCCGAGCGCCTGGGGGTGCTTGGCCCGCGGCTCGTGTTCGGCAACGGTTCCTGCGAGTTGTTGATGCTTCTGGCCGAGGCTTTGGTCGCGCCCGGCGAGCACATGGTGTTCGCGGAGCCCTCGTTCGTGGTCTATCGAGCGATAGCGCTGGCCCGCCAGGCGACATTCGAGGCAGTCCCGCTTCGCCGGCACGTCCACGACCTGGAGACGATGGCCGCCGCCGTCCGCCCGGACACGCGTCTTGTGATCCTGTGCGAACCGAACAGCCCTACGGGCACGTACGTGGGCCCGCGGGCGCTTCGTCGATTCCTGGATTCGGTCCCTCCTGAGGTCGTGGTGGTGTTCGATGAGGCCTACACCGAGTACGTCACGCACCCGGAACACGTGGACACCATTCCCTGGATGGAGGACTACCCGAATCTGGTGGTGCTGCGTACCTTCTCCAAGATCTACGGCCTGGCGGGTATGCGCATAGGCTACGGGGTGTTCCCCACGGAATTGGCCGAGGCACTGAACAAGTTGAGGCAACCCTACAACGTCACGAGTCTCGCTCAGGTGGCGGCATCAGAGGCACTGCGTCATCCCGAGCGCGTGGGCGAACGTCGCGAGCACGTGCGCGGGGAGCGCGAGCGGTTGACGCGGGAACTGGAAAGCATCGGCGTGGCCACCGTCCCCAGTCAGGCGAACTTCGTGCTCGTGAGCGTCGAGGGGCTCTCCCCAGCGCCTGAAGAGGTGCCGCAGGCCCTGCTCCAGAGAGGCGTCGTGGTCCGCTCCGGATGGGGGGTCGGTTGCCCCGGCTGGATACGGGTGACGATTGGGACTGTCGATGAGGACGATCTCTTCCTCGACGTGATGAGGGATCTGGTCGGCAAGGAGGGCTTGAAGTGAGCCTGCTCGAGGCCGGCAGCATCGAGATGATGATCGTCATGCGCGAGGGCGCGACCCAACAGGAGGTCGACCACGTGCTCGAACGCCTGGCGGACGCGGGGGCCCGTGGCCACGTCTCCACCGGCGATGTCGTCACCGTGATAGGGGTCATAGGAGACCGGGAGGTGATTGCGGGCATCCCCTTGGAAGCCTTCGTCGGCGTCGACAAGGTCCTGCCCATCCTCAGACCCTACAAGCTCGTGAGCCGTGAGTTCCGGCGCACGGACACCGTTATCGAGGTGGGCGCCGGCAAGATCGGCGGAAGCCACGTCGGCTTGATCGCGGGCCCGTGCTCCGTCGAGAGCCGCGAACAGCTTCTTTCAGCAGCGAGGTACGTGAAGGACGCAGGGGCTTCAATGTTGCGCGGCGGAGCGTTCAAACCCCGCACGTCGCCCTATGCCTTCCAGGGGCTGGGGATCGAGGCTTTGGAGATCCTGGCCGAGGCGCGTGAAGAGACCGGGCTCCCGGTGGTTACCGAGCTGATGGACCCGCGCCACCTGGAAGCCGTGACCGAGTACGCCGACGTGATCCAGATCGGGGCTCGGAACATGCAGAACTTCTACCTCCTGTCCGCGGTGGGGGAGGTCGACCGCCCTATCCTGCTGAAGCGTGGTCTTTCCGCCACCATCGACGAATTGCTCATGGCCGCCGAGTACATCGCGAATGCCGGGAACAGCCGGGTCATCCTGTGCGAACGCGGCATCCGTACCTTCGAGACCGCCACGCGCAACACACTAGACCTTTCGGCGGTCCCGATCATCAAGCAGCGCTCGCACCTTCCCGTGATCGTCGATCCAAGCCACGCCACCGGCAAAGTGGATCTAGTGGAGCCACTATCCCTGGCCGCTTTGGCCGCTGGGGCCGACGGACTTCTCATCGAGTCGCATCCGGTGCCCGAAGCGGCGCTGTGCGATGGTGGGCAGTCGTTGAACCCACGGGAGTTCGCGCGCACGGCTGCCCGCATACGCGAGTTGGCCACGTGGCTTGGTAAGTCGATGGGCTGAAGTAGTGCATCTGACCGGTGAGGCCGGAGCTGTTCGCACGCTCGCCATAGTGGGGGTGGGGCTCATGGGCGGCAGCTTGGCGTTGGCCGCCCGTCAAAGGGGGCAAGTGCGAGAGGTGCGCGGCTACGACAGTGACCCGCGAAGCCTCGACGACGCATTGGCCGGCGGCGTGATCACCCGACGATGCGCCTCAGTGGCCGAGGCTGCCGCCGGAGCAGATCTGGTCGTGGTGTGCACTCCGGTGCGTCTGATTCCCACGGTGGTCGAAGAGGCGGCGGCTGCGCAGCCGCCGCCGCGCATGATCAGCGACATAGGGAGCACCAAGGCGACTCTGCTCGGGCGGCTCTCCGCCCGAGCACGTCCCCTCTTCATCGGCGGGCACCCCGTCTGCGGGGCGGAGACCAGCGGTGTGCGTTTCGCGAGGCCTGACCTGTTCGAGCGTGCTACGTATTTCCTATGTCCCTCTGACGACGTGTCTCCCGATATGCATGAAGCGCTCCACGGTTGGGTGGCCGGCCTCGGGGCGAGACCGGTGGTGATCGGTGCGGAAGCCCACGACCGCATCATGGCTCTGGTCAGTCACGTTCCGCACGTGCTCGCGAACGTACTGATGTCGGAGGTTGGTGGCTTTGAGGCTTCGGGTCGTAGGGCCCTCTATTCGGTGGGGCCCAGTTTCAAGGACCTCACGCGGGTCGCGGGGGCCAACCCTGCCATGTGGAGCGATATCTTCCTCGACAATCGGGACGCGCTCGTATCCTCGCTGAAGAGCATAGCGGCGGACGTCATGCTCTTGTGCGAGCACCTACGCGACGGCGATGAGGCACAGCTCGTCAAAGGCATCGACAGGGCGGCCGCTTATCGGCGAGAACTTCTCCAATATGAGGACATCGTCCCGGAGACCCTGTATCGGGTCACCGTGCGCATACCGGACGAACCGGGAGTCCTCTCTCGGGTGATGACGGCCCTTGGCAACGCCAACATCAACATCGAAGACCTGACCCTGCACCACTTCAGTCGAACTGTCGGCGGAGACCTGCTGCTGTACGTCAGCGGCGAAGAGGAAGCAAACACGGCCCGCGGACTGGTCGAAGCTTTGGGCTACCCCGCTGTCGTCGTCTTCACGGGGGCCATAAGTGCCTGAGTGGGTTCAGTTCGAGCCGGCCGAGGAGGGTCTCCGGGGGACCGTCAGCGTGCCCGGTGACAAGTCGGTGTCGCACCGGGCTCTTCTTCTTGGCTCCGTTGCCTGTAGCCCGGTCGTGGTGCGGGGATTCTTGCCTTCGGCCGACACCCTGGCCACCCTCGACGCTGTACGTGCTCTTGGGGTCCCGGTGGAGGTGCTCAGCACCACGGAGGTGGTGATCCATGGAGTCGGCTGGGAGGGACTTCAGGAGCCGGAAGACGTCATCGACGTAGGCAATGCCGGCACTCTTCTGCGACTTCTCCCGGGTCTGGTGGCCGGCAGGCCGTTCCTGACGGTGCTGAACGGCGACGCCAGCATCAGGAGACGGCCGATGGCACGTGTCCTCGAGCCGCTGGCCGCGATGGGAGCTACCGTGTGGGGCCGAAAACAAGGTTCACTGCCTCCCATAGGCATCCTGGGTGGTGCCCTCCGAGGCATCTCCCACCGGCTTGGGGTCGCGTCAGCACAGGTTAAGTCCTGTCTGCTCTTGGCGGGGCTGCAGGCCGAGGGCGACACGGAGGTGGTGGAACCGGCTGAGACTCGAGACCACACGGAGCGGATGATCCGTGCCGCCGGTGGAGTGGTGGAGCGCCTCCGCATGGAAGGCGGCGCGGTGAGCGTGAAGGTCCGCCGTCTGGATGTTCCGTCTCTGGACGTGGTGGACGTGCCGGGAGACTTCAGCTCGGCCGCCTTCTTGATTGTCGCGGCACTACTGGTTCCGGGTTCCAACGTCACCATTCAAGGAGTGGGACTGAATCCAACACGTACCTGCCTGCTCGGCGTCCTGGAGCGGATGGGGGCGCGCATCACCGTCACGATGGACGCATCTGAGGGCGTGGAACCGCGCGGGGAGATCACAGCCCATAGCAGCGACCTCCTTGCCGTCGATATCGACGCGGTCGAGGTCCCGCTTCTCATCGACGAACTCCCCATTTGGGCAATCGCCGCTGCGCGGGCACGCGGCACTTCGCGTCTGCGGGGTGCCACGGAGTTACGGGTCAAGGAGAGCGACCGGTTGGCCGGCGTCGCCGGTCTTCTGCGCGTCCTCGGAGTAGAGGTCCAGGAGGTCCCCGACGGATGGGATATCTGTGGACGCCCTGAGGGATGGGGTGGGGGAGCGGTGCGCACCTATGGAGATCACCGGCTCGCTATGGTGGGAGCGGTGGCCGGTTTGGCTTCTCGCGACGGGGTGGCGGTGGACGAGGCCGATTGCGTGTCTGTGTCTTTCCCGGGCTTC
>JBBRDB010000006.1:0-37191 GCA_038204345.1 Thermoleophilia bacterium | reverse complement strand
CCCCTTCGTACTCGAGGCGGACCGGCGGAGTGGCTGAGGTTTCATTTGAGATGAAGACCTTTACCGCCGTGGCTGCGGACTGGTAGGTCTCCTCGGATGAGCCGGAGAGATAGAAGCGGGCCGAGTCCAGGGGGACGAGGGTCTTGTTTATCTCCTGCCAGGGACCGCCCTCATCGCGGAAATGCACGGGTTCCTGGTTGATTATGGCCTGCTTGCTTCCGTCGGAGAGAAGAAAGGTCTTTGAGGTCTCGCTGCGCTCCTCGGTCAGCTCCCGTACCACCGTAGGTTCGGCCTGTGAGGTAGCTCTGGGAGTGTTTGTCGTCGCTTCGCCCCCACTGCTGGCTGTCTCCTCCACAGACACGGAAGGGCTTACCCCTGCGGAAGGGTCCAGGCTAGTTTCCGTGGATTCTGTTACCGTGGTGCCGGTCTCAAGTTCAGCGGCTTGAGCTGCCGTCATAAGAGCCGGTTCAGTGAGGAGGAGCAGGGCAAGAGAAAGGGCGATTACCCGGCACAGTCTCCCGCTAAGGAGGGGTGTGAGATAGGCCCTTTCCCAAGAGGAATGGCCGTTTCTGGTGGGAACTTCAGCCGGTCGTGGCCGGAAAAGATTGAAGGGGCGAAGACTACCAGAACCAACGTACCTCATGACCCCCGCGCCTTTCTTCCGCCCTCGGGCGGCCGTCTCTGGGCAAATGCTTGAACGCGCAAACCAACGATCAGGCAACGTTAGGGCCAGAGGTACATCTGGGCCTGGCTCGCCGAGCATGAGACCGAGCATTCCCATTTGCAATGGGTACAGATACCTATATCAACGGGAACGGATGGGACACTAGATTCGCTACGGGCGGCACGCCGAATTTCTTGGTGGCCCCCGAACTGGAGGCTGCATAACCGCCGCACCAGTGTAACGGTAGTTCGAGTTCTTCTCTGCTTCGACGGAAAGAACCAGATGAGCATCTTTCAGGCAGGCGAGCGCACCGTCATGGTCGGGCTTGTACGAGAGAATATTCATGAGGGTGGCAGACTCTCGTGGCGATTGTCGACGCCGCCTGAATACTGTGCATGTTCCATCGCTCGAAAACTGGACACCGGGTAGTCACTGACCGGTATCCTGAGTCATCCTCGGTCGCAGCGTTCCTGCGGTTCCGAGGAGGAAGCGAGTGTACGACGTGCATGATTGGGTTGAGGTCCGCAGCCTTAGGCGGGAGGGCCTCTCGAAGAAGCACATAGCCGAGCGACTCGGCATGAGCCGCACCACCGTCCACCGGCTACTCGAACTGACGGAAGCGCCGCGCTATCTGCGGCCGAAGTCTTCCTCACTCCTCGATCGACACCAAGACTCCATCCGCACGATGCTGCGACAGGACCACGCCGCGCCGGCCACGGTGATCCTCGAGCGTCTGCGCGGAGAGGGGTACCGGGGCGGCATCACCATCCTGCGGTAGCTGCTCGCGGAACTCCGACCGCTCTTTACCCCTCCGCCCGACGCCTTCCAGCGCACCGTCTACCTCCCGGGCGAGATCTGCCAGCTCGACTGGTGGGATGTGCCCACAGAGGTGCGGGTGCCGGTCGGCAAGGGCCACACGCGTCCCGCTTTCGGCCTGGTGGGCACGCTCCCCTACTCGGCCGCCCACGCCGTCACCTTCACCCACACGAAGACCGCCGCCGACGTCACGCTGGCGCTCCCGGGCGTGTTTGCGCGCCTCGGCGGCCTGCCCCAGTCGCTGGTGGTCGATCGGGACGCCTCCATCGTGAACCGTCACACCGGGCGTCTGCTCCCCGAAGCGGCGGCCTTCCTTGGTGCCCTGGCGGTCCGTCCCATCGTTCTCCCGCCTTACAAGCCGACGAGCAAGGGAGTCGTGGAGCGTCTGAACGGTTATCTGGAGACCTCCTTCCTCCCGCTCCGGCAGTTCGACTCCCTGGCCGACCTGCAGCAGCAACACGACCAGTGGGCGCTGCAGGTCGCCTGGAAGCGTCACCACCGTCGCGTGGGTACGCGGCCCGAGGTGGCCCACCGGACCGAGTGCGCCTCGCTGGGGCCGCTGCCCGCGCTGTGGCCGGACACCTCGGTCAAGATCCACACCCGGCTGAGCCGGGACTGCTTCGTGCGGGTGGCCGGGGTGGACTACTCCGTGCCGCCGGCGTTCGCCTCCCGCGTCGTCAGCGTGCACCTCACCCTGGAGCGGGTCACCGTGTTCGGCGAAGGACGCGAACTCGTGTGCCACCGCCGGAGTTTCGTCCCCGCCGACGTGGTGGTGGCCCCGGGTCACGCGGAGGAGCTCCTGCGGGCGAAGGCAGCCCGGCGGGCGCTTCTGGCCGGGGACGTGGTCCTGCCCGTGCCCGATCTTTCGGTCTACGACGCTCTGGTCGGGGTGAGGTGACCGCCGTGGCCGCCGTGAACGCCGAGATCGCCTTCTACGCCCGGGCCCTGAAAGCCCCCCGCATCGCCGAGACGGCCCGTGCTCTCGCCGAACGGGCCCGGGAGGAGGGATGGGAGCACGAGCGCTATCTGGCCGCCGTCCTCGACGCCGAGGTCACGGCCCGCCAGACCCACGGCGGGGAGCACCGCGTGCGCGCCGCCCGCTTCCCCCAGGTGAAGACCCTGGACGACTTCGACTTCTCCTTCCAGCGCTCGGTCAAGCGGGAACTCGTCGCCCACCTGGCCCAACTCGACTTCCTCTGCGAGCGCAAGAACGTGATCCTGCTCGGACCTCCGGGCACCGGCAAGACGCACTGTGAGAATACGGTTCAGCCCCTTTCGAGGGTGCTGCTAGGTTGGAGTCGGCACGAACGGGCATGACCCAAAGACTCATTGGCCCCCGGTTCTTCCGAGGTGCCTTGGCGCAGGATATGTCTGCCCGCCTCGTGTCGGCACCGGCCTGGGCCCGCCGTGGGTGGCTTCATAGAAGCTTGTCCGTCCCGAAGGGCGTGACCCATCACAGTCTTGCCGCACGAGCAGGCCAGGCCGGTAGTGAACAGCATACCGGAAGGAGGCTTGATGCCGGCACTGGAAGGAAGGATCGACTACGTCATCGGGGTGGACACCCACCGCGACTCCCACACGGCCGCCGTCGTCGAAGTGAAGGGCGGCGTGGTGGACTCGCTCACGGTCCCGTCCGACGCCTTCGGCGCCAAGAAGGTCCTCGGCTTCGCCCAGGAGCGGGCGCGGGGACGCCGCGTCTGGGCCATCGAAGGCACCGGGAGCTTCGGGGCCGGTCTTACCACCTTCCTCCTCGAGCACGACGAGTGGGTGGTCGAAGTGGATCGCCCCCGACGCCCGGCCACCCGCAACGGGGCCAAGTCCGATGAACTCGACGCCGTTCGCGCCGCGCGGGAGGCGCTGTCCCGTGAACACCTGGCCCAGCCCCGCAGACGGGGAGAGCGGGAGGCCATCCGCGTGCTGCTCGCTACGCGCAAGGGCGCGGTCCAGTCGCGCACCGAGGCCATCGCCCTGCTCAAGGCCCTGATCGTGAGCGCCCCGGAGGGCCTCCGACACCACTTCCGCACCATGACGACCGACGAGCAGTTGACACGGGCTGCACGACTCCGCACGAACCCCAGCCAGTCGGTGGAGCACCGGGCCACCATCACCGCGCTCCGCTCGGCGGCGCGGCGGGCGTTGGCCCTGGAAGCCGAGGCCGCCGATCTCGAGTCCCAGCTTGAGCTCCTGGTCAAGGCAGTCGCCCCTCAGCTCCTTGCGGAGACGGGTGTGGGCACGATCACGGCCGCCCAGATCCTCAACGCCTGGTCACACGCCGGGAGATTGCGCTCAGAGGCCGCCTTCGCCTCCTTGGCCGGCGTGGCTCCCCTGCCGGCCTCCTCCGGTCAAATCGTCCGCCACCGCTTGAACCGAGGAGGTGACCGTCAGCTCAACCGCGCTCTGCACACCGTGGTGCTCTCCCGGCTCGCCTATCATGAGGAGACGAAGGCGTACGCAGATCGGCGGCTGGCGGAAGGCAAGACGCCGCGAGAGATCAAGCGCTGCCTCAAACGCCACCTCGCTCGACGTCTGTTTCGCCTGCTGGAGCAGTCACAAACGGCGGCTTGACAAACATAGAAGCATCCTCTCGATCGCTCTCGGGGTGGCGGCCGCCCGCAAAGGCTACCGGGTGGCCTTCGCCTCGGCCCAGGAGTGGGTCACCCGCCTCTCGGAGGCGAAGCGCTTCGGGAGGCTCTCCGAGGAACTTGGGCGCCTGGCCCGCATCCCGCTGGTGATTGTCGACGAGGTGGGCTACATCCCCTTCGATCCCGAAGCCGCCTCCTTGTTCTTCGCGCTCATCAGTTCCCGCTACGAGCGCAGCTCGATCATCGTGAACTCCAACAAGACCTTCTCCGCCTGGACGGACATCTTCGGGGATCCGGTGGCGGTCTCCGCGCTCGTCGACCGCCTGGTTCACCACGCGGAGATCATCACACTGAAGGGCGAGAGCTACCGGCTGAAGGGCAAACGGAAGGAGGTGCTCGACGTGACGGAGGGTTGATCCTTGGTGTCCAGTTTTCAACCGGTGGATAGTGCCCAGGTTTCGAGCGGTGTTGACACCAGGTACCATGAGGGAGTCTCAGGAGGGTCTCTTAGGGCTCCTGAGCATGGATGCTTGCGCATATAACGTCAACGATTACTCAGAAACAAAGGCTCAGCTCATGACCCGTGAACCCTGGCTCCTGAGGCTTTGGTCGCTTCTCTCTGTCATCATCGAGGAATCGCAGTGGATGTTTGACCTGAAGAAACAAGAACCGGACGACGACCTTGGACAATGTCGAGGAGTAGCGAGGAACGAGTGAGCAGCGGACAGCGAGGCACAGGGGGCGACGTGAAAGACTCGTACGCTCAGTGATCACGGGACGAAGCACGTCGAGCGGCGGCGGGGCGATCAGGATCCTAAGAGAGGTGCAGCAAGTCGACGCATTTCAGCTGGTCCAGGCTCACCCCAGGCAAGCTGTCTACGTGGCTTCCGCGATGAGGTATACCAAGCCCAGATTACTTCGACGTGCAAGTCCGTCTCTCATCGTGGCTCGTCATGCGGTCCGATCGAAGAGCAAGAGAAAGGACATTCGTGGACGACAAGCCAGTACACCAACTGCAAGACGATGACCCTCCCCTCGCGGCCCTCCTTCCTCCGTCATCCGCCCTCAACCAGGACCTGCTGGCCGTGCTCCGGGGCCCCCAAGCCCCGGTTCAGATGCCCACGCCTGAACTACTTGGCGGCGACTACCACCGTCGAACCTGACATTGACGGTATCCTCGTCTCCAGACAGGACCGTTCCCGGGCCGTGCAGACTGTGCCGAACCCTCCCGCCAATTCGCGCAGGCTCTCCAGAGTCCACCGGGCCCAGATACTCCCCCGTGATGCCGCGTCCCCCTATCTGGCCTGACTATCACCCTTCAAAACCAACTCAGTGCGCGGATCACTCACATCAAGAATGACCCGTTCTATGTCGAAGTTCACCGGGCTAACAAGGAGTATCTCGCCGTCAACAAAATACACCGCACCACCGTGCACAGGCATGAGCATGCTCGTTCTCCCGCTGTCCACGTCAAATACAGACAGCTCCGCATACCCGTCGGCGTCACTCGTGATATAGAACACACCGTTTCCATTTGCAGCCGGCGGGCCGACCCCGCCGCCCCAGCTGCACACGGTACGCTCTCGCCCGCTACCGAGATCGATCAAATGCGCACCCCTATCATCGCCGTACAAGACGCTTTTCCCCACCATTTTGATTGGATGCGGAATGCCTTCATACACGGTGACCACGTCGCGCGGCGACCCCACTGCGACTCTAAACAGGTTACAGTTCATTACGTCCGGGCTCTCTTGCGCGAAGTACACACTGCCATCAACATACTCTAAGTAATGCCCCGCGACACTCCTCATTACTGTTGTCGCGTTCCCGCTGGCCAACTCGACCTCAATCAGTTCCTTGCCGCCATTCACTATGTACAAGTAGCCCTGCAAGGCCAGCAGGTTAAGTACCACCCCGTCATACTCTTTGATAGAGCGCTTAGTCGCTATGTCGTAGCGGAAAACGCCCTGGTCCACCTCGCCTATATAGAAGACAGAATCCCCGACGGCATTCACCATCCCATAGCAATCAGCAACTAGCTCTTCCGTTTCACCCGTTTCTTCATCAAATGAATACAACGAATAGCGCAGAGAGTCGTTTCCATTGGGCGCCTGAAAATAGAGAATCCCACCCTCTCCATCAACAATCCCAAGAGCGCTTCTGTTGGCAACATCTGAACCGAACTGCCTACCCAACTCCGGATGCCAAATAAAGCCTTCCTCCCCTACACCATTCCCCGCCCCGGAGGTTACCGTGGTCGCTTCGGAAGACACACCACTACTACTTGCCGTCACCCCTCTATCTGCTGGACTGCATCCAACAGCACTTGAAGTGATCATGGCGACAACCACAATGCATATACTGAGTCTTCTCATTAACGGTTGCATTCTAGCAGTCGTCCGCGGAGAGGGGAAGTGGACGCTTCCCCTCGGGGCACTGCACCTAATTGTTGAATGACCCCGAGAGCATTCTCAGCATCCTGACATAATTGAGGCCGCTCGACTGGATGACGTCGTACAGCTGCCGATACGAATAGTTGCCTGAGTGTTGCGACACATAGATGTCCTCAGGGTGGCCCAGTGTGGTGGAGCTGTCCTTGACCATAACTGAATGATAGTAAGGAGCGAGCCCAGTCTGATCCAATTGAAGCACATTACCCGGCCTTACCGCGTAAGTGCTCCCTATAGGATCGTACCACGTCCTACCGGAGTTGTGGTGAGTGCCTCGCGGTCCTTTTGACGTGCTTTGCACATGGCTGTAGAGCTCGTCCACACGCATCCAGTGATTTGACGCATATCTTGGCAGCGGGTTATATACGCTGGCTCCCCACCACGGAGTCGGGTCGCTGCTACCGATTTGTCTGAAGTTTTGCCACACCAGCAGCGCGCACGCTGCCTGCGCCCCCGGGGTCAAATAGCCATTCCCGTTGGGGCCACCATATCCAACCCATAGGCATTGAGATACGAAGTTCGTGCAATCCCCCTGACCCAGGTCATTCATGTTATGGAAAATCCCACTGTACTGCACGTCACCCATGAACCATCCGTAAATTGCCGCGGATGACCCAGAATACGGTACGGTTACACTCAGTGCGGAGACCCCGCCCCCGCTGTAGCTAGCTTCGTCTTCAGGCAGTCCTTCGACCGGAGCTGTTGCCAGGGCGAGGTTTGCGAGACTATCGCGATGCGTGGTCACCATCCAAGTGTGCATCGTAGCATATGCTTCATCTATTGCATTCTTCTTGGTATATGCTGCACTTCCCTCCCTCGAAGCCTGCGTGTCATCCAATACCGTACTCTCGCTTACAGAGTGGCGCCTTAGGTTGTCGGCAACTAGGTCCTTTGTCCAACCATAGTCGCTAGCTTCCGAGTTCATCGATGTTATCTTTGGAGCGCCATCCACGTTATCAATCTCAATCTCCCACAGGTCCCCCATTTTGGCCACTGTGCGCGTCTTGTCGGTCACATAGCGATAGGCCACTTTCACATATGCTCTTACCGCCAGAGGCTTTGCGGGGTACTGAGCCGCATACTTTATTTCTACGCTTTCCACCTTGGTATCGGCTATGGCGCCGATATCGCCTCCCACCTCTTTACGCCAATCGATACCATACTGCAACGCGCACAGATAAAGATGGGTCTCATCAGTATCGGCAATGTAGTCGGCGAGTTCCGGGGTTATGGCCAGTTGTTCTAGGCTTCGGTAGTACTGGGTGAAGTAGTCTGCTATGACGGACGCGATCGCTGAATAGTCAACTGAGCTATCGGTCGTGGCTGGTAGTATTACTTCATATTGAGCTGAACCGTCAACATTTGACGCCAGGGCTCCTGAGCCAAAAAGACTCAACATTGACAGTGCCAAAATGACGGTGACGCATAGAAGGCGCGTAGCACGCATAGGTTTCTCCTTGTCTATGTGGATGTCCTTCTTCTTGTGGCTCAATTGGTCACCTGGCCCTCGCTGCGCCACAAACTCATTTGGAAGCACCCTGCCCGCTCTCGCCGTTCTGACCGACAACCTCTTCTCCTCTCGTCGGTCTTCGGAAGTCACGCGGCCGCTGCTAGCAGATGGGATGAGAGTGCCAGCCTCCCCCGGAGTACCGTATGGTCCCCAATCTGAGTCTGGCTCATGGGCCCAAAGATAAGGAGGCCGGCCAGCCACGATGCTACCACCACCGAGGAGACGAAGGTAACCGTGGGTCTGCATCAGGGCCCACTCTCCTTGGGTGAGTCGCCTCTTGGCCGAATGCGGGCACGACGGGGTCCAACCAACCGTTACCAGAAGCGTTGGGCGACCTGCTTCGCGGGAGTCGGCCACCTCGTTCTCTCACGAATAAGCACCCAGAGAGACGGGGCGTTCCCTTCGTGTGGCCACCTATTCAGCGACAGCTGCGCCACAGTATCAGGTGGCACAGAGCAAGGCAAGCGGCTTGGGTCTCGAGTTGTCACCCATCATGAAATCACGGTCCAGCCACGTATTAACGCTGGATTGGTTCACGCTCGCCCCAGTGGAGGAACGGCAGCACAATGGCGAGATGGCGCTCGTCCGAGTACGTGTACCCAACGTGTGGCGGGTGCGAGGTGACGCGGATCGCACATCCTCGCTGCCAAGCATTGTCTTGCGGGTGATTCGATGCGGTTATCCGAGTGTGCCCGCGCGACTAGTACGAGTTCGCCACCTCGTTGGGGTCGAGTCCGGCGGCACTGAACGCGCGCTCCGAGACTCGTACACCCTCAGCCGCCAGAACTTGGGAAACCGCCTTCGCTACTCGTAGCCGTTCCAGTTCGTCTCGGGTACTCACGAACACGTAGCCCCGCCACTTGTTCCGGGCGGACGCGCTCCCGAAGTCCTCAAGGGGTACGAGTTCGACCACCCCTACTTGACCATCATCTTTGACCACGAGCGCCTTGGATGCATCGCTCAGACTTGGGACCGGCGGAAGATGCCGGAGCTGTCGCCAGACCTTGCGCACGCCATAGACGCCGTAGTTCTCGTCGTAGATGCGCTGGATGTCCTTCTCGAGCTCCTGGTCAGCGAGGGCGCGCCCCGAAAGAGGACGGGACTTGCTCGCGTAGTAGGTGGAAGGGGCGATGGGCAGAACAGCGCACATCGGCTCGACCCCGTACACCTGCTTATGATCGTCAATGAACCGGGTCATTTCTTCGGTCGGCGGTCGAGCTCCGCCCCGAAGAAAGCTGCGGCTGCTTTCAGGATCTCATTCGCGCGCCGGAGCTCTTTGTTCTCCTTCTCGAGCTCCTTGAGGCGCTCACGCTCGCTGGTGGTGAGCCCGGGACGCTGGCCTTCGTCGATCTCGGCCCGGCGCACCCACTTCCGCAGCGTCTCGGGGGTCATCCCCAACTTGGTCGCGACCGACGTGATCGCCGCCCATTGAGAGTCGTACTCGTCCTGGTGCTCGAACACCATGCGGACGGACCGCTCCCTCATCTCCTGTGGATACCTTGCTCGTCTGTTCATGGCTCCATCCTCTCAAGAGTCGGAGCCTCCAACAAACTCGGTGCGGTTCAAGGTCCTTTCCACACGCGCAATTCTGCGAGACAGAGCAACGGAACCAAACTACCACCGTGGTGAGAGGAAAGCCACCACGAAGATGACTACGCCAACGTCGTTTTGATGCCGCGCTGGCCGACTCGATGTGGCAGGACTGCCTCTCTGCGGAACTCCGGCGTATGTGCCAGGTCGACTTCCTTCTGGACCAATGGTCCATTCGCAGAGTGTCAACGGAAGCGGGTCAAGATCAGAGTTGGAGTTGGATTTGACAGTGCCTATGTTAGCACTCTGAAAATGGGGCAGGCACGCCCTCTCCGGAAGAGGAGCCGACGGAAGGGGTCCAACACAACGTTCCCGATCAACCTTTGGGGGGGAAGGGATCGTTACCGTGGCTGTCCTTGCCAGCTATCTTTCCGTCCTTGTTGTGCATGACAAACTCGGTGCCTTGGTTCTGGCTAATCTTGCGCCCGGCATCAACGGCGTCCTGCTTCTTGTCGAAGTGACCACTGCTGCGGTCGGCGCCGTCCCTCTTGACATGCCATCCGCCGTCCTGACTTGGCACTACACAATGCTGCGAACCTGGCTTGTTGGGCATAGCCGCCTCCAGTCGACTTAGTCGCTTGGTTATGTAGTCCCGGAGAGCCGAGCGGTCTTCCGGCGTTGTCTGGGCTATCACCTGCGATAACTCACGCGCAAGTTGGTCTGCCTGCTCTAACTCCTGCGCCGATTCTGCTTGCCAGCGCCCCCAGGCTTCATCGATCGCAGCCCCCATCTCTTCGATTTCTTGGTCGGTAAGCGAGGGGCCAGGGGAAGCAAAGCTCTCCGCGCTATGTACTCGGTACTCTCCCCCCTTGGGCGGAAGGAATTGCACCATTTCCCTCAGACGATCGACATCTACTGGCATTATATCTCTATCATCCTCACTTCCGGTGTCACACTGCCGTTCAAAACGTTCCATACAACATATTCTACACCATACAACATACTATACACCAGGCCTTGCGGCTTCGAGTCTGTACTTACGGTAGTTGGTGATTAACTTCCAGAACAAGTATCCCGACAATACGACCATAACAACCGAAACAGCAATCATGATGCCCTGTGGCACCCAATAGCTCACCCCCTTCACCGCGTGGAAAGAAGCCGCGACGATCAAGCATAGCGCGGCAGCAATGACAGACGACCCGGTAATGAAGAGACCCACACGTGCAGACAATGGAGCCTGAAGGAGATTTACTCGGTCCAAAGTCGGCCTTAACCACAACGCCGCCACGCCGATCAACGACAAAAAGATTGCGGCCAACCCTGATTCGGTAGAGACCTGCCGAAAGAATATGGTCAGTACGGCACATGATACAGCCGTTGCGAGCGCAAATAGGAAGGCAAAACCAGTAGCCCCGGGAGGTATCTCATAGAACACAACTCGCGCTGTAACGTCGCGAGTAGGCGTAGCATGACGTATCAGGCCATAAATGTAGAGGTGAGCGTATGGCATACCAAGATCGGCCGACTTCTTAACCTGCACGTCACTGGGAATAGGCCAATCACCGTATGGCTTGGGAGACGCATCCAACACCGGGCCACTCGGCAGATCGGAGCCCAGTATGCTCTGGCGGGAACAGTAGTGTCCTTCTGGAGCAGCCATAAGAAAGTGATAGCTAGGTACAGTGAAGGCAAGCGCAGCATCGAATGCAAAGGAATATGGCCGTTGCCTAATCTTGCGTCGAAAGCGCTCGGTCAAATTCGCTTGATCCCTGGGCGTGTATTTCCTATCGTAGCCTGAATCGTAGCTATACTTCAGAATAAGGAGGTCTGAGGGCGCAGCTGTGAGTTCTACTGATGTGAGGTAGCTCCGGCAAAAGAAGCTTGATAGTCGGCACAGCCCATTATCGTGAAGAATAAAGGCGTAATCGGCGAGTTCCAGGCCCCCCGTACCTTCGAAGAGGTCGGCCCAAAGTGCTTCAGCTTGGTCAGGTGGCAGTTGAGGGATGCTCAAGACTAGCTTCTTCAGTTCTGACAGCTGATCCTCGGGAAAGCCCGCTGGCGACTTCTTTGCCAAACTATCGAAGCGGGATTCGAGCAACAATCTGGCCACGCGTTTGTTCTCATCCTGAGATAGCACAGGTACCGAACAACCACAACCATCTGCAACATCAAAGTTGTCTAGCAAGTGTCCTCGTCTTACCGTAAGGAGCGGAATGACCAGGCGCGAGTGTTTAGGTGGTTCGGTTGGGCCGGTGGTGCCTGAATAGGGTATGGTCATACTAACGCTCACGGTCCGGCGTAGCCGCGTCTCCACAATGTCCACGGTTTCAGTGAGACGATGCACCAATTGTGCCTTGTTGTAAAACAGCGCCAAAGCTATGCGCAAGGCCTCCGATGAGAACCGAACTGCGGTTTCCGCCACCATTCGTTTACTGCCCCCATATCCCAGTCTATCGGATCGACATCTCCTTCTTCCATTTCGCGCCAAATAGCTCGTAGGTTCCGGTCCATCCCGACCGAGCACTCTGGGTTCTGTCCAGAGCCTCATCCCGACAGTCTTGATACTCATCGGATTCTGCGTCTCTGCGCTGACAAGATAAGGTGCCAATCCCGCACCGCTCAGATGCTCGTTCCTGGCAGTATACGCTGCCAGAGTTAACGTGCGTTCCTATCCTGGCTCCTTCTGTGCTTTGGAACACCGATCATTCATGGCAGAACGCGGCACCTCAAGGAGGCAGACTCGGCGTTCCGAGGCGTGGGGGAACACCATTCTCACTCGTCTGACGTCTCCTGGGCGAAAGGGCGTCCCTTCTGGGCCTCCCTCAGGTTGTCGAGGCCGAGACGAGTTCCCCGACCTTCCGGTTCAGCTCCTTCATCTGCTCATCCTTCTGGGCCTCTTCGTCCCAGGGCTTGGTACGGAGCGCGTTCTCGGTACGGAGCGCGTTCTCGAACTTCTCGAAGAACATGCTGTCGATCTTCATGCCTTCGTAACCGATTATCTCCTCATGCAGGGTGGAAAGGACGTCCTCGCCCGGAGTGCTCATAGGCACCGTCCAGTTCCACCGGGCCGTCGTCCGGCCCCACGCCGCCGCCGTGGCCGCTCAACCGGGGCCACTTCTAGCACTTCGTGATAGTTGTAGCCCCCTTCGAAGTACTCACAGTTGGCGAAGAAGTCGAAGGGCTTGAAGGTGACCTTCCGCAGCCGCAGCACACCGTTTTCGATGCGAGTTCCCCCTGCGGAGACGTGTGCATTTCACGGCACCAACTATGAGCTTCGTTCTATTCGGCAAGGTCGCAAAAGGGCAGCAGGTCGACGGGCACATACTCTTCCGAGGGGCCGCCGGCCTTCAGGACATCCCAAGTTCACCGGCCACCTCTTCCTCGACTTCCTCGACATATGCGAATAGCGATCGACCCCATGGCCAGAGACCAGACAATCGCGATTGATACGACGAAGAAGAAATCGACAGCCGCGAGGTTAAACTGCCCAGTGACAAAGGTAAGTGCCGCCACTCCGATGAGAGCCAACACCGCCACTCCAAGCACCCAAACCGATACCACTCGTATGACCGACGACCGCGCGCTGGGACTCATACACCGCTCCTACCGGGAAAGCTCAACATGCGTGGACCGAGAACCTCACTACCATGCGAGGTTCGCCATGCCCTAACAGGGTGGCCACGCTGGCTCTGCCCTCACGCATCATGACTGCTACTTCAGGTGGTGGAGCTTGTAGTAGAGTCTCGGTGGCATCTGCACCACGTACGCCGTGCCATTGCGTTTGGCCTCCAGTATTTGACTCAGCGGACCTGGGTCAACAGCATCTACAAGAGGATCTTCACCTAACTCAAGCAAGCCTCGAACACTGGCCGCAACACGAACCGCGATATACCCAATTACCTCGACTCCCGAATCAGCAATATTCCTCTGCACTTCGTCCAGATCAGACGCCACGACTGTAGAAACAACGCCGGAAATACCCTCGGTTCCTATCCACTCAAAATAGTCAAAGGTAAAGCCAGTCTTAGTCCGCAATCCATCCAGTTCATCCTGCGAAATCGGGCGGGAGAGGGTGATGACAGCGACCACCTCGGTATCATCATCCGATTGCTCAGCCGCCCTCAAAGCCTCCCGCTGACCCGCGATGTAGTCCAAGACGTCTTGCCGCGTCTCCATAGCGGGCGTCGTCACGACAATCAGGGTTGCATCAGCGAGCCTTGTGGCATTCTCATCGATGGCAGCCAGCTGTTCCGCTACAAGAGGAGAACTTGCTCCCCCGGCCTCTGTTACCTCCTGAAGGTCCTCCGGAAGATCTGCGGGGACTCCCGCCCTGCTGTTAACCACCGCACCCCGTACCTCGGTCAACTCACCTGAGGGACCTTCCTCCCAAAGCACAGGACTGACAATAGGCGCGACCTCTGTCGCGCTGCTGTTCGAGCCAATCGCGGACGCTCCTGCGGACCAGGCCCCCCACGCACCTAGAACTCCGATACCCAAGAATGCCCCTATCTTGACGGTCCTTAGCCGGGTACTCATACTTCCCCTCCATTGCTTAACTAGATCGTTGGACGCTTAGAAGGTTGTGGTATGTATAGTCGCGCCCGCCACATCCAATTGAGTATCGATAGATGACTCCTTCATTTCGAACTCGGTCCTCATCCAGAAAGACTGACCCGTATACCCGGTGAGTCTGCGAAATGTCATTCGCGACCAGTATCCTTGATAATAGAAGTTCGTAGGATCACTCCCGGAATCCACCACAAAACTCTGTGGATCCTCCGCAAGAATCTGAGCTTCTTCATCCCCCTGATAAGGACCAGGAAGACCCATTTCTTCACCCTCGATTCTCCAATCAGGCATATTCGATAGCGCTCCGTAGGCAGTTAGGTATCCCCCAAAGCCAATATAGTACGCATCCCAGCCCTCTTTAGACGCAATCCCATCCGGCACTGTTCTCCTAAATTCATGTTGCAACTGGGCCCCGGGCCACGTGGTATGGGACTTGAAATGATTCAGTCGTTCAGTTCCCCTAAAATGATTGGAACTTGGATGGTCAAACCACCATAGGTACTGTGTATAATCAACATAGAATGTCTGCTCGTTAGACTTAATTCCCCATGTATACTGATTTGGTGACCACCTACCCTCGGGTCCAACGGAATTATCATCTGCAGTTACGGGTCCTATCGTAGTATCGTTGACTTGCCATTCAGGAGCAACTCCATGGTATTCGTAAGCCCTAACCTCATATGAATCTGGCGTTCTCTTCCATATCCATGACAAGTTGAGCCAATAAGTACCTGACGTAGATGAGTGATATATGGTCACATCCTGGACATATCGATTTGCACCTCTGTCATAAATGATAAAGCGGTAGAAGTTTGAACCCGAAATAGTGTATTTTATCGACAGCTTCTCGATCTGTCTCAACGGAGAGCCAGGCTCATAATCGAACGCTTGTCCGGTGTATTCATCCCGATACTTCTGCCTCACGTCAATGACGTTTACTGACGCAGCCGCATAGCCCTCGGCGGCGAATGCTAGCATGATTCCGAGGGCCAGCACCTGTAGCATTCGAGGCCGAGTAATGTGTCTTTGCATTTGTCTAGTCCTTAACGCGGCGGGGGCAAAGCACTGATCTTTGGGTCCTAGGTTGTTGCCCAGACTCAGAAACCCCAATTACAGGAGGGCGGTAGGTAGCCTACGGTAGCTGCCCTGATTCACCTCATTGGAGGCCTCGCAATCCCTACAATATACGTATCCGATGCCACCTGTCAACGCTGGCCGAGGCCTGAGCCATTATCGCCGGGCAAGTTCTAGACTTCGTCGTTAGGTCGGAGAACCACCTCGCGTCTCGTGTCCTCGCCGCGCTTCTCACGGCGAATCAAGTTACGCATTGGGTCAGTCAAGTACACCAAGGTTTTGATCTCAGAGTCACTCTTCTGGCCATGTCGCTCGACCGTTTCGGCGATCACTGCCATCACGGGCTCCTCAAGATCCAGATTGAACCTGGGGGACGGCCCCACGTGCACGTACGGCTTTCTACCCCTGAAGTACGATATCACCTCGTGCCCTGACATCGAGGCTACCGTCCTGTCAAGACCTGGCAGCCACGCGCAGGGCCCCGACGGACAACTCGTCGCTATGCCTCGGTTCACAGGCTCCCCTACCTATTCTTCGGCGGTCGCGAAGGATACGAACGGGAGTTCTTCATCCAACGGGGGTGGCGGAAGCAGGAAATCGGCGCCGTAATGCTGTTGCGAGGAGCGACCACGCGAGATACGAGGTTTCCGGCGAAAACACCGCCGAGCAGCGCAAGAGCGGCATCGACGAGAGACCATGCGATCGCGAACGCGAGGAAGAGGGCAACGCCACTCGTGTCGGTGGGGCGGTCTATGTCCACCGCAAAGAGAACCGCAGCGCTCGTCACGGTAGAGACCAACGCACAGAATACGGCAAAAGTGCCTCCCTGCCTGGCGGGACGCCTCTCGTCCGCACCCAGGGTCAGAACAAACACGAAAGCTCCGATGATCGCCGGGAAAACCTGCAGCGCCACCAGTAGGGTGGAGACGAGCCAGTTGGGCATCTTATCCACAAGAAAAAAGGCTGGCACGAGACAGGCAATTAGAGCGGCCAGCCACGCGGCGATCCCGAACCCGATGGCAGTCGACTTCTTTTTCCCTCCGGTGAACACTGAGCCTAGCCTCCGCCGCGGTAGCTGAGATCCACCCGACTCTTGCCGTTGTGCAGCGATCACCAAACCGTCAAGTTGCGTTCCACGGTCTCTGTGCTATTGTCCGATGTCTTAGTATGAAGATCTCCAAGACCGCTGCTCGGGCGGTCGTCTATGCCCCCACTCTCCGTGCCGCCCGCAGTGAGAGTCCTTGGGTCATGAGGGTGTTGCATGCCCTGGAGGGAGGGGCGTAGCCCCGACCGGAAGGGCAGCCAGCCCGGCCGCGAATTCGCTCGGGGTCAAAGATCCCAAAGAACTGTGCGGCCGCTCGTGATTGTACTCCCGGCGCCACTGCTCGCCCAGAGCCTTGGCTTCTCGGAGGTTGGCGAAGACTTCGGCATTCAGGAACTCGGCCCGGAGGCGGGCGTGGAAGGACTCGGCGTACCCGCTCTCCCACGGTGCGCCCGGTTCCACGTAGAGGGTGCCGACGCCGGCGCTCTTCAGCCAGGCGCGGATGGCCTTGGCGATGAATTCGGGGCCGTTGTCCGCGCGGATGTGACCCGGGACGCCCCGGACCTGCATGATGCGGATGAGTTCGTCGATCACGTCCTGCGCGGTGATGCTGCGTTCGCAGAGGAGCTTCGGGCACTCCCGAGTGTACCCGTCGACGACGGTAAGCCACTTCAAGGAACGGCCGCCTTCGTCCCTGTCGAAGATGAAGTCAAGCGCCCAGACGTGGTTCCGGTGCTCAGGACGATGGCGATGGCAGGCGTTCTCGCTCGTGCCCAGGCGGCGACGCTTGTGTTGTTGGCGCGCCACCCGATAGCCCTCTCGCTTCCAGAGACGGTAGATGCGCTTGGGGTTGGCGCGGAACCCCTCCCGCCGCCGGAGATCCCCGATCCTCCGGTAGCCGTAGCGGGGATGCTTGCGGACGAGCATTTCCATCCGGGCGAGGAGCCGGGGCTCGTCGTCGGGGAGGCGGGCTTGGTGCGGAGCGCATTCTCGGCGGCTAGGAGGAACTTCTCCCGCCAATCCTCGACTTCGGCCACGGTCAGACCGTGCCTGCGGGCCGCCTCCTGCACTGAGGTCTCTCCTTTGATGATGCTGAGGATCAGGGCCGTCCGTCTCTTGGCTGTCCATCGTTGGACTTCTTCGGGTAGCTCGTCGCTCATCTCCACCACCTCCTGCCATGATTTCATCATGGCTTAGTGGTGGCTTCAAATCGGAGGGGAGCAGGATAGCCAGGCGCATGTTGGACGCGTTCCTCGCGGCCGAGCTAGGTAGTCAGGAAAACGAAGATGTCCGCAGATATGCAAAGGCCGCTCTTAGCCTCGCCAACGCGCTTACACACAAGCGAACGGCCGGATTCAGGGACGCGGCGCAATGCGCAGAGGCCACGACTGCCGTCGTCAACATTGTCGCCATTGTGTCTGGGCAGAGATACCCGGAATAATTAGGCCCTCGAATTAGTGTGAGCTAATGACATATCGCCACGCGACCGCTGTCGGCGTCAGGCGATCACCGGGAGACACGACAGCCAATGCCGACGTGCGTGCCGCTGGGGGCGCTGTTCTTCCTGCACCGAGGTCTCTGCCTTGATGCTGCTGACGATCAAGGCTCATCGTCGCTTGATTGTCGAACGCTGCACCTCCTCCGGCATGGCGGCAAGCAGGGCAATCGTGGATACGCGAAGTTGATCTGGTACGACGGGTCGACTGGCTGACTTGTCCACCCGAACAGGGTAAATCATGCCCAGGATGCCGTACGCTCGTCGTGAGCACCATGACCGAGTGCGCACTTACGTTCATGTATATTCATATGCACCAGTACTAGTTTCCTTCCGCGAGTTGCAGACCACTGGCAAGCAGCAGAGCCTCCTCCAAAAGTGGGCGTTGCGTCTCGATCTCCACTCTCGCGTCTTCTGGAACTGGGATGCTGATCCAAACCATCTCACCGGCTTCCGTGGTCTTGAGAGGCAGGCCGGCCCACTCGACGGAAGACTCCACCCAGATGACATCGCCGTGGTCTCCCGGAGGATTAACGTTGAGTCGTATCCAGCCACCCTTGCCTACGAAGAAGACGGAGTAGCCGGATCCGTGCGGGTCATGCCTGTCCAGGGACCGCCAGTAGTTGGGATTGGCAGGGATTCCCGGGAAGACGTCAGGCACACCAAAGGCCAGCCCCGTAGGCAGCTCTGTCGGAAGGTAGATAGGCACATCAAGATCTCCGAGCGAGCACAGGAGCTCGGCCTTGACCTCCTCGAGCTCGGGGGCCAACTGGGGACCGCCGAGATCGGTGGGCATCACGAGCGACATCGTCGTGCTTTCGGGCGGCTGAGGAACAGACGTCTTTGTGATATCCGTATCCCCCATGGTGGTCGACGGGCGCTCAGTAGCGTCCCCATCCCTCTCGCAGCCTGGGAGAGAGCCCATGGCCGCGAGGGCTACGAGCAAGACCGGCAACCAGAGACAGCTCGCGAGTCGACGTCCTGAGTACCGATGAACCGCGCGTTTCATGGAGACTCACAACCCATTTTGCAGCCCTCCCAGATGATTGATTCCACGACGACACCCGCATTCCGCAAGGAAAAGAGAGCAACGAGACGGAAATCGACGGTCTCAGGTACACCATCGCCCCCGGGGGCCACGATGGACGCCGACCTCGACACTCTCTGCGCTGTCTTTTATTGCACAGCCGATGATCTCTTGCCAGAGAAACTCCGGAGTGCCAGACGACGGATCACCAACGCCGAGGTAATTACGCTCCTTGTTGCCCAAGCCATGTTGGATATCCCCTCGGATCGCAGCTTCCTCTCCTTCGCCGGGGAAACCTGCGCCACCTCTTCCCCGAGATTCCCGACCAGGCGGGCTACCACAAGCGCCGACGCCGTCTGTCTGGCGCCTTGGAGTGGCTCACGGAGGTATTTTCCTGCAAGATCCCCGGTTTTTGGGTCGATCTTCTACTCATCGACTTAACCTCGGTGGAGTGCGCGGGAAGCCGGGAGACGGTCAAGCGCTCCGCTCCTTCCGACGCGGCCGACCACGTCTACTGCGCCTCGCACTCCCGCTACTTGTGGGGTTGAGCTTGGTCGTCCCAGCCGGGCTTTGGTCGACCATTGTGCTCGAGGGCGTGGAATCAATCAATCATCTAGAATTCGCCATACCACTGAAACTTGAGAGCGTCAGCCACGATGTTGCCGCCATCGAGAGTGGGCGCGTAGAGGTCCACGGCGCCATTGAACTTCTCGTATCCGTATGCGAAATGAAACAGACCGAGGTACTTCCATCCACTCAGGCCGTTGTTCGACCTTTGATCGACGGTCACAGTGTAGTCTCCGTAGTCACTGTGGAGATAGTATTTCGCCTGCGCGGTACGAGAACCGGCAGTTGAGTAGCGCGCATACACAGAATACCATCCGGTTCTCTCGAACCAAGGTACCCAGCGAACGTGCGCAGTGTCACTACCGTATGCGAACTGGTAGTCCTCACCGGAGTATGGGGTATTGGACGTACTCTTCCTCCAACCGAATACGGAATCCGGCCCACTCATAGGCGCCGTAGGGTTGTCCAGTTCGTGAGTGTGATCCGAGCTTGCAGTGGTATAGGTCCGTCTTGCAGCGTGCCAAGTGCCGATATAAGTGTAATAGGTCCTATGTACCTTACTGCCCGTACTGGGAGCCTCATATACTACGTCACGACCCGGCTCTGGATAGTTCGGAATTTGTATCAAAACAACGTGGTTGAAGCTGCCGGTGTGGCTGGCCGCATCCCCCCTCTTCCTTGTGCTCCACGAGGGCTGAGTCCAGTATGCGCCTGCAGCATAAAAGTCAGCTGCTTGGTAACGATTTGTGATGAGGTTGTTGTTGATCGGCGGGCAAGAACTACCGTATCGATCGTCTTCTTCCTTCCAGTAAAGCGTGTCAGGGACTTCCCAGGACTTTATGATCAGCCCAGAACAATCCGGACCCCACCCAGATTGTTGGCCAGCAGTCCAGCTCTCGCGGCCATAGCAGTAGTCTGTGAGATCAGCCGTTGCCGCCCGTGCAATAATCTCGTGACCATTCGACGTCATTTGGGGGGGCGGCGGAGATACGGTACGGGCGTGGGCCGCGCTCGCCATAGCCAAGGGGCCAGCCAGGGCGGCGATAAGAACGACTCCCAATCCGTGTCGCAGATGGAGCCCATTATTGGGATGTGCACCCCTCATGCTACCTCTCCTCTCCTCGCATACGTACGCTTGCTCTCCTTCAAGTGTACGGGAGTTCGGGTCTTGGACACGCAAGACCGAGCTACTCCTCCGATCATTGCAGCGGAACACGATAGATCGAGAATCGCTCGGGAGTTGAGGTGGCGAAGTAGAGGTCGCCTTGTGCCGAAATTCTAGCGTCTGATTGCATGTTGATCCAAGGCTCGGGAATCGGGATGTCAAACTGCATTACTGAGCCGTCATCTCTATATGTCCAAACGGATCTTGTGAGATCGCCCGCGACTCCGGTGTCGTTGACAAGCGCGGAGAGCACAGTCGCTCCGTTTGCCATCCTCTCTGCCGTTACGGGAGACGCCAATTGAGGACTCAACACTCGTTCGAACTTCGCAGCCTGATCGACGGAAAGCCCAACAACAACTTGGCCGCCAGCCATGTGGATGTCCAGCTCCGCACCACGAGAGAGGGGGCGAGCACGACCCGCCGCTGTCGCGGCGGTCAACAAAACGGGCTGCAGGGCCTCCCCCGAGTAGATTGGCACCCAGGCAGCCACGCCGTTCTCTTCGTCGATTCCCATCAGGGAAAAGACGGCATCTTCGTTCGCGGACAGGGCCGCAGACATGATGCCCGCGGGAGTCGGAAGTCTCCCGAGCAGGCTCCCGCCCTCGGAGTAGGAGTAGAACATGGAAGTACCCCAGGCGTCGTCGATGACTACAGTGCCGTCGGATGCGACCGCGATATCGATGGGCTCAGTGGCCTCGATAGGAAACGATGAGACGACGGAGCCAGTGGAAGAAACCACTTGTACCCGCGAATTAACATTATCTAGTACATAGAGCTGACCGTCCGACCGCGCCCAGAACGACCGGGGACCATCCTTTCGGGATTCGTCACCGCCGAACATTCCAACCTCGCCCAGATCTCCACCCCACGGGGCCGAGAACACGAGTATTGCGACGGCCGACCCCGAAGACGGCATAGTGTCGGGCGATGTCCCCACCGACGAACTGGTGGTCACACCTGCCTCCACATCCGGAGTCGGTTCACTCGAGCCGGGGATAGTTTCTTGGCCACCGGTGCTAGTCGTCGTCTCGCTCCGGGCGGGGCTTTCCCCTGACGGTATGCCGAGCACAACTAGGCCCACCACAAGAACAGCAGCGCCGCAGAGGGAAAGAAGAGCCCACCGCCTGTGAGCATAGTGCCTCTTTGTTGTCATCACTCTCTCCTCCATGTCGCTTTTTTGTTCAAGCTGCCCATCGGTCTCGCCTTGGGTAGCTCTGTTCCGTCTCGGCCCGTTCATTCCGATTATTCCACCACTCTTCTCCGCGTCTTCTTCCAGATGTACTTCCTGGCTCTGTGAGACGGTGTCCTACTTGCAGCCATGTTCCTTCACTATGCCGTTTGGACGGTCGCCAGCTCCATCTCGTAGCCCTCCGACGACGCCCTCGATTAGGTCATCGAAATCGGCTGCATTCCAACCTTGCGCACTCTTTATCAATGTATTCTTCCGGCCAATTCCTGTCAAGGTTGTACGAATCGAATGCTCCATCGCAAGCTCCGAACCTCAGCTCGCCATGAGCAAGGGACGTCACCTCCCCGACTCGGTAGCAAAGTGGCGCATGAGATATTCGTAGGCGTCGCCAAGGAGATCATCGCCTTCGGGCCGGGAGCCGCGAAAATCGAGGTCCTGGAAGATCGAGACGAGCTTGGTCAGCCGATCCTGCATCTCCTTGCTCTTGCCAAGCTTCTCTTCGTCGTCGAAGTCGGCAAGGTCGATGACCTTCTGCAAGTCGTTGGCTTCGGCCAGTTTACCTATGGTCTTGTTGATCTTGTCTCCGATTTCCTTGTCTCCTTTGAAGGAGATCAGGTCATCGAAGGAGCCTCCCGTGGGGACATCAACAAGGCTGTCTCGGTCGGTCTTGGCCTTATCGGAGACGTACTTCACAAACAGCAGCGTGAGGATGTAATCCTTGTACTGCGAGGCATCCATGCCTCCCCGTAGCTCGTCGCAGCTCTTCCAGAGCGAGCCGTACAAGTCGGACTTCTTGAGAGCCACTACCACACCACCAAGTTACGCAATGGCTGCCGCGTTGGTTCTGTTGGTGTGCTCATTCTGGTCATATATTGTGTCCCATCCTCATCCAGCTCGAGAAAACGGTCTCGACTACCCTCAGCGCTCTCCTACTCTACTACCGGCTGCGGACAGAAAGTACGCTCATGGCGATGCGCACTCCAGAAGTTGCAATCAGTATTCGTGGCGGATTGGCGCTAAAACTATCCATAGTTATATCATGTGCATAACTATCTAGACAACTGCATAACCATCCAGACCGGTGCGGTCCATTCCCCTCCCGGATCGCCTTATGCGACTCCAAGAAGCCACTCGACAGGCAGCCAGCCAACTCCTATTTCCAAAATCACTTCGCCCCCGAATCATACGTCGCTCCTCCATCCCGCAAGGCGGAGAAGCCCTTCGGCATTGAACTCCGCCTCGCCGTGGGTGATGCGCTGACCGTAGGTGTCGATGTATCTCTGGACAAGAACCTTGACCGCTTCGACCTCAGAGTCGCGCGCGGCCATGGCATCCCCCAGCTTCTTTTCATTAAGGGACGGTTCCGTGGGGTCGTATGGCCAGTTCTTCAGTCGCTCGGTCCGCAGTATCTCCGCCCGTAGCGCATAAACGTGCGCCCAGAGGCGGGAGAGGAGCTCCTCGTGCTCGGCGTGCTCCCTTGAAGAGATGTCTCCTTTAGATATGACAGGGGTATCGCCGGAGGAGTCCAGCGGCGGCGGAACGGCCCGCGACCTCGGGATGTAGTTCTGGGAATCTTGGTGCAGCTGCCAGGCCAGCATCTTGAGGATCTTCTTCTCGATGTGCTTGCGGAAGTGATCCGACTCATAGCCGGTTTCGCTAGCCGCCTGCGTGCGTCGCGCCGTCAGGTTCTTTCCCCGACTGCCACGCGCCAGACCGAAGAGAACTCTGGCCGCCTCACTGAGTTCGTCATCGGGATAGTGGACGAGCAGGCTCCTCATGAGCTGATCGAGGGCCTTCACTCGATTGAGGCGATCATCGGGATCGATGCTGCGGGCGACGACCCCCCGAAGGCCAAGCAGTGTCTCATCGACAAAGTCCGGGCTTATCGGAAGCCCAGAAGTCAGAATCGGTCGAACCGACTTGGCAATTGCCTCGACTGATGGTGGCGTGATCTGAGTTTCCAAGCGCTCTTCATCCTCCCGGAAACGTACCCACAAAAACACCCAAGGATTGACCGTTCAGAGACCCACCCCGGAGGCAGAGACTCTGATCAAGCGGGTAGCCCGCCGGACATTGTCGCTAGAAGAAAGGATACAGAATGAGCAACAACGGGTTGACACTATCAGGAAACGGGGTCACACCGCAGTCGCTGGATCGCCTGAGCAGGCCGATGCAGCGCCAGGCAACACGTGCGGTCGAACGGGTCGTCACTGACGCCCTCGTCACTAACGCCCGCGAGCAGGCGAGGGCGCTGCTGACCAACACCGCCCTGCAGAACGTCGGGGCGCTCAGTGCCCTTGAGGAGCACCTCATCCAGATCGCTCCTTTGGGCGCGGCCCGCTACCAGCACATCGTCGACGCCTACGCGCTCGGCGCGTCCCAGGCGATTGCGCGGTGGTAACGATGATTGAACTCCTCGAATACGTGCTGGTCGCGGTGGGTCTGACCACGTTGGGCGCTCTCGTGATAACCGAAATCGCGCACTGGCGGAATCGCCAACACCAAGCAAGACTCCGCCGGGTCGAGCGCGGGCTCGTCCAGGCCCAGAAGCGCCTGGAGACCCTCGCCCTGCAGCATGCGGCCTGGTTGGATGAACGCAGCCACGAGGCCCGGAAAGCGCTGATCATGGAGTCGTTTCGCGCAGTCCAGAAGGCACGCGATAGTGCCAACAACAAGCGTCGTTGCTGAAACTACAACAACGTCTGGGGCCACCCCTGGAGATGCGCCAACTCCGACGCTGAGGTGTCCGGTCGGTTCCAGGGGTTGGCGGCCCCGGCCTAGGTTCTGCGGCCTCGCGGGTGTGCAATAGATGGCAGAACGACAGACCGCCAGGCGGTTCGCCGTCGGAAAGAAAGGAGGTCAACACTTGAAGAACCAACTCTACCGCACGATCATGGCCGATCCGCCCTGGGACGTGCTGCAAAAAGGCAAGAACTCCCTCGGAGCCGAGCGTCACTACGACCTGATGACCCTTGAGCAGATCAGAGCCATGCCGGTCGCAGAGCTGGCCGATCCGGATTCGAGCCACTGCTGGCTGTGGGTAACGAACGCAACTCTCAGGCACGGCTACGACGTGCTGGAAGCCTGGGGCTTCACACCCCGCAGTCCACTCACCTGGATCAAGCCGCGCTTCACGCTCGGCCAGTACCTACGCAACGCCACCGAGCACGTCCTGCTCGGAACCCGGGGGAAGGCACCGGTGCTCTTCCGTGCGCAACCTACCTGGATGTTCGCGCCGCTCCAAGACCACAGTCACAAACCCGAAGAGCAGTACGCCGTCATCGAGCGCGTCTCTCCCGGACCCTACCTCGAACTCTTTGCCCGCAGGCCGCGACTCGGTTGGGACGTGTGGGGCAACCAGATCGCCTCAGATATCGATATCCCCGGATACCCGGTGCCGGATTCACCCGCAACGAGGTCCAGATCATGAAGGGTGGTGTTGACCATGGCAGCCGACGAGCCGAAAGGCTTGGTGCAGAAGCTGTGGCACGCGTCATTGACGATCCTCGCAGCAGCGGTCGCGCTGTGGATGAGCGTAAGACTGCTCCTCGAGATCTGGTGGGTGCTGGCCATCGTCGGTGCACTCGTCGCAGGGACGATCGCCCTCGTCCGGTGGTGGCAGTGGCGCAGGTGGTAGACGCGTGGGCGGACATGGACGAGGAGCCCATGCCGAAAAGCAAGACGAGTAAAGAAAGGAGGTCCGACTACATGCGTAAACGCAAGAAGAAGCAGGGACGTCCGGTGACATCAAACCGGGTCTGGATCCTGCCCGAACCTAACGAGGAGCTGGACGCACGCAAGCTCAGCCGGGCCTTCCTGGCCCTGGCCCTGCACCAAGCCGGAGAAGAAGCCGAGGCCGAGCAGGAGCACACAGAGAAGTCCGCTCCAGGAGATCATGATGAACCGGCATAGGAGAGCCTGGGTCTGGCGAGAGGTCGCGTGGCCCCGACCCTTTGATCCAGAGGTGGCACTCGATCTTCTCGGTCGCTTGGCAGCCGATCGCAATGTCGGGACGGTGGTCTTTGAGGCACGCGGCGACGCACACGGCGTTCGCTACCTCATCGGCTGCACAGACGTGCAGACGTCGGCCGTGGCGCAGCTCATGACGTCACATGTCGAGGGCGTGAGGCTGTCGGCCAAGACCCACCGACCTAAGGTGAACTCAGCAGCTCGAGTACGTGTCAGCCACCACCTACTGGCACTCTCCACCGATCGCGTCATGGCGGCGGTGCGCTCCGTGTTGGCCGGTCTGGCGGCCGCCAAGACGGGGCATGGGGAACTTGTCCTGCAGGTGACACTCGGCCGACGTGTCGCCCCGTCGATGGTTTCAGACCGACCGGACGACCCACGATCGACCTGGCTCGACTTGATTGTGGGCGCCGTCCACCCGGCGTCGGCTGAGACCAAAGCCAGCATGAGAGTCCGAGCTGGCTCGCACGGCTTCAAAGCCATCATCCGCGTCGGAGCCACAGCCAGCACACTCGGACGAGAGCGCCACCTCATCTCTAACCTCATCGGAGGGTTGAAGGTCGCCGAATCTGCCGGTGCCCATCTATGGATGAGACCGGAGTCGCCGAAAGCGCTCAGCACGGCGCAACGGCCGTGGCGTTGGCCGCTGACACTCTCCGCTCCAGAGCTCGTCTCCTTTATGGGCTGGCCGCTTGGCGATGGTCCGCTGCCCGGAGTGGCCGGAATCCACCCGAAGGTGCTCCCACCCAGCCCGGGCATGCACGGCTCAGACCGACCCTTTGCAGTCTCATCAGCAGCGGGCGAGACCGTCAAGCTCGGAGTATCCGCCCAAGATTCGCTGCAGCACACCGTTCTGCTCGGACCTACCGGCGCCGGAAAGTCCACTGCCATGCTCAACATCATCTGCGCCGACATCGACGCCGGACGCGGAGTGCTGCTGATTGACCCAAAAAGCGACCTGACCTGCGACGTACTGGCCCGGATACCGGATTCGCGCAGGGGTGACGTTGTGGTCATTGATCCGGCCGATCCTCGCCCTGTCGGACTTAATCCGCTTGCAGGCACACGCCGGAATCCGGCGCTGGTGGCCGACAGCGTGCTCGCAGTCTTCAAGGAGTTGTTCGCGGATTCGTGGGGACCACGAACCCAAGACATCCTGACGAGTGCTCTCTTGACCTTGGCGCTCTATCCGAAGTCGTCCCTGGTCTGGCTACCCACGCTCCTAACCGACGCCGGTTTCCGTCGCAAGCTCACCGCGGGCATTACCGACCGAGTTGGACTCGGCCCCTTCTGGGCGGCGTACGAGGCCATGTCGGCGGGACAGCGCGCCCAGGCAATCGCGCCGGTAATGAACAAGCTGCGCCAATTCTTGCTTCGCCCCGCACTCCGATCCGTCTTGGGACAGACTGAACCTCTCTTTGAAATGAACGATCTCTTCACCAAGCGACGCGTCGTGCTGGTCTCACTAAACAAAGGCTTGATCGGCGCCGAGAGTGCCCGGCTCCTCGGCTCCTTGGTGGTCGCCCAGCTCTGGCCGCTCATCCTCGCCCGCGCCACGTTGCCGCCAGAAAGACGCTACATGGTGAGCGTGTTCATCGATGAAGTCCAAGACTACCTGGCCCTGCCGACCGACCTGGCCGACGCGCTCTCCCAAGCCCGAGGACTCGGGGTAGGGTTCACCATCGCCCATCAGTACCGCAACCAACTGCCACCGACGCTAAGAGCCGGAGTCGACGCCAACGCTCGGAACAAGATCGTGTTTGGCTTAAACGCCGGAGATGCCCACGACATGGCCGCCATGGCACCGAAACTGGACGCGAACGACTTCATGCTCCTGCCCCGTTACGGCATCTACACCCACCTCATGACCGGCGGCCATTCATCGGGATGGATCTCCGGGCAGACGATACCGGCGTCGCCCGCGATATCCGACCCGGCCGAGCTCAAGGGGGCAAGTGCCGAGGCGTTCGGCCGCCCGGCCGATCAGGTCGAAGCTGAAGTCCTGCAGGCTATCGGTCTGACAGACGAAAGAACGCCCCCGCGGAAGGACGACGAGCAGGTTGGACGTCGCCCTCGGAGACGATCATGAGCGTGCTTCTCAGGAGTGAGAGGTGTCGTGCCGAGCGACGTCTCGCGACGACAAGCGTGGGCCACAGACGCGGGCGCCGGGCACGGCAGCTCGCAGTAAGGGATAAGACTCCTCCCCCACTTCAGTGGTGGAGTTGCGCATCCTCGGGGAGGGTGGCGGCTTGAGCGGGCAACGAGTCGGGCGCCGAAGGCTTGAGGAGATTCGAGCGGGCCTCACCGAGCGAGACATGGAAATTCTGGCGTCAGTAGCCGTACACAGGTTCCTAACCACGCGCCAGATCTGTCGCCTCCACTTCAGAGACAAACCGACGGAGACCGCAGCCCTGCGCTCAGCCAACCGAACACTGGACAAGCTCCGAGGTCTGCAGACGATTGCGGCCCTTGATCGCAGGATCGGCGGAGCGCGGGCCGGGTCCGGCGCGTACGTCTGGAGTCTTGGTCACATCGGCACCCGGCTGCTGCAACGCGGCGACGATGTGGACGGACTACCTCGGCGTCAACGCGCATCTGAGCCGTCACGAACATTTCTCGAGCACACCCTGGCCGTGGCCGAGGTTTCCCTCAGGCTCACTGAGGCCGCCAACAGGGGCGGCGTGGCGGTCTTGGACGTTCAGCACGAACCAGCCTGCTGGCGCCCCTACACCGGCCCTGGAGGCGGCACTGTACGCCTCAAGCCGGACCTAGCCGTCGTCACCGCCACGGAGGACTTCGAAGACCACTGGTTCTTCGAGGTAGATCTGGCAACCGAACCCCCTTCGCGCGTTGTTCGCGCCTGCCTGAATTACCAAGCCTATTCGCAGAGTGGAGTCGAGCAGCAACGGCTTGGTCTATTTCCGGCGGTGGTCTGGATCGTGCCGAGCGGACGGCGTAAGGAGACAATCCGGTCGCGTCTTGAGCAGAACGAGTCCGTAAGCGATCGGCTGTTCCGGGTGATCACGCTGGACGAACTCGAAGAGTTAATTAAGCGGGGAGCCGCCTACGGTGCTGCGTCGCAGACCGATCCCGAGAGCAACCATGCGGAATGACGCAGACGAACCGGCAGCGACCGGCGACATTCGTAACGGGGGCGGCCTCCCGGAAGCCCTTGATGATTTGCGCGAACAGAGGTACACCATGGAGGAGGTAAATGAAGGAGGCCCATCCATGGAAGCAGTTATGGCAACGACAGTACCGCTCGCGGAGATGTTGACCCAAGGGTTGACCCCCAAGGTCGCCGTCTCCTATCTGCGCGTTTCTACGCGGGAGCAAGCCTATCGAGGCGGCGAAGCCGAGGGCTTCTCCATCCCGGCGCAGCGCGACGCCAACAAGCGCAAGGCTGGGTCCTTGGGTGCGATCGTCGTCAAGGAGTTTGTCGATCGAGGCGCCTCCGCCAAGACGACCAACCGTCCCGAGCTGCAGTGCATGCTCGACTACGTCAAAGAGAACCAGGTTGACTACGTCATCGTCCACAAGGTCGACCGGCTGGCCCGCAATCGGGCCGACGACGTGGAGATCAACAAGGCACTCGATCAGGCCGGGGTCAGACTCGTCTCCACCACCGAGAGCATCGACCAGACTCCGTCCGGCATGCTGCTCCACGGCATCATGTCGTCCATCGCCGAGTTCTACTCCCGGAATCTGGCCAATGAGGTGGTTAAGGGAATGACCCAGAAGGCACGCGGCGGCGGTACCGTCAGTCGAGCGCCGCTCGGCTACCGCAACATCCGCACCCTGGATGGCGAGGGACGCGAGATGCGCACCGTGACCGTCGACGAGGAGCGCGCACCACTCGTGCGCCTGGCCTTCTCGCTGTATGCGACTGGTGACTGGACCATGGCTCGGCTGGCCGAACACCTCGCCGACCGAGGGCTCACTACTCTTGGCACCCCGCGCATCCCCTCTGTGCCCATCACCGCAGCCAAACTGAACAAGCTGCTCATCAACCCCTACTACAAGGGCTGCCTCCCCTTCAAGGGCGCGGTCCACCCCGGGAAACATGATTCTTTGGTCGATGAACGCACGTGGCAGGCCGTTCAAGACGCCATCGCTGCCCACCGCAATGGCGAGCGTACGAGAGACCATCCTCACTTTCTGAAGGGCACCGTCTTCTGCGGAGCCTGCGGCTCCCGGCTGCTAGTACAGATATCCAAGTCCCGCTCAGGCGACTACTACCCCTACTTCATGTGCTCGGGACGACACAGCAAGCGCAACGACTGTCGGCAGAAAGCCGTTCTCATCGACGAGGTGGAAGCCCGCATCGAGGAACACTACGAGAGGATTGAACTCGACCGGGACTTTCGGATCAGAGTCGAGACCCTACTGGTCGAGGAACTGAAAACTGTGCGAGCCGAATCGGAGGCCGAACTTGCCGATCTCCGGCGGCAGCGCGAGAAGTTTGAGCGGCAGCGAGAGAAGCTCATGCAGGCCCACTACGAGGGGGCCATTCCGGTCGATCTGCTCAAACACGAGCAGGATCGCATCGCCGCAGGACTCCTCGAGATCAAGGGCAAGCTCGACGCCAGTAATGTCCAGTTCGACGTCGTTGCCCGCAATCTCCAGACCGCGCTCGATTTGACCGTGGATTGCGCCCTGGCCTACAAAACGGCACCCGCCCACATCAAGAAGCAATTCAACCAGGCCTTCTTCAAGCGAATCCTGGTCAACTCCGACACCACCTTGGCTGCCGAGCTCGCGCCCCCGTTCGACACGCTGTTCGGGCCGGGCCTGCGCTCCGCCTGCCGGGAACAATCGAAAGGCCCCGAGAATGTGAACGAGCCCACTCAAATAAGTGGGCTCGTTCCTGAATCAAAGACCCTAAACTGTCGTACGTTCGGCCAGTCGGCCGTTTCTCTTGCTCATGGTTTGAGTAAGAGACTTATGGTGGAGGTAAGGGGATTCGAACCCCTGGCCTTCGCATTGCGAACGCGACGCTCTCCCAGCTGAGCTATACCCCCACGGCAAGTGTAGGGCGGTATATATAGCCCATCTAAGGTGATGCTGCAAGGTCGAGCCACCGCGGATGCGCGCGGCCGGCTGTTGGACCACGCGCACATGACGTGACACTCCGCTCACACGCGCGCACCCGCGCGCGCGTCACCCGCGCACAACGTGCTCCGCCCGGCCGAGTCCACCCATGGCGGCGCCGGGCCCCGGCACTACTCGCGGCCGGCCGAGGCGGGCCGGGGCGGGCCGAGGCGGGCCGCTACCGACCCAAAGCCAGGGCGACGAACAGCGATGTCGCGTTGATGGTGGCGTGCGCGGCGATGGAGGCCCACAGCGAGCCCGTGCGCCAAAACAACCAGGCGAAGGCCAGACCGAGTACGAAGATGGGCACGTAGAGCTGCCACCAGACGTGGGCCAGGGCGAACACGGCGGAGGTGACGACGGCCGCCGGCCAGAAGGTGAACCGGCGGACAAGCCCCTGGAGCAGGAAACCACGGAAGAAGGTCTCCTCGGCCAGGGGCGCGGCCACTACCACGAGTAGGGCTAACAGGACGACGTCCACGGGCCGGTGGCCGAAGTCCAGCAGCTCTTGCGTCCGCGGAATGGCCGTGACCGACCCCAGTATCAGATTCGCGGCCGCCACGGTGAGGGCGAACACCCCCAGGAGGCCGAGAAGTCCGCGCAGGTCGACCGGCCGGAAGCCAAGGCTTTCGGCCGATGCGTGGTGGCGTCGCAGGCCGAAGAACCAGACGGCGCCAAGAAGCACCGCATACGACGCCACCGCTCCCGCGAAGAAGCTCACGGCTCCAGTGCCGGCGTCGGCAGAGGCAAGGTGAGCGGCGCCCACATACCCAATGGGCATGAGGACCACCTGAGCGAACAGGCCCACCGCTGAGACCACGATGAGGTCGAGCCGGCCCCAGGGGACGTCGCCGAAGCCGCGACGCTCGCCCAGCGTGCGCCGCGGCGCGGGCTCCACATCGAACAACTGCCGGATGAGGTGGGGTTCTTCCACCCGGTGCACGCTCCACCATCGGGGCTGCCGCTCCGAGCCTCAGGCAGCCCCTTCTTCGAGCAGGCGCCTGAACTCCTCGAACGCCTCGAGTCCCAGTCGCGCCTGCTCCTCGTCGATAATGCTGATGGCGAACCCGGCATGCACCAACGCATACTGGCCGACCTCGGCGTCGGGGCAGAGGATGAAGGAGACCTCCCTGCGGACGCCCTCCAGGTCTATCACACCCATGATGCCGTCGATGCTGGCTATGCGCGCCGGGATCGCGAGGCACATCTGTTCGCGCGCTCCCGGTCAGTTTCCCGAGGGCGGGGCCACGGCGCCGGACACGGCCGGTTGGCTGGGCGGCGTCAGGGCGCGATCCAGGAACGGTTTGAACAGGTCGAGCGGGATGGGGAAGACGGTGGTCGTGTTCTTCTCCGAGCCGATCTCAACCAGGGTCTGGAGGTAACGCAACTGCAGCGCCGTAGGCGTCCTGTCTAGAACCACAGCCGCCTGCGCCAGCTTCTCGGAGGCCTGGAACTCGCCCTCGGCAGCGATGACCTTGGCCCGTCGTTCCCGCTCTGCTTCCGCCTGCCGCGCCATCGCCCGCTGCATGCTGGCGGGCACCTCAACGTCCTTGATCTCCACGATGGAGACTTTGACGCCCCATGGATCGGTCTGCTCGTCGATGATCTCCTGCAGGCGGGTGTTGATCTTCTCGCGCTCGGTCAGCAGATGGTCGAGGTCGGATTGGCCGAGGACGCTCCGCAGGGTGGTCTGTGCGATCTGCGAGGTTGCGACTATGTAGTTCTCCACCTCGACCACGGCACGGTTAGGGTCGATCGCTCGGAAGTAGACCACGGCATTCACCTTCACCGGTACGTTGTCCTTGGTGATGGCTTCCTGCGGGGGCACGTCCATGGTGATGGTCCTCAGGTCGATCTTGATCATCCGGTCGACGATCGGGATGAGCAGGAAGAGACCGGGGCCTTTTGCCCCGATGAGGCGTCCAAGCCTGAAGATGACGCCCCTCTGATACTCGGGCACGACTTTGACCGCCGAGCTGATGATGGCAATCAGTACCACGATGATGGCAATTGCCGTTGTCAAGAACTGCATGATGCTCCTCTCGCGTCCATTGGGTCAGGCGTGCCTAGTGCGGCCTGCCTCGCGGGCCTCTGTTTCGATGTCTTTCGCCGCCGTCACCAGCAGCCTCAATCCAAGGATCCCCACGACCTCGATCTGCGTTCCCGCCTCGATCGGTTCTCCTCCCTCCGCGTCGGCCTGCCAGATCTCTCCGTGGATGGACACTCGGCCCGACGGAGCCAGACGGTTGCCTGCGATGCCTCGCTCGCCCACCATGGCTTCGCCGCCGGTGGTGGGTTTGAGCCGGTGTGCCTTGGCGACGGCGTTCACCACGAAGGCGAAGAAGGCGAGGGAGACAAGCGTCATGATGATGATAACGACCCAATCCACGCGTATCACCGATCCCGGAGAGTTGAACAGCAGCAATCCACCGAGCACCATGGCGACGGTGCCCCCCAGCGCCAGGACACCGCTGCTCTGGATCTTCACTTCCGCCACGTAGAGTACCATTGCCACCGCCAGCAGGAGCAGACCTACGTAGTTCACGGGAAGGATCTGCAGCCCGTAGGCGGCGAGCAGGAGCGAGATCGCGCCCGCGATGCCCGGCGCGCCGAGCCCTGGGTTCTGGAACTCGAAGATGAGTCCGTAGACGCCCAGGAGCATGAGAATGAAGATGATGTTGGGATCGACCAGGCGGTGCAGGAGCTTCTCTCTCCAGCTCATCGAGACTTCGACGACGGGGGCTCCGGCGGTGTGCAGCGTCATGCCCTTAGGCGTGGTGGTGTAGCCGTCCATCTGAGCCAGGAGGGCGTCGAGGTCTTCGGCGACGAACTCGATGACGTTCTGAGCCTTGGCCTCCTCTGCCGTCAAAGACACGGACTCGCGCACCGCCTGTTCGACCCACGCGGTGTTGCGACCGTGCGTGGCCGCCAGCCCCCGGATGTAGGCGGCGGCGTCATTGGTCACCTTCTTCTTCATCTCCTCGTCCATCTCCCCGGTGAGAGAAACGGGGTGGGCGGAACCGAGATTGGTCTGGGGAGCCATGGCGGCGACGTCGGCTCCCATCATGATGTAAACGCCCGCGGAGGCGGAGCGCGCCCCCTGCGGATAGACGTAGATGATCACCGGCATGGAAGAGTCGATCTCGGCCTGGATTATCTCTCGCATGGAACTGTCCAGGCCGCCCGGGGTGTCGATCTCGATGATCAGGGCTTCGGCCCCGGCGTTCCGGGCCCGCTCCATCGTGCGCACGAGGTAGGCGGAGAGGGGCGGCACGATGGCGCCCTCCACCCGCGTGACCCATACAGGTGCCGGACTCCCGTTCGCCCCGGAGGCGTTTCGGGGGCGGGCGGCGAGCGCCGTGAAGAGCAGCACCAGCGCCAGCACGATGGGGAGGAGCCGGCGGCCGGTGCGCATCAGGATCGTCCGAACGTTGCAGGACTCGGGTGTGCCCGCGTCCCGAGTCTCTTGCGGATGGATGAGCGTGCCTCCTCGAGAGTCGGAATGAGTCCGCCCAGTTCCGCGCGCATCAGGTAGGCATGGTCGATGGCCCGCGCCACCGAGAAACCGTTGGCCTCCAGGAACTCCAGTCCGAAAAGATTGCGTACGCCGCTGAGGCTGTGAGTGTCCAGAGGGCGGGCGTACCCATACACCTCTCGCACGCCCCGGCGTCGCAGGTGAGACATCGCCGCGTGCAGAAGTCTCTGGGTCCCGACGTTCGGTCTGCCCACGCGTCCCCGCAGGCAGAAGAGCAGCACCGCGTCCTCCGGCGGTTGTCCGAGCGCCAGGCTGTGCGGGCGCGCCAGCGAGCGGATAGGTGCGAACTGGATGGAGGCGACCGTCTCACCGTCTTCCACGCTGACCAGACCCACGCTGCCCCAGGCCTCCTCCAGGGCGCCCATCCATTCGAGCCTGCGGGTCCTGCCCTGTGTGGGCCCTTGGGTCGTCTGCCACCATAGGCAATCCGGGCAGGGAGCGGGGAGGAGCGCCTGCGTGGCGGTCACGACCTCTATGTGAGCGGCCACGATGTCACCGCAGCTCGAGAGGTGCCTCGACCTCATCAACGTAGACAGTGGTCTTGAGAACCTGGAGATCGAGCAGCGTCTCGACGTTGTGGGCCACGATCTCCTGAAGCTGTTGCGCCATCTCGGGTATCACGGTGTCCCAGGCCACCGAAACGTGGACATCTACCTCCACGGCTCCCGGGGCCACCTCTCTGACCACGACGCCCTTGCGCTGAGCTCCCAAGTGCACGCGCCCGGACAACTCCTGCCACGGACTGCCGTGGAGTTCACTCACTCCCGGGATAGTGCGCACGGCCGCGGCGACGTAGGTGGCGATCACGTCCTCAGCCACATGAGGACGGGTCTCTTCGCCCGCAACGTCTGCTCCGACGGACACGTCTCCTGGTGGTCGCTTATCCGTTGCCATCAATAGCACCTCCACCTTCGCGAGCCGCGCCGACACCTTCGTATCCGACACCCTCATATATATCAGACGGCGCCGCTTCCGTGTCTGCTGTGCTCCCGCGCCGATGGGCGCGGTGCGGGTCGGCGCTCTCTTGGACGGCCGCCGTAAGCCGGTAGATCACAGCCTCGGGTCTGGTCAGGAGGCGCAGAGGCAGGAACGTCGTGCCAATCCCCGTAGAGACTGCCAGGAGGCCGTCGCCCCACGGATAAACTCCTTCCAGATAGGGCAGACCGTCGTTATGCAGGCTGCGCAACCCCCACGGGGTAGGGATGCGGATCTGGCCGCCGTGTGTGTGGCCCGAGAAGGTCACATCGAACATCGCGGAAAGGGGATCTTCGGGCTCGGGAGGGCGGTGCACCAGAAGGATGGAGAGATCGGCTCCCTCCGGGAGGGTCTCCTCTACCAACGGCGCCCCTCCGCTCAGGTAGTCCGCGCCGCACAGCGCCACGCGGGTGGGTGCTCGTTCCTCCGATGACCCTCGGTGGGCTTCGAAGTCGAGCAACACGCACGAGTCGCGCAGTTCCGTTACGCCGTGGGCCTCCCAGGGTACGGGCTGCGGAAGGTGCGAGAAGGGGTTCTTGGTCAACCCATATTCGTGGTTGCCCCGCACCGCGAACACGCCGAGTGGAGCCTGCAGGCGGCCGAGAAGCGAGAGGCAGCGCTCCCGCCCCCATCGACTGCCAAGGATGTCGCCCGTGAGCACGATGAGATCGGGTCGACTGTGTGCGGCCCACTTCACAGCTTTCTCAAGAGTGCGGAGGTTGAACCCAGGCTGGCCGGCGTGGACGTCGGAGAGGTGGAGTATGGTCAAGCCTTCGAGAGAGTCGGTGAGTCCAGGAATGGGCAGCGATCTCGTGCTGCAGCGCAGCCACTGAGATTCGAACAGCATGTATGCCGCTCCAAACGTGCCCGCGGCCACCGCCGTGAACGCGGCCGCCCTCGTGGCGGAGCGGCCGCGCGCGCGGGCCTTGCGGTGCCGACGGGTCATCAAGGGCGGTCTGCCTCCGGGGCGGCTGCATCGTGCACCCGCTGGGTCTGCTCACGCACCCGCCGCCGCGCCTCCTCGATCTTCGCCTCGAGCGTGGCTTCGTCGTTGGCCGTGTCTGCCCGTGAGCCGGCCGTCAGGGTCGGAAGCCACGCGAGACCGACCTCGCGCAGCGAATCGGCGGTGCGCCGCAGCGCGGCGCGCCCCCGAGCTGAACTCGCATAGGAGGCGAGAGCAACGCCGGCGCTTACACCTACGATCAATCGGAACAGTCTCCTGTGCACCGGTCCACCGACACGTGCCCATGCCCACTTACCCACACGGATACCGGACCACCGCTCGGGGCGCGCGTCCGGGGCGGTGGTCCGCCCGACGCCGCCGTGACGAGGGCACGTGCCGTGCGCCTGCTCCTCCGTGGTAGGGTACCGGGGTCGCGCCGGGTGCTCTTGTGCGCCGAGGAGAGAAACGAGGTGGTTTCGTGCTGGAGTCGTTCAATAGGGCGCTGAGTGAGAACGAACAGCAGTGGCTGACGTGCTTCTCGGCGATGGGGGCGGCGGGTAGGGAAGCGGCTGAGGGACTCGCCGGCACCGCGGAAGGCCGAACGGTTCTCGGCCGAGGTGCGGGCGGCGACGCTACGCTCGAAGTCGATAAGAAGGCCGAGAAAGCCATCTTGAGCGCACTTGAGATATCCGCGCCCGAGGCCTACGGCGTGGTAGCCGAAGAAGAAGGCATGATATCTGGGCCGCCCGGGAGCGCTCTGGTCCTCGTCGATCCGGTGGACGGCAGTCTCAATGCCAAGCGCGGGCTGCCCCCCTATTGTGCCGCCTTCGCGCTCGGCCGAGGCGGTACCCTGGCCGATGTCGAGCTGGGATTCGTCGCCGACTACTCGCGTCTCGGCGTGTACACGGCGGTCAAGGGAGCCGGCTTCACCTCCTCGCTCCCGCTCGAAGGCCTGGGAGCTGAGAACTCGCACATAGAAGTGCTGCTCTTGGAGG
>JBBRDB010000005.1:0-37767 GCA_038204345.1 Thermoleophilia bacterium | reverse complement strand
CGTCGCGGTAGCGAAAGGACACGTCCCGAAAGCACAACGCCGGGGCCGCTGGGGCCCCGGCGTCGTTCGTCTTTAGGGCTGTGCCCACAAGGATACCGTCCAGACTCTAGACAAGCTCCAAGTAGACCATCTCCGCGGCATCCCCGGGCCGAGGGCCCAGCTTCAAAATGCGCGTGTAGCCGCCCTGACGCTCCGCGTACTTGGGAGCGATGTCGTTGAACAATGCGTACGATATCTTCTTGTTCCGCAGCATGCTGATGGCCGTTCGCCGGGAGTGCAGATCACCGGCCTTGCCCATGGTGATGGCCTTCTCTACCAGGGGCTTTACCTCTTTGGCTTTGGCCTCGGTGGTCTTCACACGTCCGTGCTCGAGCACCGAGCAGGCGAGGTTGGCCAGCATCTGCCGGCGGTGGCTCGGCTGGATGCCGAACCTCCTCCCTTTTCTCTGATGCCTCACGCTATTCTCCTCTGAGCTTCAGGTCCCGCTCGGCAAGACGCTCGCGCACCTCTTCGATGCTCTTCTTGCCGAAGTTGGGGATGTTCAACAGTTCGGCCTCAGTGCGCGAGATGAGATCGGAAACCGTCTCCACGCCTTCACGCTTGAGGCAGTTGTAGGAGCGCACGCCAAGCTCGAGCTCCTCGATGAGCATATCTTCCAGGCCGCCGCCCGCGGGTTCGGGAAACCCGAACAGAATCGGTTCATGATCCTCGTGGATGATGCGGTCTTCGTCGGCGAAGATCTTGAGCTGCTCGATGAGCAGATTGGCGGCCTCTTCCAGGCACAGACGGGGATCCACTGCGCCGTTCGTCTCGATCTCCAAGATCAGCTTGTCGAAGTCGGTGCGCTGTCCAACCCGCGCGGACTCGACTCTGTATGCCACTCGAGAGACCGGCGAGAAGATGGAGTCGATGGGTATCACCCCAAGGATCGTCTCCTCCTGCTTGTTCTCATCGGCAGACACGTAGCCCCTGCCGCGCCGCACCCAGATGACCATCTCCAACCGGGCGCCTTCGTCCAGAGTCGCAAGGTGCGCGTCCGGGTTGACGATCTCGAGATTGGCCAGCGCGCCGATGTCGCCTGCCGTGACCACACCCGGCCCGTCCTTGACCAGCTCCACATCTATCTCACTGTCTTCGCCGTGCAAGACGAAGACGGCCTTCTTCAGGTTGAGGATGATGTCGGTGACATCCTCCGTGACCCCTGGGATGGTGGAGAACTCGTGAGCCACTCCATCGATCTTGACGGCCGACGCAGCTGCTCCTTCAAGCGACGACAGCAAGACCCGGCGCAACGAGTTGCCAAAAGTGTAGCCGAATCCCCGGTCAAGCGGTTCCACCACGAACACGCCGTGGTTATCGCTCACCTGTTCCATAGTGATCTTTGGGGAATGGAAGTCTAGCAATCAGTCCTCCTACTGCACGGCCGCCGGTTCATCCGCCCGCCGTGGTCAATACCTTACCGGCCCCTGAGGACTCGTTCCAACATGAAACCTTACTTCGAATACAACTCGACGATGAGCTGCTCCTGCACCGGGATGTCGATATCGGCCCGCTCGGGCACACGCAACACTTTACCGGTGAGATTGTCGTGATCGGCCTGGAGCCAGGCGGGTACGGAAGCGGTGAGGTCTGTTGCTTCCTCGATGACCGCCTTCAGACCTTCCTTCGCCGCGACCGCGGTTATGATCTGGTCCGGCCGCACTCTGAACGAAGGGATGTTGACCCTCCGACCGTTGACGAGGAAATGTCCGTGAAGGATCAACTGCCTCGCCTGACGGCGGGACGCGCCGAAGCCCAGACGGTACACGACGTTGTCCAGACGGAGTTCCAGCAGGCGGAGAAGGTTCTCACCCGTGATGCCGGACTGCCGGTTCGCCGTCTCGTAGTAGTTGTGGAACTGCTTCTCGAGCAGACCGTAGTACCTGCGCGCCTTCTGCTTCTCGCGCAACTGCACGAGGTACTCCGACTGCTTGCGCCTGCGCCCACGGCCATGTTCTCCCGGTGGGTAGCCGCGTCTGTCTATCGCACACTTGTCTGTGAGACAGCGCTCACCCTTGAGGAGAAGCTTGATCCCCTCGCGGCGGCACTGCTTACACTGTGGTGAGGTATCCCTTGCCATACTCCGTCTCTCTCCGCGCTAGACCCGGCGCCGCTTCTTGGGGCGGCATCCGTTGTGGGGGATGGGGGTGACGTCCTTCACGCCGCCTACCTCGAGGCCGGCGGCCTGAAGCGAACGGATGGCGGTCTCGCGGCCGCTACCCGGGCCCCTCACGAACACATCGACCTTTTGCAGGCCGTGCTCCATCCCGGCGCGCGCTGCTCTTTCGGCGGTCACCTGGGCGGCGAAAGGGGTCGACTTGCGCGAACCCTTGAAACCGGCCACGCCGGCGCTCGCCCACGAGATGACGTTGCCCTCTTTGTCGGTGAGGGTCACCACCGTGTTGTTGAACGATGTCTTGATATAGGCGTTGCCGATGGCGATGTTCTTGCGCACCTTGCGGCGACGCACACGCCCTCCGCCACGCTTGACTGGTTTTGCCATGTGGCTATCTCCCGATCGTGTCGATCGCGGTCAGCGGTTGCTCACCGATCAACGAACCTTTTTCTTCACACCGACAGTGGGCTTGTGGCCCTTGCGCACACGGGCGTTCGTCTTGGTGCGCTGGCCGCGCACGGGCAAGCCGCGACGATGGCGGATCCCCCGGTAGCAACCGATCTCCATGAGCCGCTTGATGTTCTGGCTGCGCTCACGGCGAAGGTCTCCCTCGACGATCACGTTGTCCTCGATGTACGCGCGTAAACGGATCTCCTCGTCTTCGGTGAGATCCTTCACGTAGGTGTTGGGATCGACGCCCACGGCCGCCAGGACGACGTTCGACCTGGAACGCCCTATCCCATATACATACGTGAGTCCGATCTCGACTCGTTTTTCCCGAGGGAGAGTAACTCCAGCGATTCGAGCCATACTCTTCTCCCGATCAGCCTTGCCGCTGCTTGTGACGTGGGTTCTGGCAGATGACCAGGACCACGCCCTTGCGGCGGATCACTTTACACTTCTCACACATCGGCTTTACCGACGCTCGTACCTTCATCTCGTCTCAACCCTCTCGGCCGGACACGCCGCTTACGCGACGAGTCGCACCAACACATGACTGAGCACCTCTATCAAACCCATCGACATCCTTGTGCAGCCGCTGCCCGCGGCAAAAACCGCGGGCTGATGTCTCAGAGCCGGCCACGGTCCCGGGCTATCGGGACCGGTTGCTTCCAACATTCGACGCCACAGCACCCCGAGAATCAGGATGGAGGGCGCATCCGTGCGACCGTCGCACCGACGGCCGCACGCCACATGCTACTTGAAGCGGTAGGTGATCCTTCCGCGCGTGAGGTCGTAGGGAGACAACTCCACTTTGACCTTGTCGCCCGGCAAGATACGTATGTAGTTCATGCGCATCTTGCCAGAGATATGGGCCAGCACCTCGTAGTCATTGTCAAGCTTGACCCTGAACATTGTATTGGGCAAGGCTTCGACTACCTCGCCCTCGAGTTCTATCGCATCTTCTTTGGGCACTACTTCCGCTACACCTCATATCTCGAAATCCCTGGCCGGCCCCCGTGGGCCGCGCACCAATCGCCTATGTTAGCACAAGCACCACGGCGCGACCGCAGTCGCGACCGTCAGGCCGTGAGTAACCGCGGTCCGTCCCCGGTGACGGCGACCGTGTGCTCGAAATGCGCCGAGAGACTCCCGTCCTTGGTAAAGATAGACCAGGAATCGCCGCCCACCTCAACGTCGAACCCCCCGATGTTGATCATCGGCTCTATCGCCAGCACCACACCCTCGGACAGACGAGGCCCGCGCCCGGGCAGACCGAAATTGGGCACCTGGGGGTCTTCGTGCATCGACCGGCCCACACCGTGCCCCACCAGGCTGCGGACCACCGAGTAACCGTGCGCCTCTACGTGCGACTGCACTGCGTGCGAGACATCGCCTATGCGCTTGCCGGGCGTGCACTCCTCAACGGCCAGCATGAGCGCCTCTTTGGTCACCGTCATGAGCGCCTGCGCCTCGTCAGAGATCTCGCCCACCCCTACGGTGACCGCCGCGTCCGCAATGAACTCGTCCAGGGTCACGCCCACGTCGAGGCCCAGGATGTCGCCTTCACGAAGCTTCGTCGCACCAGGGATGCCGTGTACCACCATGTCGTTGGGCGACGTACAGATCGAGCCGGGGAACCCGCGATAGCCCTTGAACGTGGGCACACCGCCGTGATCGCGGATGTACTCCTCAGCCAGTCGATCGAGTTCCCTCGTGGAAACGCCCGGCCGTGCGCTCTCGCTCAACAGGTCCAGGCACCCCCGGACCACGCGGCCGGCCCGGGCCATGGTCTCGATCTCAGTCGGCGACTTTCGAATGATCACGGTGCTCCGGTCAAGCGGGACCGATGCTCTCTTTGAGGTCGGCGTAGACCTTGTCAGGGGTCTGCTCTCCGTCGATGCGCACGAGCACGCCCTTAGAGTCGTAGAAAGCGATCAGGGGCTCCGTCTGCCGGGCATACACGGCCAGCCGGTTGCGCACGGTCGTCTCACTGTCGTCGTCGCGCTGATAGAGGGCGCCGCCGCACTTGTCACAGACGCCGGCGACGGCTGGAGGGCTGAATATCGTGTGGAAGGGCGTCTGGCACTCCCTGCATATGTAGCGCCCGGTAAGCCGCCGAACCAACTCTTCTTCGTCCACGAGGATGGCGAGAGCTTTGGAGATGCCTCGTCCGATGCCCTTCAGAGTGACGTCGAGAGCTTCCGCCTGCGGGATCGTGCGGGGAAAGCCGTCCAGGAGGAACCCACTTGAGGTGTCGGGTTCCAGCAGACGGTCCTTGACGATGCCTATGACCACGGAGTCGGGCACTAGGTCACCGGAGTCCATATACCGCTTGGCCTCGAGACCCATGGCCGTCTGGTTCTTGACGGCGTCGCGCAGCATGTCTCCGGTGGAGATGTGCGGTGTCGAATAGTCCTCGGAGATCCGGCCGGCCTGCGTGCCTTTGCCCGCTCCGGGCGGTCCCAATAGGATCAGATCGAACCGCGCCATCCTTCGCCCTCCGTTTCCGTCACTTCAGGAACCCTTCGTAGTGCCGCATCAGGAGTTGCGACTCCATTTGTTTCATCGTATCGAGCGCTACCCCCACCACGATTAGCAGCGACGTGCCGCCGAAGAAGAAGGGTATGCCCAGGACCCAGATCAGGATGGTGGGGAGCGCGGCGATGGAAGCCAGGAACACCGCGCCCGGCAAGGTTATGCGTGTGAGCACCCTGTCGAGGTACTGCGCCGTCGGCCTGCCCGGACGGATACCGGGGATGAAGCCGCCATACTTCTTCAGGTTGTCGGCCTGGTCGAGCGGGTTGAACTGCACGGCCGTGTAGAAGTAGGTGAAGATGATGATGAGCAGGACCTCCGCGACCAAGTACATAACTGTGCCCGGTCCCACGGCCTTCGCGGCCGACTGGGCCCACGTCCACGGAGTCATCTGAGCCAGGGTCACCGGGAACACCAGGATGGCCGAGGCGAAGATCACCGGGATGACGCCGGCCATGTTGATTCGGAGCGGCAGGTAGGTACTCTGCCCTCCATACATCTTGCGACCCACAACACGCTTCGCGTACTGCACGGGGATGCGGCGCTGTCCTTCCTGGATCATGACGATGGCGGCTATCACGCCCAGGGCTATCAGGGCCATGGCCAGCCACTCAAGGGGGTTCATAGTCGAGAACATCTTGTACAGACCGCCCGGCAGCCGAGAGACGATGCTTGCGAAGATGATGAGCGAGATGCCGTTGCCGATGCCGCGCTGCGTGATCAGCTCACCCAACCACATGACCAGGGCGGTGCCCACGGTCAGCGTCATCACGATGAGGTAGAACCGGAGAGCGTTCAATGGATTCTCGGCAGTGAACGCACCTTGCGAGCGGAAGATGACTACGTAGCCCGTCGATTGGATCAGTGCGAGCACGACGGTGAAGTACCGCGTGTACTGATTGATCTTCTTGGCCCCGGATTCCCCCTCTTTCGCCAGCGCCTCGAGTTGCGGGATGACGATCTGCAGTAGCTGCATGATGATGGAAGCCGTGATGTACGGCATGATCCCGAGAGCGAAGACTGCGACCCGTTCCAGGGCGCCGCCGGCGAACAAGTCGAGGAAGGCGAAGACTCCGCCTCCGGCCACGAGATCCTTGATCGCCTGCAGGTCCACACCCGGAACCGGGATGAACGAGCCCAGCCGGTACATAGCGATGATGAACGCGGTGAAGATCAGACGCTTCCGAAGATCAGGAAGCCTCCAAGCGTTCAGCAGGGACTGCAACATCTAGCTTTCTCCCATCTATCTCGCGGCGGGCAGGCCGATGTCCTCAGAGAACCTCGGCCGTGCCACCGGCAGCTTCGATCTTCGTCTTGGCGGCTGCGCTAAAACCGTGCGCCCGCACCGTCAGAGCCCGGTCGAGCTCACCATCCGCGAGGATCTTGATCCTCTCATCGGCCTTCTTGATGATGCCCTTCTCCATCAAGGCCTCCGGAGTGACCTCGCCGCCGGCCTCGAACACCGACAGACGGGAGATGTTGACCGGAGTCATGTAGGTGCGGAAGGGGCCGATGGCCATCGCCGTCTTGGCCAGTGGACCGCGCAACTTAGGAAGCCGCATATGCAGCGGCATCTGACCGCCTTCGTAGCGCGGGGAGACTCCACCGCCGCTACGGGCGTTGGCGCCCTTGTGGCCTTTGCCCGAGGTCTTGCCGACGCCCGACCCCTCTCCACGGCCAACCCGCTTCTTCTTGGTGCGCGAGCCTTCCGCGGGGCGCAGGTTGTGCAGGAAGATTTCTCCCATGACCTACCCCTCGTCCTTCACATCGACCTCGGCCACCTGGAGCATGTACTCGATCTTCTTGATCATGCCTCGGATCACCGGGTTATCGTCGTGGTGTACCGTCTGCCCCATGCGGGATATGCCGAGAGCCCGCAGGGTGTCCTTGTGGTTCTGCTTCCGGCGGATGCCGCTTCGGACCTGGGTGATGGCAAGCATGTCGATCACGCTCCCGTGGGCTCGACTGGGGCCGGGTGTTCCCGCTTCTCCATGCCGAGGACCTCACGCACGGTCTTGCCCCGCAGGGCTGCGATGTCCTCCGGACGCCGCAGCGAACGCAGGCCTTGTTCGACCGCGCGGACCATGTTGATCGGGTTGGTAGTGCCTAGACATTTCGTGAGCACGTCGTGGACTCCACCGAGTTCCAACACCGCACGCACGCCGCCGCCCGCGATGACCCCGGTGCCCGGGGAAGCCGGGCGCAACAGCACGCGGCCGGCGCCGAAATGCCCGGTGACGCCATGCGTGATGGTAGAGCCGTGTTTCGGCACGACGAACAGGTTCTTCTTGGCGTCTTCGATGGCCTTCTGGATGGCCAATGGCACTTCCTTGGCCTTCCCGTAGCCGACGCCCACGATGCTCTCTCCGTCTCCAACAGCTACGAGCGCAGTGAACGAGAACCGCCGGCCGCCTTTCACTACCTTGGCCACACGATTTATCTCGATCACATTCTCTTGGAGATTGAGCGCTTCAGCTTTGATTGTTGCCACTGCCGTTCCTCTCTCTTCCTAGAACTCGAGGCCGCCCTCGCGGGCGCCGTCGGCAAGGGCCTTGACTCGGCCGTGGTATAGGTACGGACCGCGGTCGAATACGACCTGGCCTACGCCGGCCGCCTTCGCACGTTCGGCGATGAGCTCCCCGACCTTGGCGGCCATCTCCTTCTTGGGCATCTTCTCGGCCACGTGGACGCTGCCCGCGGTCGCGAGAGTGGTGCCGTTCATGTCGTCGATTACCTGAGCCCAGATTCCCCGGTTCGAGCGGAAGACGGTGAGACGCGGCCGTTCGGCCGTGCCCCGCACTCCGCCCCGCACGCGCCTGGTGCGCCGGCCCTTAGCTCGTTCGATCTTCGCGATTCTGCTCATGTTGCTCTACTCATCCTCCCCTAGGCCCGCTTGCCGACCTTGCGGCGGACGACTTCGCCCTGATAACGGATGCCCTTGCCTTTGTACGGCTCCGGCTTCCTGATGGCCCGGATGTCGGCGGCTACCTGCCCGACCTGTTGCTTGTCGATGCCCTTCACCACGATCTGAGTGGGCGCCGGGACCTCGAACTCGATGTTCTCAGGCGGGTTCACCACCACTGAGTGGGAGTAGCCCGCCTGGACCTCGAGATCGGTGCCCTTCATGGCGGCTCGATAACCCACACCGACGATATCCAGCCGCTTCTCGAATCCGGCGGTTGTACCGGTGACCATGTTCGCCACCAAGGAGCGTGTGAGACCGTGAAGCGACCGGTGGGTGGCCGAGTCACTCGGCCGCGTGACCGAGATCACGCCGTCGGAGAGCGTCACATCTACAGCAGGGTTCAGATCACGAGTCAATTGGCCCTTGGGCCCCTTCACAGTGACCCGCTGCCCGTCGATCTTGACATCGACTCCGGCAGGCACGGTGATGGGTTCTCTACCGATCCTAGACATGGCCCATCACCACACGAAACAGACGACTTCGCCGCCGATGCCCATTCGCTGAGCCTCTCGGGCGCTCATGACGCCGCGGGAAGTCGACACGATGGCCATCCCCAGGCCCCCGAGGACCTTGGGCAGCTTGTCTTTCTTGGCGTAGATACGACGGCCGGGCTTGCTGATCCGCTTCAGCTGAGTGATGACCCGGCGGCGGTCTTCCGTGTACTTGAGGTCGACCACGAGTAGATCGTAGCTCTCCCCTTTGACCACGTTGTAGCCCGCGATGTAGCCCTCGTCCTTCAGGATGCGGGCGACTTCCACTTTCAAGTGCGACGTGGGCATCGAGACCTCGGAGTGCAGCGCCTTATTGGCGTTACGGAGCCTCGTGAGCATGTCGGCGATGGGATCTGATAGCGACATAGTCCCTCCTCCCTACCAGCTCGACTTGGTCACGCCGGGGATTACTCCCTCATGCGCGAGCTCACGCAGGCAGATGCGGCAGAGACCGAACTTGCGGAAGTATCCGCGTGGCCGCCCACAACGTCTGCACCGATTGTATGCGCGCGAAGAGAACTTCGGCGGCCGGTTCGCCTTCGCGATCATCGACTTCTTTGCCATACCTTACTGCTCCTTCTCTAGCTCTCGCGGAACGGCATGCCCAACTTCTTGAGCAGCGCCCGAGCTTCATCGTCAGTTTCCGCGGTGGTGGTGATGGCGACATCCAATCCACGGACCCGATCGATCTTGTCATAGTCGATCTCAGGGAAAATAATCTGCTCCTTGAGACCGAGGTTGAAGTTGCCCTGACCATCGAACCCCTTCGGGGAGATGCCTCGAAAGTCCCGGATGCGAGGGAGCGCGATGCTGATGAGACGATCCAGCATCTCCCACATGCGATCGCCCCGCAGCGTGACGCGCAGGCCCACCGGCATGCCTTCCCGGATCTTGAAGTTAGCTATGGATTTGCGGGCCCGACGCACCTGGGCTTTCTGCCCGGTGATCTGCGCGAACTGCTTGCCCGCCTCCTCCAGTAGCTTGGCATCCTGCGCGGCGTCGCCCACACCCATGTTCATGGTGATCTTGGACAGCCGCGGCACCTGCATGATGTTTTCGTATCCGAATTCGGACAGCAACTCGGGCACGACCTGGCTCGTATACTTCTCTCTGAATCTCGGTGTAGGCATCGCTAAGCCTTATCTACCTGGACGTTGCACTTCTTGCAGTAACGCACCTTCTCGCCACGCTCCTCACGCATGCCCACACGAGCGGCGGAGTCGCAGCCCGGGCACACCAGCTTCACGTTCGACACGTGGATACCGGCCTCGCGCTCGATGACGCCGCCCTGCGGGTTCTTCTGCGACGGGCGCACGTGCCGCTTGATGAAATTGACCCGCTCGATGACCACGCGCTGATCCTCGGCCAGTACCCGGAGTACCTTGCCTCGCTTGCCGCGCTCTTTGCCTTGGATCACCTCGACGGTGTCACCTTTGCGGATCTTCCTGACCTTGGGCGCCGACGCTTTCATCACAGCACCTCCGGAGCCAAGGACACGATCTTGGCGAAGTTCTTCTCGCGCAGTTCCCGGGCCACAGGCCCGAAGATGCGCGTACCTCGAGGGTTCTTCTGCCGATCGATAAGGACCGCCGCGTTCTCGTCGAACCCGATGTAGGTGCCGTCCGGACGTCCGAACGACTTCTTGACGCGCACTACGACTGCCTGCACCACGTCGCCCTTCTTCACCGAGCCGCCCGGGGTAGCCTCCTTCACCGTACCGACGATGATGTCGCCCACGCCGGCATACCGACGGTGCGACCCACCCCTGATGCGGATGCAGAGAAGCTCGCGAGCGCCGGTGTTATCGGCCACTTTGAGTCTCGTCTCTACTTGGATCATCGCTCGTTACCTGTCTCTCTCGCTCGAGGGGCTACTCGGCCCGCTCCAGGATGCTCATGAGGCGCCAGCTCTTCGACCTGGAGAGCGGCCGGCACTCGCGCACCAGCACCACGTCACCGATACGCGCCTCGTTGTTCTCGTCGTGCGCCTTGAGACGGCTGCTGCGACGCACGATCTTCTTATAGAGCGGGTGCGGCTTGGCTGCCGCCACCTCCACGACGATGGACTTCTCCATCTTGTCGGAGATAACGACGCCACGGCGCTCGCGCTGCGAACTCTTTCGCTCCGCGACCATCTACGACTCCTTCGACTTCTGTGAGTTCTGAACCGATAGGATGCGCGCGATATCCTGGCGCACCTGACGCAGCCGGCCGGTGTTCTCAAGCTGACCGGTGGCGTGTTGAAAGCGCAGGTTGAACAGCTCCTCCCGCGATTGCTTCAGGCGTTGCTCCAGCTCCTGCTCGGCGAGTTCGACGATGTCCTTAGCCTTCAAAGTCGCCGCCCTCCCTCGTCACGAACCGGCACTTTAGGGGGAGCTTGTGCACCGCGAGGCGGATAGCCTCCCGAGCCAACTCCTCGGACACGCCGGCGATCTCGAACATGACCCGGCCCGGCTTCACCACTGCCACCCACTGATCGGGCGAGCCCTTGCCGGAGCCCATGCGGGTCTCGGCGGGCTTCTTGGTGATCGGCTTATGCGGGAAGATGTTGATCCATACCTTGCCGCCCCGCTTCATCTTGCGGGTCATCGCAACACGGGCCGACTCGATCTGCCGGCTCGTGATCCAGCCCGGCTCGAGTACCTGAAGACCGAACTCGCCGAACTGCACAGTGGTCTGGCCTTTGGACTTACCGCCCATACGGCCGCGCTGCTGCTTTCTATGTTTTATCCTCTTTGGTAGTAGCATCGTTCCTTGTCTCCCTGAGGCTGGTCAGTCCCTGTCCACGGTCCCGGGCGTATCTAGCGCGGGCCACGCCCGGCCTGCCACGGTGATGATGGGGTCTACCACCTAGAACCTTCGCCTCGACGGCCGCCGCCGCCACCAGCGCCACCAGCGCCACCACCACGGCCGCCACGGCCGCCACGCCGCTCCTCGGGCACGCCGAGCGTCGGCTCTTTTCGAGCGTCGTTGTCGAAACCCTCAGGCATGATCTCGCCCTTGTTGATCCACACCTTGACCCCGATCTTGCCGAAGGTCGTGTTGGCTTCCCAAAAACCGTAGTCGATGTCGGCGCGCAGAGTGTGCAGAGGCACGCGCCCTTCGCTGTAGCCCTCGACACGCGCCATCTCGGCGCCGCCCAGACGGCCGCCGGACCTCACTTTGATGCCGGCGGCGCCCGAACGCATGGCCGACGTGATCGCACGCTTCATAGCCCGCCGGAAGCTGACCCGGTTGGCCAGCTGCTCCGAGATGGACTGTGCTACCAGGCTGGCGTCCAACTCCGGACGCTTGATCTCAACGATGTTGACGTGCACGTTCTTGCCCGTCATACCGTGGATCTCTCTCCGGAGACTGTCGACCTCGGCTCCGGACTTTCCAATGACGATGCCCGGGCGTGCGGTATGGATGTCGATCACTATCTTGTTCGTATCCTTACGGATGACGATGTCAGACAAACCGGCGTGCCCCATGCGGCGCCGGATGTACCTACGGATCTTGAGGTCCTCTTCAAGGAAATCCGCGTAATTCTTCTCGGTGAACCAGTGCGCCTTCCAATCATGGATGATGCCGAGACGCATGCCACCCGGGTGAACCTTCTGTCCCACGGGTTAAGACTCCCTTCTCTCGTCAACGGCCACGGTGATGTGGCTGGTCCGCTTGCGGATCCGCGTAGCCCTACCCATCGCCCGCGGCTTGAACCGCTTGAGCGTGGGGCCTTCGTTCACGTAGGCATTGGCCACGTAAAGATCCTCTGCGGCCATGTCGTTGTTGTTCTCAGCATTGGCTACGGCCGAAGCCAGAACCTTCTGCACTATGGGAGCCGCGCCGCGAGGCGTCAACATGAGGATGGCTCTGGCGTCACCCACGGACTTGCCGCGGATCAGGTCGACGACCTGACGCGCCTTGCGCGGCGAAAGCCGCACATATTTGGCTGTAGCGCTGACCACGGCCTACCTCCTCGACCGCTTCTCTTTGCCGCCGCCATGGCCCCGGTAGGTGCGCGTGAGGGCGAACTCTCCCAGCTTATGGCCCACCATGCTCTCCGTCACGTAGATGGGCACATGCTTACGCCCGTCGTGGACGGCGATGGTGTGACCCACCATCTCGGGGTAGATCGTCGAAGCACGCGACCACGTCTTCAACATGCGCTTCTCGCCGGTACTGTTCATGCGCTCGATACGCAGCATGAGCTTCTCCGCGACGAAAGGCGCCTTCTTGCTCGATCTCGTCACAGCGCCTTCTACCTCCCCTTACCGCGTCGTCTGATGATGTACTTGTCGGACGTCTTTGTGCCCCTGGTCTTGTGACCGAGAGTCGGTACGCCCCACGGAGTGACCGGATGACGGCCGGGCGTAGTGGAGCCTTCGCCGCCGCCGTGAGGATGATCCACAGGGTTCATGGTCGTGCCGCGGACACTTGGGCGGATGCCCATCCAACGGCTCCGCCCGGCCTTGCCTGTCGACAGGTTCTCGTGTTCGGCGTTGCCGATCTCGCCCACTGTCGCCCGGCATGCCAGATGGATCATGCGCATCTCACCAGAGGGCAGACGAAGGGTGGCGTAGGCGCCTTCTTTAGCCATCACCTGAGCCGACGTGCCGGCGGCCCGGGCAATCTGGCCGCCCTTGCCGATATGGAGCTCGATGTTGTGCACGGTGGACCCCACCGGGATGTTCTTCAAGGGCAGGGCATTGCCCACCTTGATGTCGGCTCCGGGGCCCGCCTCCACTTGGTCGCCCACCTTGAGCTTGTTCGGCGCCAGAATGTAGCGTTTCTCCCCGTCGGCGTACACGATCAGGGCGATGCGGCAGCTGCGGTTCGGGTCGTACTCGATCGACGAGACTCGTCCGGGGACCCCGTCCTTGTCACGCTTGAAGTCGATGATGCGATACATCCGCTTGTGGCCGCCACCCTGGTGACGCGTGGTGATACGGCCGTTGTTGTTGCGGCCGCCCTTGCGCTTGACCGGGACGATCAGCGACTTCTCCGGCTCGGACTTCGTGATCTCCTCGAAGCCCGGAGTGGTCGTGAAGCGACGTCCCGGTGACGTTGGTTTGTAACTCTTGATCGCCATGAGCCTCTTCCGCTCTCCTAGCCTCTTAGTTGCCGCCGAAGAACTCGATCCGGTTGCCCGGAGCCAGTTCGACGACAGCTTTCTTCCACCGGCGCGTAGTGCCTTGGTGGGCACCGCGACGCTTCGGCTTGGGCTTCACGTTCATCGTGTTCACACCGATGACCGACACCTTGAAGATCTCCTCAACGGCGTCGCGAACGTGCTGCTTCGTGGCCTTGGTGTGCACCTCGAAGGAGTAGCGGCCGCGTTCCACGGCCTCGTAGCTCTTCTCCGAGATCACCGGCCTGATGATCACTTGACGCGCCTCCATCAGTTCGCACCGCCTTCTAGAGCCGCCACAGCGGCCTCCGTCAGCACGGCGCTCCGCGCCCACAGGTAGTCTTGCACATCGACCTCGTTCACCGGCAACACGCGGGTGCGAGGAAGGTTCCGGAAGCTGAGCAAGGTGTTCAGCTCCTGCGAGGCGGCGACCACCAACGTAGGCCCGTCGAGCTCAGCCGAATCCAAGATGGCCGAAGCCCGCTTCGTCGACGGCACGTCGAATTCCACGCCTGAAAGTACCCGCACCGCGTCATTGGCGATGAGATTGCCCAGGGCCATGCGAAAGGCTTTGACGCGCACCTTCTTGTTGACCTTGAAGGAATGGTCGCGGGACACGGGCGGAAAGGCAAAACCGCCGCCGGTCCACTGCGACACTCGGGTGCTGCCCGCACGTGCGCGCCCGGTGCCCTTCTGCCTGAAAGCTTTGGCTCCCGTGCCCGACACTTGGCCGCGCGTCTTGGCGGCGTGCGTGCCCTGACGACGGGCGGCCTGCTCGCCGCGGACCACTTCATGCAGGAGGCCGATGTTCATCACCGTCTCCACACGGCTGTCCGCGAACTCGTGCTCGCCGATGACGGCGCCCTTCTCGTCGATTTTTTGTATCGTTGGCATATCCCTAACCTCTGACGAACACCAGGGAGCCTTTGCTCCCGGGGACGGAGCCCTTGACCATGAGAAGGTTGCGCTCCACGTCGGCGGCCACAACCGTGAGACCGGTCTGGGTGATCTTCTTGTTGCCCATCTGTCCAGGCAGCTTGGTGCCCGGGTACACTCGGGCGGGATCGGCGCTCGCGCCTATCGAGCCGGGGGCCCGGTGGAAGCGCGAACCGTGACTGGCAGGCCCGCCCTTGAAGCCGTGACGCTTGATCACACCCTGGAAGCCCTTGCCCTTGCTCACGCCGGTCACCGTGACCACGTCTCCCGGTGAGAACACGTCTACCGTCACCTGGTCGCCCAGAGCAAGGTCGTGTTCGCCGCGGAATTCGGCGAGATGCTTCTTCGGGGACACTCCCGACTTCTTGAGATGACCGAGTTCAGGCCTCGTGAGCTTCTTCGCCTTGACGTCGCCGAAGGCGATCTGGGTGGCGGAGTAGCCGTCGCCGGCAACGTCTTTCTTCTGGGTCACGACGCAAGGCCCGGCCTGGATGACCGTCACTCGAGAGACGGCGCCATCTTCACCGAACAGTTGGGTCATGCCTATCTTGGTTCCAAGAATTGCTTTCATCACAGTTTGATCTCGATGTCGACGCCCGCAGGCAGGTCCATGCGCATGAGCGAATCCACCGTCTTCGGAGTCGGTTGGTGGATGTCGATGAGCCGCTTGTGCGTGCGGATCTCAAAATGCTCGCGCGAGTCTTTGTCTTTGAAAGGACCGCGGATCACGCAGTAGACGTTCTTCTCCGTGGGAAGGGGAACAGGTCCCGAGATGGTAGCCCCGGTGCGCTCCGCCGTCTCCACGATGCTGCGCGCGCTCTTGTCCACGAGCTCGTGATCGTAGGCCTTCAATCGTATGCGTATCTTTTGTTGAGCCAAGGTCAGCCTCGCCTCTCGCTGTTCGACCCGACGGGGCCCCGTTCCGGGACCCCGCGGCGGTCGTGAACGTCGGTGCCTATTGGATTACTTTCGCGACGACGCCGGCGCCAACGGTACGGCCGCCTTCGCGGATAGCGAAGCGGAGGCCTTCCTCCATGGCGATCGGAGTGATGAGCTTGACGGTCAGGTTGGTCCGGTCGCCCGGCATGACCATCTCCACGCCTTCTTCAAGGCGGGAGTCGCCCGTGACGTCGGTGGTGCGGAAATAGAACTGGGGCCGATACCCGTTGAAGAACGGCGTGTGACGGCCGCCTTCTTCGCGAGTCAGAACGTACACTTCGGCTTCGAACTCGGTGTGCGGGGTAATGCTGCCCGGCTTGGCCAGGACCATGCCGCGCTCCACTTCTTCACGCTTGATGCCGCGGAGAAGAACGCCCACGTTATCGCCGGCCCGACCTTCGTCGAGCAGTTTGCGGAACATCTCGACGCCGGTGCACACGGTCTTGGTGATCTCCGGCTTCATGCCGATGATGTGGACCTCGTCGCTCACCTTCACCACGCCGCGCTCGATACGACCGGTCACCACGGTGCCGCGACCCTGGATCGTGAACACGTCCTCGATCGGCATGAGGAACGGCTTGTCGGTATCGCGGACGGGCAAGGGCAGGTACTCGTCAACGGCCTTCATGAGCTCGAGGATGGGATTGCAGGCTTCGCACTCGTCGCCGCCGCAACCGCATTCCAGGGCCTTCAGGGCCGAGCCCGTGATCACGGGGATGTCGTCTCCCGGGAACTCGTACTCGCTGAGGAGCTCGCGCACCTCCATCTCTACCAGCTCCAGGAGCTCGGGGTCGTCTACCATGTCCGCCTTGTTCAGGAAGACGATGATGTACGGCACGCCCACCTGACGGGCGAGCAGGATGTGCTCGCGGGTCTGCGGCATGGGGCCGTCGGCGGCAGACACGACCAGGATCGCTCCATCCATCTGGGCGGCGCCGGTGATCATGTTCTTGATGTAGTCGGCGTGGCCCGGGCAATCGACGTGCGCGTAGTGGCGGTTCTCGGTCTCGTACTCCACGTGCGCCGTAGCGATGGTGATGCCGCGTTCACGTTCTTCCGGAGCGTTGTCGATCGAGTCGAACGACCTCACCGTGATGTTGGGGTTGCGGGCGGCCAAGCAGCAGGTGATGGCAGCCGTCAGGGTCGTCTTGCCATGGTCTACGTGGCCGATGGTGCCGACGTTCACGTGCGGCTTAGTCCGCTCGAACTTCTTCTTCGCCATCTTTCCTCCCTTTCCTTACTGTGATGCGCTCAGGCCGGAGGACCGGCCGTCTTGCTTGATGTAATCTGGTCAGCGATCGCCGCGATAGCGTGCGACGATCTCCGTAGCGATAGACGCGGGTACTTCCGCGTAGTGGCTGAACTGCATGGTGTAGACCGCCCGGCCCTGCGTGGACGACCGTAGATCGGTGGCGTATCCGAACATCTCGGAGAGAGGCACCTGCGCGCGCACAACCTGAGCACCGGCGCGCGGCTCCATTCCCAAGATGTGGCCCCTCCGGGAGTTCAGATCTCCGATGACATCACCCATGTATTCCTCGGGAACGACCACCTCCACGTCTTCGATTGGTTCGAGAAGCACCGGCTTGCCTTTCTCGGCTCCGGCCTTGAACGCCATCGATCCGGCGATCTTGAAGGCCATCTCCGAGCTGTCGACTTCGTGGTAGGAGCCGTCGTACAGCTCCACACTGATGTCGACCATGGGGAAGCCGGCCAGCACGCCGGTCCCCATCGCTTCGACCACGCCGGCCTGCACCGGCGCGATGTACTCCCGGGGCACCGAGCCCCCCACGATGCGGTTGGTGAAGGTGAAGCCCGCGCCCTGCTCGGCGGGCGACACCCGCAGCAAGACGTGCCCATACTGACCGCGCCCGCCGGTCTGGCGCACGAAGCGCCCTTCGGCCTTCTCCACCGTAGAGCGGATGGTCTCGCGGTAGGCCACCTGAGGACGCCCGACGTTCGCGTCCACTTTGAACTCCCGAAGCAGACGGTCGACGATGATCTCCAGGTGCAACTCGCCCATGCCCGCGATGATCGTCTGGCCGGTCTCCTCGTCGTTGCGCACGCGGAAGGTAGGATCTTCCTCCGCGAGTTTCATGAGGCTCTCGCCGAGGCGGTCCTGATCGATCTTGGTCTTCGGTTCGATAGCCACGGAGATGACCGGCTCCGGGAATTCGATGGACTCGAGTATCACCGGATAGCCGGGGTCCGTGAGAGTATCCCCGGTGGTGGTGGCCTTCAGGCCCACCGCGGCCGCGATGTCGCCCGCGAAGATCTCGCTACGGTCTTCCCGATGGTTCGCGTGCATCTGCAGGATCCTGCCGACACGCTCCCTCTTGTCTTTGGACGCGTTGTAGACGTACGATCCCGCCCTGAGGACGCCGGAATACACCCGGAAGAAGGTGAGCTTGCCAACGTAAGGGTCGGTCATGATCTTGAACGCGAGCGCGCTGAAGGGCTCGTCGTCGGAGGCCGGCCGGATCACCTCGGCGTCGGTGCGTGGATCGAAGCCAACCACCGGCGGGATGTCTAGAGGCGACGGAAGGTAGTCGATCACGGCGTCGAGCAGCATCTGGACGCCCTTGTTCTTAAAGGCGGACCCGCACAGCACCGGCGTCGCGCCGAGCTGGAGGGCCGAGGCGCGGATCGCCGAACGGACCGCCGCCTCAGAGACGTCCTCGCCCTCGAGATAGGCGTTCATGATCGTCTCGTCATAATCGGCGAGGGTCTCGATCATGAATGCGCGCGCTTCTTCGGCTTCGGCAACCATGTCCGCGGGGATGTCGGTGTCTTCCCACTCCACGCCCATGTCATCGTGGAAGATATAGGCACGCATCCTCACCAGATCGACGATGCCGCGGAAACCTTCTTCGGCTCCCACCGGCAGCTGAATGATCAGCGGCCTCGCGTGGAGCCTGTCGACCATGGTCTGCGCTGCTCTGACGAAATCAGCGCCCGTGCGGTCCATCTTGTTGATGAAGGCGATACGGGGCACCTGATACTTGTCGGCCTGCCGCCACACGGTCTCAGATTGGGGCTCCACACCGGCCACAGCGTCAAAAACAGCCACCGCGCCGTCAAGCACGCGCAGGGAACGCTCGACTTCCATCGTGAAGTCCACGTGCCCGGGCGTGTCTATAATATTCACTCGATGGTGCTTCCACTCACAGGTCGTCGCAGCCGCCGTGATGGTGATGCCGCGCTCCTGCTCCTGCTCCATCCAATCCATCACCGCAGCGCCGTCGTGCACCTCGCCGATCTTGTACGTGCGACCGGTGTAGTAGAGGATGCGCTCCGTGGTCGTGGTCTTCCCGGCATCGATGTGGGCCATGATGCCGATGTTCCGCACTCGCTCCAGAGGGAACGGACGCTTCCCCGTCTCAGTTTTCGATGTTGCTGTCTGTGCCACGTTCTCTCTATCCCTTCACATGCCGGGCGGACCATCCGGCCCGACGCAAACGAACCCAGATCCGGGTCGCGGGGCCAGCGCCGCCCCGCGTACCCGGATCTACACTTTCAACTGCCGGGAGCGCCTTCTCAGCCACTCCCCGCCACCGCTACCAGCGGTAGTGGGCGAAGGCCTTGTTCGCCTCAGCCATGCGCAGCAGATCTTCCTTCTTCTTCATGGTCACGCCGGTGCGATTGAATGAATCGAGCAACTCGCCGGCCAAGCGTTCGGCCATGCTCTTCTCGCGCCGGGCGCGACTGTGAGTTATCAGCCAACGTACCGCCAACGTATACGAACGCCGCGTGGCTACTTCAACCGGCACCTGATAGTTGGCGCCACCAACACGGCGCGACTTCACTTCCAGCGCCGGCCGGACGTTCTCGACCGCTTCCTTCACAACAGCGATCGGGTCCTGACCGGTGCGCTCGCGCATGATGTCGAGGGCCCCGTACACGATGTGCTCGGCAGTGGACTTCTTGCCGTCGATCATGAGCCGATTGGTGATCTGCGTCACCAACCGGTTCCGATATACGGGATCCGGCTGGATCTCGCGCTTCGGAGCCTTAATCCTACGAGCCATCTACAGCCACCTTCCTGCTCTACTTGGGCGCCTTGACACCGTATTTGGAGCGGCTCTGCTTACGATTAGCCACACCTGCGGTGTCGAGAGCCGCGCGAATGATCTTGTACCGGACTCCTGGGAGGTCCTTGACCCGGCCGCCCCTGATGAGAACCACCGAGTGTTCCTGGAGATTATGCCCGATGCCGGGGATGTAGGCGGTGACCTCCATCCCGTTCGTGAGACGCACACGCGCCACCTTGCGCAGAGCCGAGTTCGGCTTCTTGGGCGTTGTGGTGTACACGCGGATGCACACGCCTCGCTTCTGCGGAGCTCCTCTGAGCGCCGGCGTCTTACTCTTCTTGGCCAGCTCAGCGCGGCCTTTCCGTATCAACTGATTTATGGTCGGCACGAACGCTCCTCAGTCACAATCGGATCACTACCTGCCGGATGCTGCCGTGACCAGGAGACGTGGTTGCTAACCAAGCCGGACTCAGCCGCGGCGGCGAAGTATAGCAAAGGGGCTCGGAGGCTACAAGGAGCCATCAGTCTTCCTGCGTCTCTTCGGGCACGGACATCTCGTAGTCGTCTTCCATGTCGGAGGACAGGACCGCTTCCACTTCGTCGGCCTCTTCCCCCTTCAGGCTCAGGCCTCGATCGGCCAGACGATTGCGCACTTCCTCCAGGCTCTTCTGGCCGAATCCGGAAATGCTCAAGAGCTCCTCCGAGGTGGTATCCAGCAGGGCGCCGATGCTCTCGATGCCGTAGCCGGTGAGGATCGAGTGAACGTAGGTGGGGAGATCGAGGTCGTCGACGGAAGCGTCCGTCCACTCGTCGCCCGCTCCTCCGTCGCCGGAGAGCATGGCCGAGGCCTGCTCGGGCGTGAGCTTGCCCACGTGCCCACCGTCTCCTTGACCCGCACTCACACCGAAGAACCCCTCGATGTCGGGCAGGATGGTGCGAACGGGGTTCACTTCGATGTTGCGATACCTGCGCAGCCCGGTGGCAGCCGGGATCAACTTGCCTATGATCACGTTCTCCTTGAGGCCGCGGAGGTAGTCGGTCTTGCCTTCGAGGGCGGCATCGGTAAGCACCTTGGTGGTCTCCTGGAAGGAAGCCGCCGAGAGGAAACTCTCCGTGGCCAGCGAGGCCTTGGTGATGCCCATGATCATGACCTCGTAGGTGGCAGGCTCGAGACCTGCCTCGACGACGGCGGCGTTCTCGCGCTCGAAGGCGATCTTGTCGACCGTCTGCCCAGGTAGGAAGTGGGTGTCGCCGGAGGCGTCCACCCGCACTCGCTTGGTCATCTGGCGGGCGATCAGCTCGATGTGCTTATCGCTGATCTCCACGCCTTGGCTCTTATAGACCTTCTGCACCTCGCCCACCAGGTACTGGCTCGTGCCCAAGGGGCCGCGGTGCTGCAGTAGGTCGTGTGGGTTCAGCGGTCCGGCGTAGAGCTGGTCGCCCGCGTAGACGCGGTCGCCGTGCTTCACCGTGAGCTGCATGCGGCGGCTCACCGGATAGGAGGTCGCCTCCTCGCCGAGGTCGTCGACGATGTGGATGCGCCGCGGATTCGCGGGATCGTCGAACTCGGCGAAGTACTCGCGATCCGGGAGCAGTTCGGCATCGACGATGCGCGCCTGACCCTTAGGTTTGCGGGCCTCGAAGAGCTCCACTACCCGCGGGAGACCGTGGGTGATGTCGGCACCTGCCACACCACCGGTGTGGAAGGTGCGCATCGTGAGCTGCGTGCCGGGTTCGCCGATAGACTGGGCAGCCACGTGCCCCACGGCTTCTCCGATGGCGGCCAACTCGTTGGTGGCCAGCGAGCGGCCGTAGCAGTGCTGGCACACGCCGAACTCGCTCTCGCACACCAGCACCGAGCGCACCTTGAGCTTCATATCCTTGTGCTCGGCCGCCGCGAAGACCTTGTCCAGATCGCGCAGCGCACGCTTGGTGATGACGTCGTTGCGTTGGCGCAACACTTCGCCCGTGTCCGGGTCGACGATGTTCTCACCGAAGAGCCGACCGAGGAGGTGCTCCGACTTGTCGTCGCGGCGGTAGGGCAGCACGATGGATTCGCTGGTGCCGCAATCGACGTCGCGGATGACCACGTCCTGCGCCACATCGACCAGACGACGGGTGAGATACCCCGAGTCGGCGGTGCGGAGCGCCGTGTCGGCCAGACCCTTGCGGGCGCCGTGCGTCGAGATGAAGTACTCGAGGACCGAGAGGCCTTCCATGAAGTTGGCCTTGATGGGTCGCTCGATGATCTCACCCTTCGGATTGGCCATGAGCCCCCGCATACCCGCCAACTGGCGGATCTGCTTGAAGGAGCCGCGGGCTCCGGAGTTGGCCATCATGTATACCGGGTTCAGCCGGCGGAAGTTCTGTTCCATGGCTTCCGCCACCTTGTCGGTGGCTTCTGTCCAAAGATCGGTCACCCGCTCCCTGCGCTCCACCTCGGTGAGGTGACCGCGCATGTACTCCTTCTGGATGCGCGCGACCTTCTCTTCGTAACCCTGCAGGATCTGTTCCTTCTCCGGCGGGACCACGATGTCGTTCTTGGAGATGGTGACCCCGGCAACGGTGGCGTAATGGAAGCCAAGGTCCTTGAGGACGTCGAGCAGGTTGGCCACGGCGGTCGCGCCGAAAGTCTCCACGAGATCGGAGACGAAGTCCGTCATCACCTTCTTTGTGAAGACACGGTTGCGATACTCGTATTCGTACTTTCGTCCGGGCTCGCCATCTTCACCCGTATCCCAGGCCTCGCCGAAGTACTCGGCCAGGCTGGCCACCACGGCGGAGTTGAACAGAGCCCGGCCAACCGTGGTCATGATGCGGCCGTCCTGCCAACGGAGGAGAATGGGATCCTGCAGCCCCACGACGTGGTCGAGGTAGGCGTGCTCGAGTTCGGACACCTCTGAGAAGGCCGAGGGCCGAGGGTCGAGCGAGTGCAACGCCTCCGGATCGGTGACGTCGACACTCTCGAGTTCCGGTTGGCCTTCGAGGGGCTCGTAGTAGGTCATGTAGTAGACGCCCAGGATCATGTCCTGCGAGGGCACCGAGAGGGGCTTGCCGTGAGCCGGCGAGAGGATGTTGTTGGAGGAGAGCATCAGTATGCGCGCCTCCGACTGGGCCTCTACCGAGAGCGGCAGGTGAACGGCCATCTGGTCGCCGTCGAAGTCGGCGTTGAAAGCGGTGCACACTAGTGGGTGCAGCTGGATGGCCTTGCCCTCGATGAGCACCGGCTCGAATGCCTGGATGCCCAGGCGGTGGAGCGTGGGGGCCCGGTTCAGTAGGATCGGATGCTCAGTGATGACTTCCTCGAGTATGTCCCACACCTCGGGGCTCTCGCTCTCCACGATCTTCTTGGCAGCCTTGATGTTCTGCACCTGACGGCGCTCTACCAGGCGGCTCATGACGAAGGGTTTGAAGAGCTCAAGGGCCATGGTCTTGGGGATGCCGGCCTGGTGGAGCTTGAGCTCCGGACCGGCCACGATCACCGAGCGTCCTGAATAGTCCACGCGCTTGCCGAGCAGGTTCTGACGGAAGCGTCCCTGCTTACCCTTGAGCATGTCGGAGAGCGACTTGAGCGGCCGGTTGCCGGGTCCCGTGACGGCGCGGCCGCGCCGGCCGTTGTCGAAGAGCGCGTCCACGGCTTCCTGCAGCATGCGTTTCTCGTTGTTGACGATGATCTCGGGGGCGCCCAGATCGAGCAGGCGCTTAAGGCGGTTGTTGCGGTTGATCACGCGGCGGTAGAGGTCGTTCAGGTCGCTGGTGGCGAAACGGCCGCCGTCCAGCTGCACCATCGGACGTAACTCCGGCGGGATGACCGGTATGGCTTCGAGCACCATCCACTCCGGACGGTTGTCGCTCCGCAGGAATCCTTCCACCACCTTGAGACGCTTCACCGCCCGGCTCTGGCGCTGGCCCTTGCTGGTCTTGATGACCTCGCGCAGCGAGGTAGCCTCTGTTTCGAGGTCTACAGCCCGCAGCAACTCCCGGATGGCCTCCGCGCCCATGCCGCCCTTGAAGTAGATGCCGTAGCCGAAGGGGTTACCGAACTTCTCCTTGAGATCGCGGAAGAAGGTCTCGTCGGTGATGATCTCGCTCTGCTTGAGGTTGCGGAAGGCGGTCCACAATTCGCGCGTGCGCTCGGCCTGCTCGTCTGCGTAACGCTCCAATTCGCGCAGGGACAGGTCGGCATGCTCCCGCAACTCGGCCGTGCGCTTCGTGACTTCCTTCTGGCTCCACTCCTCCAGAGGCACCTCGTCCAGACCGAGAGCCACCTCGTCGTCCTCGTCGGGGGTGGAGTTACCCATGATCACGCTCACACGCTTGTCGCGCTCGGCCAGGATGCGGGCCTTGCGCTCGTCGCGGGCGGCGAAGAGGTTGTCGATGTCCGCCTGCACCAGTGTCTCGAGCTTCTCTTTGTCGGCCTCGCGCTTCTCCTCGTCCACGTAGGTGACGATGGAGGCCGAGAAGTAGAGCACGCGCTCCAGACGCTTGGGCGAGATGTCGAGCAGGTAGCCCATGCGGCTGGGCACGCCCTTGAAGTACCAGATGTGGGAGACGGGCGCGGCCAAGTCGATGTGGCCCATACGCTCACGCCTCACCTTGGCCCGCGTGACCTCGACGCCGCAACGCTCGCAGATGATTCCTTTGTAGCGCACGCGCTTGTACTTGCCGCAGTAGCACTCCCAGTCCTTGGTGGGACCGAAGATCTTCTCGCAGAAGAGTCCGTCCTTCTCCGGCTTGAGCGTGCGGTAATTGATCGTCTCCGGCTTGGTGACCTCACCTGACGACCACGCCCGGATCTGTTCCGGAGACGCCAGGCCGATCTTGATGGCGTCGAATTCGTTGATGTCGATCAAGGGAGCTCCTATTCCTCTTCGTCGACCACGGGCAGGGGCGACTCCTCGTCTTCGTTATCGCCGACGACAGCGAGGTCCACGTTCAATGCAGCCGCGATCTCGCTCTCGTCGACGACGAGGGCGTCCCCTTCGTCGTCGTCATCGTCAAATACATCGTCATAGTCGTCCGCCGGATTCGAGCTGACCAAGGCGGCCTGAGCTTCGGCCGCCCGCTCTTCGGCACGACGGCGCGCGCCCAGGTCGATGCCCAACTCTTCGGCGGCCCTCAGAAGGTCGTCTTCCTCGTCGGACACTTCGAGATGGCCGCCTTCCTCACTTATCACATTCACGTCCAGACCCAGGGACTGCATCTCTTTCAACAGCACCTTGAACGACTCGGGAATGCCGGGGCGCGCGATGTTCTCACCCTTGACGATGGCTTCGTAGGCCTTGACCCGGCCCACGGTGTCGTCGGACTTGATGGTGAGCATCTCCTGAAGGGTATACGCGGCGCCATAGGCCTCGAGCGCCCACACCTCCATCTCCCCAAAGCGCTGACCGCCGAACTGTGCCTTGCCGCCCAGAGGTTGCTGAGTGACCAAGCTGTAGGGGCCGGTGGAGCGGGCGTGGATCTTGTCGTCAACGAGGTGGTGGAGCTTCAGTATGTACATGTAGCCCACGGTGATGCTCTGGTCGTAGGGCTCGCCGGTGCGGCCGTTAAACAGCTTGACTTTGCCGCTCACCTGGGTGCCTTCGCGACGAGACAGGTCCACCCGCATCTCCACGTGACAAGGCTCCACCCCGTCGACCGGGACGGGTTTTCTGTCGTCGTGGGCCAAAGCCCAGCCGAGCAACGCCTCGTCCACTTCCACCTGGCTGGCCCCGTCAAAGGCAGGGGAGGCGACGGGCGCCGGCCCGACCGCCGTGGAATCGGAGACGATGTCGTAATACTTGCGCACCAAGTCGAGCTGCCGTTTCCAGTTGAGATCGGAGGTACCATCGACGTCGTCCAAGGGCACCTTGTTGCGCTTGATGTTGTAGAAACCGTGACGCGCCGCCCAACCCAAGTGAGTCTCGAGCACCTGCCCCACGTTCATGCGCGAAGGCACGCCCAGCGGGTTCAGGATGATGTCTACCGGGGCTCCGTCTTCCATAAACGGCATGTCTTCTTCAGGAACGATCTTCGAGATAACACCCTTGTTGCCGTGACGGCCGGCGAGCTTGTCGCCCTCAGCGATCTTGCGCTTCTTGGCCACGTACACACGCACCAACCGGTTGACGCCGGGAGAGAGATCGTCGCCGTTCTCGCGCGAGAACTGTTTCACGTCGATGACCACCCCGCGCTCGCCGTGCGGCACCTTGAGTGAGGTGTCGCGAACCTCGCGTGCCTTCTCCTTGAAGATGGCGCGGATGAGTTTCTCTTCGGCCGTGAGCTCGGTCTCGCCCTTCGGCGTGATCTTGCCCACCAGCAAGTCGCCCGAACTCACCTCAGCGCCGATCCGCACGATGCCGTCTGCATCGAGGTCCATGAGTGAATCTTCGGAGCGGTTGGGGATGTCGCGAGTGATCTCCTCGTCGCCCAACTTGGTGGACCGTGCTTCCACTTCATGTTCTTCGATGTGGAGCGAGGTGAGCACGTCGTCTTTGACCAGACGCTCGCTGATGATGATCGAGTCTTCGAAGTTGTAGCCTTCCCAGCTCATGAAGGCAACGAGCAGGTTGCGGCCGAGCGCGAGCTCGCCCATGCTGGTAGACGCTCCATCGGCCAGGACCGCGCCCTCGCCCACGTCATCGCCCACGGCCACCAGGGGTTTCTGGTGTATGAGCGTGCCCTGGTTCGAGCGGGTGAACTTGAGCAGCGGATACTTGTCTATCTCGCCTGATTCGGATTCCACGAGTATGCGTTCAGCCGAGACGCCCTTGACGCGCCCGGTCTGACGGGCGCGCACGACGTCACCGGTGTCGACGGCGGCGCGATATTCCATGCCGGTGCCCACCAGCGGAGCATCGGACACCAGCAAGGGCACGGCCTGACGCTGCATATTGGACCCCATCAGGGCCCGGTTGGCGTCGTTGTGCTCCAGGAAGGGGATGAGCGCGGTGGCCACGGACACGATCTGCTGCGGAGAGACGTCCATGAACCCGACATCGTTGGCCAGGGCGCTGACGTACTCGCCGCCGGGCGAGCGGGCCATGACGGTGTCGTTCAGGAAGGCACCTGTCTTCTCATCGAAGGGGGCGCTGGCCTGGGCGATCGTGCACTGACGTTCATCGTAGGCCGAAAGCCACACGATCTCGTCGGTGACCTTGCCGTCGACCACCCGACGGTAGGGAGTCTGGATGAAACCGAACTCGTTGATCTTGGCATAGGCGGCCAGGGACCCGATGAGACCGATGTTCGGGCCTTCCGGCGTCTCGATAGGACACATACGGCCATAGTGCGTGGGGTGCACGTCGCGCACTTCGATCGGCGCCCGCTCCCGGGTGAGGCCCCCGGCGCCCAGCGCCGACAGACGCCGGCGGTTGGTGAGACTCGCCAGCGAGTTGGTCTGGTCCAGGAACTGCGAAAGCTGCGAGCTGCCGAAGAACTCTTTCAACGCAGCGACCACCGGGCGGATGTTGATGATCGTCTGTGGGGTGATGGTATCGACATCCTCGGTGGTCATCCGCTCCTTGACCACGCGTTCCATGCGGGAGAGGCCGATGCGGAACGCCTCCTGCACCAGCTCGCCCACTGTACGGAGACGGCGGTTGCCGAAGTCCTCGTACTCGTCGAGACGATGGGCCACGTCGTCCCATTCGAGGTTGGCGGCGGCGTCGGCCAGGTCGCGAGACTCGTCCCAGAAGGCTACGGGCCCTTCCGGCGCCTTCTTCGCCGCCTCCAGAGGCACGACCACCAGCTCCTTGACGAGCGCGATGATATCTTCTTTCGTCAGCGTACGGATGTCCTCGATGTGAAGCCCGAGACGGGTGTTCACTTTGTGACGCCCCACCCGCGACAGGTCGTAGCGCTTCGGATCGAAACAGGTGTTGCGCAATAGTGTCCGGCTGGCTTCGAGCGTCGGGGGCTCCCCCGGGCGCTGCTTCTTGAACAGCTCCACCAGCGCCTCTTCGACCGAGCGCACTGTATCTTTCTCAAGCGTGTTGCGGATGAACAGATTGTCGTCGAAGGCGGCGAGGATCTCCTCGTCGGTGCCCGTCTCGAGGATGCCCGGCTTGTCGCCCGTCTCGCTGTTCTTGATGCCCGCGAGAGCGCGCAGGAAGACTGTGGCCAGGAGCTTACGCTTGCGGTCGATGCGAACGTTGACCGTGCCGCGCTTGTCGATCTCGAACTCGAGCCACGAACCCCGGGACGGCATGAGGTTGGCCACGAGGACCTGCGTCTGCTTGTTGCTGTCTTTTGGGAGTTGCACGTAAGCGCCCGGCGAGCGCACCAACTGTGTGACGACGACGCGTTCGGTGCCGTTGATGATGAACGTGCCCTGATCCGTCATCATGGGGAAATCGCCCATGAAGACCTGCTGCTCACGGATCTCGCCCGTCTCACGGTTGACGAAGGCCACCGTGATGAAGAGCGGCGCGGAGTAGGTCATGTCTTTGTTGCGACACTCCTCCAGCGAGAGGGGCGGCTCGCGGAACTCGTACTCACCGAACTCCACTGCGTATTTCTGGGTGTAGTCCTCGATGGGGTTGATGTCCTCGATGGTCTCCCGCAGACCATTCTCGAGGAACCATCGGAAGGACTCGAGCTGGATAGCGATCAGCTCCGGGACATCGAGGATGGGTGCGAGTTTGGCGAAGGATGTACGTGTGGTAAGCGGCTTGGGAGTCGTGCTGAGGCTCAAACGTGCTCACTCCTCGCAAGATAAGTCGGCATGGTTTCTGAGTGCGCTCGGACCGCAAGCGCAAACTCAGATGCTATCACAAGGGAATCGGCAGGCACAAGCACGACGGGCGCGAAATTCTTCGTATCCGCCGAGCTCCTACCGAAGAAGCGTGGCTGTGAACTACTTGATCTCGACGGCGGCTCCAGCTTCTTCGAGCTGCTTCTTCAGGTCTTCAGCTTCCGCTTTGGCGATACCCTGCTTCACGGCGTTCGGCGCACCGTCGACCAGGTCCTTCGCTTCTTTCAGGCCAAGGCCCGTGACGGCGCGAACGACCTTGATGACTTGGATCTTCTTGTCGCCTGTGGCGGTGAGGATCACGTCGAACTCGGTCTGCTCTTCTTCCTCTACGGCCGCGGCGGCGGCGGGGGCGGCGGCGGCCATGGGAGCCGCGGCGGTCACGCCGAACTCCTCTTCAAGCGCCTTGACGACTTCGGCCAGCTCGAGGACGGTCATCTTCTTGATCTCTTTGATCATTTCCTTCGCGGTCATGCTCGTGCTACCTCCATACATTCGGATACGCGGCGGCGTCTACCGCCCTGGTCATACGACGGGCCGGGCTACGCCGCAGCTTTTTGCTCCCTGATCTGGTCGAGCGCCACGACGAGTCCCCGGATGGGCCCGGTCAGGACGTTCGCTAATCCGTACAGCGGCGCTGCGATGCCGCCCACGAGCTTGGCGATGAGTTCCTCACGACTCGGCAACTGGGCCAGCTGCTCCACTTGTGCCTGCTGCAGGATGCCACTCTGCAGAAAACCGCCCTTGATGACGAGCTTCTTCTTCTCTTTGACGAACCCCACCAGGGTCTTGGCAGGCGCCACCGGGTCGTCACCACAGTAGGCGATAGCCGTAGGGCCCTCGAAGAGCAGGTCGAGACCCTCGATGCCGGCGGCCGCGGCCGCACGCTTGGCCAGCGTGTTCTTCACGACCATCAGGTCGGCGCCGTCGGCCCGCAGGCGACTGCGCAGCTCTGTGGCGTCACCGACCGTGAGTCCGCGGAAATCGACCAGATAGTACACGTCGTTCGAACGCAGCTTCTCGGCGATGCGCTCCACCGCTGCAACCTTCTCCGGCTTCACTACTTTGTCGGGCTTTACCATGTGTCTTCCCTCCTTTCAAAAAGAAACGTCCACCTTGGAAGAGGTGGACGCTAGTAAGTAGTCTCGCGCATCCGAACGCGCGGATCACACCCGTTTCGCATCTCGCCTCGGCTGGCCGGTCCCCATGGACCGATTGGACCGCCCGACGGGCGGCACCAGCTGTCTCCGGCTTCCTGGGTCCGCTTCGATGACAGACCCAGGGCGGCCAGTATAGCCCCGGCGCCCCGCGCCTGCAACCCCGCCTACGCCGTCGCAGCGTCTTCGAGCAGCCCGCGGGTCTGCGTCGTGTCAACCGGGACCCCGGGACCCATCGTGCTCGCGAAGGTGATGGACCTCAGGTACTTGCCCTTGGCGGCGGCCGGCTTGACCCGCACCAGCTCGTCGATGAACTCCGCGTAGTTCTCCACCAGATCGCGCTCGCCGAACGACTTCTTGCCAACGATCACGTGCACCACGCCGAACTTGTCGGTGCGGTACTCGATCTTGCCGGCTTTCATGTCTGCCACGGCCTTGCCCACGTCGAAGGTCACGGTACCGGCCTTCGGGTTCGGCATCAGACCACGCGGGCCGAGCACGCGACCCAGCTTGCCGACCACACCCATCATGTCGGGAGTGGCGATCGCCGTGTCGAAATCGAGGAAACCCTGTTCCACGCGGGTGGCCCGATCCTCGGCCCCCACGACGTCCGCTCCGGCCTCTTCGGCTTCGGTGGCTTTGTCGCCTTTAGCGAACACAGCCACGCGGACGGTCTTGCCCGTGCCGTGGGGGAGCATGATGGTGCCGCGCACCTGTTGCTCGGCATGGCGGGGATTGACGCCGAGCTTGACGTGGACCTCGACAGTCTCGTCGAAGTTGGCCGTCTCGAGAGACTTGATCAGACGGACGGCCTCGGCGGGCGCATAGACGCGGCCCGTCTCGACTGCGCGCTTGGCTTCCTCGAAGCGCTTGGAACCCTTACTCATGTTCGTTCCTCCTGTGGTGCATGCGGGCCTCTCGGCCCTCCCACATCGTGGCGCCCGGCTCTTCCGGGCGCCGATATCACACGCGACGATCACCGACCCGCGGATAGCCCGCGGCGTCAGGTGTCTATCAGATTCGACCTAGCGCTTCTCGACAGTCACGCCCATGCTGCGCGCCGTGCCCGCCAGTATGTTCATGGCCGCCTCGACGTCGTTGGCGTTGAGGTCGGGCAGCTTGACCTCGGCGATCTGCCGAAGCTGCTCGCGGGTGATTCTACCCACCTTGTCGCGATTGGGCACGCCGGAGCCCTTGGGCACGCCCGCGGCCTGCCGGATAAGGACAGCCGCCGGGGGAGTCTTGAGGATGAACGTGAACGACCTGTCCTCGTAAACCGTGATCTCCACCGGGATGATGGTGCCGATCTTGTCCTGAGTCTGGGCGTTATACGCCTTGCAGAACTCCATGATGTTGACGCCGTGCTGACCCAGGGCGGGACCAACGGGCGGCGCCGGGTTGGCCTGACCCGCAGGGATCTGAAGCTTGATACTTGCGCGAACCTTCTTTGCCACTGTCTCTCTCCGTGTCCTTCGCTTGGATCCGCGCGTGCGTCAGATCCGCTTGACCTGTTCGAAGCCCAATTCGGTAGGCGTATCACGCCCGAAGATGGACACCATGACTTTGAGCTTACTCTGCTCCGCGTTCACCTCGGCTACTTCGCCCGTGAACTCGGCCAGCGGGCCGCTCGAGACCTTCACCTGGTCGCCGACTGAGAACTCGGCCTTCGCCTTCGGCTTCTCGGCGGTGGAGGTGTGGAGGATGCGGTCCACTTCGGCCGGACTCAGTGCGGTGGGCTTGTTCTCGGAACCGACGAAGCCCGTGACTCCGGGAGTGTTCTTGACCAGAGACCACGAGTCGTCGGTGAGGGTCATCTTCACGAGCACATAGCCGGGGAAGATGCGCTTCTCCAACTGCACCTTCTCGCCACCCTTGGTCTCGACCACCTGCTCGGTGGGAACCACGATGTCCTCGAAGTAGGGGGCGAGGTCCATGGATTGGATGCGGTGCTCGAGATTGGCCCGCGCCTTGTTCTCGTGCCCCGAATACGTATTGATCACATACCACTTTTTGGCCAACATGGGTGCGCGGGTCCTTTCGCTACGAGGCCGTGGATTACCCGAGCCGGGCCAGGTTGACCAGAGACGACCAGATGAGGTCGAACACACCGATATAGGCGGCGGCGATGACCACCGCGACGATGACGACCATGGTGGCCTGGGTGAGTTCCTGCCGGGGAGGCCACGTCACCTTGCTCATCTCGATGCGCACTTCACGCAGGAAGCGCATAGACCGACCGCGCGAAGGGGCGGCACCGGCAGCCGGCTTGTTGGTCTTCGGGGGTGCTGTCGGCTTGGCCGGGGCCTTCGCCGTGGTCTTCGTGGTCGTCGTTCTAGCCATCGTGCTTCGTGTGCCTTTCTTTGGGAGGCTGGCAGGGCAGGAGGGATTCGAACCCACAACATCCGGTTTTGGAGACCGGCGCTCTACCGTTAGAGCTACTGCCCTGCGCTCGTCATCGGATAGGGTCTCGGATCCACCCCACGCAGGGCGACCCTGTCCCCTATTTCGTCTCCTTGTGCGAAGTGTGTGAACCGCACCACTTGCAGAACTTCTGGAACTCAAGCCTCTCGGGGTCGTTCCGTTTGTTCTTCATGGTCGTGTAGTTACGGCGTTTACACTCTTGGCACGCCAGCGTCACTCGTACGCGCATCGCTTCACCCTATCCTAGCTTCAGAGCAATCGTGCATGCTACCACAGTGCATATTGAAACCCAAGACTCAGCCCCCGCTCCGGGGGCCGCATCCTGGGTCGTAGACTTGGTAGCGGCGGGAGGACTCGAACCTCCGACACGCGGATTATGATTCCGCTGCTCTGACCAACTGAGCTACGCCGCCACGATTCCATCATGCACCATGGAGCCTCCAATCGGATTCGAACCGATGACCCCTTCCTTACCATGGAAGTGCTCTGCCAGCTGAGCTATGGAGGCCCTACGCGACGCGCATTCGATCACGGGTCACGCCCGCCGGGTGTGGGTGGTGGGGGGGGGAGGATTTGAACCTCCGTAGGCTACGCCGACAGATTTACAGTCTGCTCCCTTTGGCCACTCGGGCACCCCCCCACGGGCCGCGGACCCTTGGGGCGACTCCGGATGATACCCGAGGCCATAGGCCAATGCAAGGAGGGGGAAGACCATGGCGCACGTAGCCGACAGGGCCCGCCGAACGAGCCTCTTTTCTCGGCCTCGGCACGAGCCGAGCTCATGCCCCGAAGAGTCCGTTAAGAGGCGGCCCGTACCGTGTAGACTGAGGTCACAACCTGCCATGGGAGAGAAGATGACAGACCACGCGCTCACCGGCGGAAACGCCGAAACGGCGATGGCCCGGCAGACGGCCAGACCCTCGTCGCCACTCGACCTGCTGACTTCCGGCGACCCCCTGTTGTGGAGCGCGCTACTCGGCGATCTGGACGAAGGCGTGTACGTCACCGATCGTGATCGGCGAATCCTCTTCTGGAACCGGGGGGCCGAGACCATATCCGGATTCGACGCTGCACGCATGGTGGGCAGCTTCTGCCGCGACAACCTGCTGGTGCACGTGGATGCCGAAGGCACCCAACTCTGTGGTTCATCATGCCCCCTCGAGGGCACGATGAGCGACGGCCGGCGGCGAGAGGCGCATGTCTTCCTGCACCACTCCGCCGGTCATCGGGTGCCGGTGCACGTGCGGGCTTTGCCCGTGCGCGACGCATCGGGAGAGATCGTGGGAGCTGTGGAAGTGTTTGCGGCGGACACCAACGCACCCTCGGCCACCCAAAGGATCGCCGAGCTCGAAGAGCTGGCCTACCTGGACACGCTGACCGGTTTGGCCAATCGACGCTACCTGGAATCCCAGCTGGAGCAACGATTCGGAGAACTCAAGCGGTACGGATGGTTGTTCGGAATCGTCATCCTTGACATCGACCACTTCAAGGCGGTGAACGACCGGTTCGGCCATCACACCGGCGACCAGGTGCTTCACGTGGTCGGGAAGACCCTCAGTCTGGCAGCCCGCTCGTTCGACCTGGCGGGGCGCTGGGGCGGGGATGAGTTCCTAGTCGTGGTGGCCAACGTCGACCGAAGGACTCTGATCGAGATCGCCGACAGGTTCCGCGCGCTCGTGCGTAGCTCCCGCCTCCGAGAAGGGGCGGTGTCCGTCACGGTATCGGCAGGCGCGGCCCTGGCCGATCCGGATGACACGCCCGAGTCGCTCTTCGAGCGGGCCGACCGGCTACTCTACCGCAGTAAGCGTGAAGGACGTGACAGGACGTCCGCCTGAACCGACCAGACTCCTACCTAGTCGGCAGCCGCCGCGACGGCGCCCCTTAGGGAGAGGGCACGGCGAAGCCCCACAACTGCGGCGACCCCTCCCGCCGCGAAAGCCGCCAGCATCTCATACCCAGCCACGTAGCCCCAGCCGCGGTCGATGAACACGCCGAAGAGCCAGGGCCCGAACAGCGCCCCGGCGAACCCGAACGCGTTCAGATAGCCTCCAGCCAGTCCCACCAGCCTCCGGTCGACCACCATTGGTATCAAGGCGAAGCTCGGAGAGAAGGCGAGCATGGTGAGCAGACCGATGAAGAGGACGATCAAGAACGTGGGAGCAAGACCGGCCACAAGAGGCAGGAAGACGAGCGCCACAGCCATCCCCACGAACACGGCCAGGAGCAGGGGGAGGTAGCCCACTTTCGTAAGGAGGAAGGCTACCAAGGGAGCCCCAGCGAGCTGAGCGGCTGCGAAGCCTGCGGTGAGGCCGGCCGCTACGCCGAGAGCGGCCCCGAGGTCGTCGTGGATGTACGCGGGGGTCCAGGTGAGCGTGCCCACGGACACCGAGATGCCGGCCACGTTCACCAGCCCCAGCAGAGTGACCGGCCAGGAGCGCACCAGCGACCAGAGATCCGCAGCCAGCCCCCGCGGAGTCAACCGAGTGGAATCCACCGGCGGGCCGGATCGGACCTCAGCCGAGCTGAAGGTGACTACCCCGACCACCAGACACAGGGCAGCCGCGACCAGGAAGAAAGATCGGTATCCGCCAGCCTCGACTACCCGGGCAAGCACCAGGAATAGAAACAGATATCCCAATCCGGAGGCTCCGCCGTAAATAGACCACGCCCGTCCCAACCTCTCTGTGGGCAGGCAGCGGACGAGGAGCACCCCGGCCGAGGGCAGCATCGTGCCCGCCCCGGCGCCTTGAAGGCCCCGCGCCACGGCATACCACGCGTACGACGACGAGGCCGCGAAGAGGAGCGATCCCAAGACCATGCCGACGAAACCCACGGCCAACACGCGCCCCGCGAATCGAGCAGCAATCGCACCCGCCGGCACTTGAGCGGCCGCGTAGGTGACTAAGAAGGCTGACATGAGCAGGCCCACCCGGGCCGAGCTCAGGCCTTGATCGGTGCGAAGACCCGGCGCGAGCACGGGGATAGCCCCCTGCATGACGGCTACCACCAGGAAGCCGAGCGATAGGACAGCGCTGAGCCGGTCTGCCTGGCGGGGAAGGAGTTTCGCGTCTGGTTCGGTCATACGCTGGACATGGTAACCCAGCCGGGCGGCTCGGACACGCAGGCTGAACTGGATGAGGATGGCGGCGGAAACTCAGCCCACGAGCGTCTTGGCGAAGTCTATGAGGCGGAGCGCAAGGCCGGGAAAGACACCCAATACGAGAGTGCCTACGGTCGTCAGAGCGTAGGCGGGCAGGTAGGCAACCATCTGTCCGCGCTCCCCGAAACCGCCTGAAAGGTCCACGCTCCCGCGTGCATGCGGCCGGCCGGGTTCTTCCGGCCGCCGGCGAAGGTACATCTCGGCCAGAACAGCCACGTAGTAGTAGAGCCCGACCGCCATGTTGACGGCGGCCACGACCGCCAGCCAGGTCATGCCTCCATCGATGGCCGCAGTGAGCACGAAGACCTTCCCGGCGAAACCGGCCAGAGGGGGGATACCGGCAAGAGAGAGTAAGGCGAGAGCCAGCACTCCTCCCGCGAGCGGGCTGCTCACTCCGAAGCCGCGGAACAGAGCCAGCTCGTCCGACCCCGTTGACCGTTCCACCTGGGACACCACCGCGAACGCCGCCAGGTTCATGAATAGGTATGCCGCCAAGTAGTAAGCCGCAGCGCTGAGAGCCCCCTCCACGCGTCCGGCCGATGCGACGGCCACCAGGACGTATCCGGCCTGGGCGATGCTCGAGTAGGCCAACAATCGCTTGAGACGCGACTGCCGAAGCGCGACCAGGTTACCGAGAGTCATGGTGACAACCGCCAGGATAGCCACGACGAGTGGCCAGCGGGCCGCCTCCCCAGGGTAGGCAAGGAGGGCGAACCGCAGGAAGGCGGCGAAACCCGCGATCTTGGGCACCACCGACACGAACCCGGCGACGGGGGAGGTGGCCCCCGCGTACACGTCGGGGGCCCAGAAATGGAAGGGCACCAGCGTCATCTCGAATCCGTACCCCACGAGGATCAGCCCCAGCGACAGCGCGATCCACACGCTGTCGCCGCCCCCGGCATCGAGCGCCCGGCCGATGGAGCGCAACTCCAGGCTGCCGGTCATGCCGTAGAGGAAGGTGAGCCCGTAGGCCATGATCGCCAGGGCGGCCGCGGCGAAGATGAAGTACTTGAGAGTGGCCTCGTTGCCCCGTGCGTCCGATCGGATAAGCGTCACGAGGATATAGGCGGGGAGACTCAGCATCTGCAGGAAGAGCACGATCAGACCCAGGTCGAGAGCCGCGCTCAGCCCCACCCCGCCCAGGGTCACGAAAAGGAGGGCCATGGGGGCGTGGGCCACCTGGTCCCTCCCCCGGAAGTGGGCGACGATCATGAAGAGCCCGATGAGAGCGCCAGACATGATCAGCAGTTTGAACACCTGGGCGAAGCCGTCGAGGGCGTAGGTATCGCTGAAGACTGCCTGGTCGTCCCACCCGAGCATGCGGACCGTGAACGCCATGCTCGCCACCAGACCAATGGCGGTGAGCGCCGCGGGCAGGTAGCGCCAGTGCCCTCTGCGGTGCACGAAGCCCGCGGTCGGCACGAGGACGATTCCCAGCGCCCCCAAAATCAGCTCTGGGATGATCGCCCAGAGATCGAGACCGCCCTCCGGCATCCCGCCTACACCCCCAGCGAGGCCAGGACGCCGGTGGTCACGTCGATGACCCCGACGAGGAGCGCGGGCATGATTCCGATGAGGAGCGAGAGAACCGCGAGAGGAGCCACAGCCACGACCTCACGCGGCGTGATATCCCCGCGCAACGCACCCCCCGGGGGAGGTTCGCCCATGAGCACCTTGACCAACACAAGGACGAACACCCCTGTGATCAGGATCAGCCCCAGCAGCGCAGCCGCCGCCGCCCAGATACTCACCGCAAGGGTGCCCCCGAGTACCTGGAACTCGGCGATAAAACCGGATAGGCCGGGCAGACCCAGCGACCCGAAAGCGAAGAGACCGAGGGTCCAGCTGTAGACGGGCACGCTCCCCATGAGACCGCCGAAGGCGCTCATCTCCCGTGTACCCGCCCGCGCCTGCAGCATACCCACGAGGAAGAAAAGCCCACCTGTGAGCAGACCGTGGCTGACCATCTGGACGACGGCCCCGTTGAGTGCCAGCTGCCGCACCCCCGGATCGTGGGAAAGCCCCCAGACCGCCACGGCCAGGATCACGTAACCCATATGGTTGACGGAGGTGTACGCGACCAACCGCTTGAGATCCTTCTGGGCCAGCGCCGCTAGAGCTCCGTACACCAGCGTCACCAGAGCGATGGCCAGGAGCGGCCAGGCGTATGCGCGCACGGCCTCCGGCAGCACGCGGATCATGACGGCCACCATGCCATAGGCGCCCATCTTCAGTTGTACTCCAGCCAACATGACACTGCCCTCTGTAGGGGCCTCGACGTGGGCGTCGGGGAGCCAGTTATGGAGAGGGACGATGGGGAGCTTCACTCCGAAGCCGATCACCAGACCCAGCAAGGCCAGCCCTGCGGCGACCCCCGCGAGTGGAGGGTCCGCGGCCATGCCGTCCAAAGAGAAGGAGCGGGGTTCAGTGCTCAGGTAGAGACCCAGGAACGAGAGGAGCATGGCCAGGCTGGCGGTCCGCGTGTAGAGAAAGAACTTGATGGCCGCGTAGCGGCGACGCTCGTGCCCCCAGCTTCCGATGATGAAGTACATCGGGACGAGTCCTATCTCGAAGAAGACGTAGAAGAGCAGAAGGTCGCGCGACGCGAACAGACCGATGAGGCCGGTCTCCATGAGCAGGAAGAGGAAGGCGTGTCCGCGGGTGCGCACGTGTTCGGGCACCACGTA
>JBBRDB010000004.1:0-40383 GCA_038204345.1 Thermoleophilia bacterium | reverse complement strand
GGTGTCCACCTGCACGCCGACGATCTTGCCTTCGAGTCCGGCGGCGTCGGTGATGGGAGTGTCGAGCTTGGTAGTGATCGCCAGGTTGGTGTCGATATATCCGTCGGTGAAGCTGATCTGTTGCTTGCGCTCATCGGTGATGGTCATGGCCGACATGATGATGTCGTAGCGGTCGGCGACCAGATTCGGGATGATGCCGTCCCAGACGGTGGCGACGACCACGGCCTCCAGGCCCACCTTCTTGGCGATGGCCGTGACGAGGTCCACGTCGAAGCCGATGTAGCCGCCCTTCTCATCGGAGAACTCGAAAGGGGCGAAGGAAGTGTCTGAGCCGGCCTGCAACTTGCCCGCCTCGAGGGTCGGCGGCGTCTCGACGGCGTCGGATTTCGTGACGGCGGCTATCGCCGCGTCGGCCGCAGCAGCTGGGTCTCCATCGGCCGTCGCCGCGGTGGTGGTCGTCGTCGAGTCGCCGCCTCCGCACCCGGCGGTCAGCGGTAACACGGCAAGCGCGATGACGAACAACATGATCGCTATCAGCCAACTTCTCTTCAACGTGTTCCTCCCTAGTAGGCGGCCCTCGGCCCTCGGCGGGCGGTCGGTGGACGCCGACATCGGACCTGCCGACGTTTCCACGCGGATCGATACCCCGGGCCAACCCCTCATTCATACCATAGGCCTGGTCGGCAGTCTATCGGTCAAGGCGCGGCAGTGCCTGGCCGCAACCCACCCGGCACGGTCAAGCTATACTCCAAGTCATGATACGTTCCACCCACACCTGCGACCGGGAGCGTACCGTTCCGCCTGCCGTCGAAGTCGTTCCGGCGCCGAATGTGCTCTATTGGGGCGGTCCGAACCTGTACGTGAACCTCACCAGCCGGTGCTCGTCGGCCTGTACATTCTGCCTCGCCGGCTTCACGGACCACCTCTACGGATACGACCTGCGCCTCACATCGCAGCAGGAGCCGGAGGCGGCCGACCTCGTGTTTGCCTTCGAGGAAGCATTGCGTGCAGGCACCCCTGAAGAGGTGGTCTTCACGGGTTTGGGAGAACCCACCCTTCGGCTCGACGTCCTCCTCGGCGCCGTGCGGTGGCTCGCCGCCCGTCGCCTCCCCACGCGCCTCGACACCAACGGCCACGCGGCCCTGCTGCATCCCGGCCGCGACGTGGTGCGTGAGTTGGTGTACGCCGGTCTCCGGGCCGTGTCCGTGAGCCTCAACGCCCACAACGAGACCACATACGACCTCCTGTGCCGCCCGACGTCCTCCCGTGCTTATCCGGGGGTGCGGCAGTTCATCGGAGAGAGCGTTGACGCGGGTCTCGACGTGACCGCCACTGTGGTGGACGTGCCCGAGGTCGACTTGCTCGCGGCCGCCGCGGTGGCGGCCGATCTCGGTGCGACCTTCCGTGTGCGCCGTTTGCTGGCGCCGGCAGCGACGCGGCCCGAAGGCCCGTCGTGAAGAGCATGGTTCCCGGCGCCCCCGACTGGCTTCGCGGACTCGTCGACGGGCTGACCGCCGGCCTGCGTGATGTAGTGGTACCGGCGTTGGGCTTGGCCTCCGCCCGTGGACTCGTGGGACGTGCGGCCGGAGGAGACACCACCTTCGAGATCGACCGATTGGCCGAGGACTTCCTCGCTGACTACCTCACCGAGAAGGGTCTGCCGGTAGCGGTGTACTCAGAGGATCGAGGCTACGTGGCGTTCGGCGCGTCGCCGGCGGAGTACGTGCTCATAGCGGACCCGATCGACGGCACCCGCCCGGCCGCCGCGGGTTTCGAGGCCGCATGCGTGAGTGTTGCGGCCGCCCGCGCGGCGGCGCGGCCCGTGATGGCCGACGTCGTGTACGGGGTCGTGACCGAGATCAAGGAGGGCGGGGTCTTCAGCGCTATCCGGGGCGGAGGTGTGCGCATGATCGCGCCCGGCGGGTCGGAACGGCCCCTCTCCATCTCGGCCAACACCGACCTCTCCCGCCTGTTCTGGACGATAGGGTTCCGTGGCCGTCCCGCCCTGGAGTTGGCCACCGCGCTCGGCGCCTTGATCGATGTCTCGTCGGTGGACGGGGCGGTGTTCGATATCGGCAGCGCCACCTACTCCATGACCCGCATCTTGACCGGACAGCTCGACGCCTACATCGACGTAGGACCGCGCATGATCGAGCTGGCTCCGTGGGTGGAAGCCCGCTTCCGTGAAGTGGGCAAAGGCTCGGTGCTCAACAACTCGCCTCACGACGTGGCGGCGTCTACGCTCATCCTCCAGGAAGCGGGATGCATCGTGACCGACGCCGCAGGACGGAGCCTCGACGAACGTCCGCTCCTCGGGTCGGATATGTCGCATCAGATGTCGGTGATCGCGTCCGCGGGCCCGGTCCTTCACCAGGCGTTACTCGAGGTGGTGGCGCGAGGCATCGGAGTGCTCGCGTCGTCCGGGCCTGACTCTTCACAAGGCGGTCTGGGCGGGTGCCCGGCACAGTCGGCCGCAAGGGAAGGGCGTCATTCCCCGGACGGCTCCCAAGAAGAGGCGTCGTGAGTAGCGACGCGCTGTTCTGGGAGGCGCACGGGGCGGGCTCGGCTCGTTGCGTCCTGTGTCCACACAGGTGTGTGATCCGAAGCGGCGGCGTCGGCCTCTGCCGGGTGCGGGGTTTCAGCGACGGGGTCATGCGGTCCCTGGTCTATGGTCGCCCCGCCACTGTGGTCTCTGATGAGATCGAGAAGAAGCCGCTCTATCATTTTCATCCAGGGACCAGGGCGTTGTCGCTTGGCACCCTGGGCTGCAACGTTCTCTGTGCCGGATGCCCCACGTGGCAGATATCCCATGCGGGGGCGACCAGCAAAGAGCTCTCTCGCCTCCCCACCCTCATGCCTGACGAAGCCGTGGCGATGGCCCGTAAACACAAGTTGTCGGGGGTCGCCTGGACCTACAACGACCCGGTCGTGTGGATCGAATACGTGCACGACGTCGCCGTGGCCTTCCGCGAGGCTGGACTCTACACAGCGTTCATCACCGCCGGGTACATGACCTCCGAAGCGGTCGACTATCTGGCGCCATACCTGGACGCGTTCAAGTTCGATCTCAAGGCTCCCGGGGTTGAAGGCTGGTCCCGGCTCACCAAAGTCAAGGACCCGGAGCACGCCATGGAGGCGGCGGTCAGGGCGGCTCGTCTCCACGGATGCCATGTCGAAGTCGTGTCGAACGTCGTCCCCGGCATCAACGACGACGAAGTGGGCCTGGCTGCCATGGCGAAGTGGGTCGTGGATCATCTGGGAGCGAGGACTCCCTGGCACGTGACGCGGTTCCTCCCCGATTTCGAGCTCAGCTATTTGAAGGCTACTCCTATCGTCGTGCTCGAGCGGGCGGTCGCATTGGGGAGGAAGGCCGGTCTCGACTTCGTATACCTGGGCAACGTTCCGGGTCACGCAGGCAGACACACCGTCTGCCCCTCGTGTGGGCGCACGGCGATCCATCGCGGCGACCGCGGAGTCGAGGAGATGTGGGTGCGCAATGGACGATGCGCGTCGTGCGGCGAAGACCTGGGCGTGGTGATGTGATCCGCCCGGCAACATGAGCGCAGAGTCCGCCGCCGGAGCTTGCGCTCCGGCCCCCATTGAAGGTATAAGTGGAAGCTGGCGGTCCGACCATCCGCCGGTGCGCCCGGCCGGGGATGCTTCGTTGTTTAGCGGGTAGGGGCGAGGGGGAAATCGTGTGCATGGCGCAACAGGATACGGACACTGAAACGACTGCGGATCACCCGGGCGGAGCCACCTCCCCCGTCGTGCTCTCGATACCGGCACGGCCCGAGTACGTAGCCCTCTCCCGTCTCACTATCGCCGCGCTCGCCACGCGCTTCGGGCTTGATCAGGAGACCGCATCCGATCTGAAGCTGGCCGTCACGGAGGCCTGCTCGCTCTTCATCAGCGACACGGCGGCAACCTCGGACGATCCAGACAACATCCGGGTGGAGTTCCACCTCGGGGACGACCAGTGGTCCATCTCGGCGGCCGGTGCAGTCGGGCCGCATGGCCTCACCGGTGGTGATCAGTCCGTGGACCTTGCTCTTGTGGTGATCCAGGCATTGACGGATGAGGTGAAGACCCGGCAGGAGGGGACTCGAGGCTGGCTTCGCTTCAGCAAGTCGGTCCGATGAAGGAGACATACCGGGCGCTCATCGTCGATGACGAGGCGCCCGCCCGCTCCGAGTTGCGTTTCCTCCTCAGTCGCCACAGCCGTATCAAGGTCGTCGGGGAAGCGTCTGGAGCCGAAGAGGCTCTTGCTCTGGCCGAGAACCTAAGCTACGACGTGGTGTTCCTCGATATCAACCTGCCCGACATGGACGGGATGGAGGTCGCGACGCGGCTTGCCGGAGGCGCCGACAACCCCTATGTGGTGTTCGTAACCGCCTACTCCGAGTTCGCCGTTCGGGCTTTTGAAGTGAGCGCCTTCGACTACCTGGTCAAGCCCGTCACCGAGCGACGTATCGACCAGACCGTCGACCGCCTTTTATCCATCTTAGACGCGACCTCGAGGCCAACGAAGGAGAAACCTGCTCGTCTGGAACGTCTGGCGGTGAACCGCAGCGATAAGACGGTGTTGCTCGACCTCCACCGAATCTACTACTTCCAGGCCGAAGGCGACTACACGCGGGTCGTGGCCCAAGGCGGAAGCTACCTTGCCAACTACTCGCTGCGTTCGCTGGCGGAGCGCCTTGACCCCAAAGAGTTCTTCCGTTGCCACCGGAGCTTCATCGTCAACCTCTCGCATGTCTCCGAGATCATCCCTCTCCCGTCTAATACGTATGGTCTGAGGCTTGCCGATGATCGCAAGACCGTCCTCCCCCTGAGCCGAAGACAGACGAAGGAGCTGCGGAAGCGGCTTGAGTTCTAGGTGTGGGCGGGGCCCCAGACGTGCGCGTCCGCGCTAGAGGCTATAGCGGACTCGGAGGAAAGAGAGCAGGTTGTCCACCGCCTTGAACGCACGCCGGAGATTGGTGCGCTCGAGGTCGGTCCAGTCCTCCGGATAGAAGAAGTGGCCGCTGGTCTGCTCATGGAACACCGTCTCCACGGACGCCTGCAGCTTGAGCCGCAGGAAGAGCTCGTGAGCGAAGCGGACATCGGTGGCCGAGTCACGCTCGAGAACGTTCTGCTCCTCAAGAGCAGCTATGCGCTCCGGCGTGGCCGTGGCGGTTACCTGGTGCTCGATGGCGATAGCCTTGACAGCAGCGGTCAATGGCAGGATCCCATACTTCTTGACGTTGATGCCGCGTCGACCCTCTGAGTCTTTCTCGTAGCGCAGACGGCCGAGGAAGTTCAGGGCCACTCCCTTACTTGTAGCGTCCTCGGCCAGAGCACGGAGGGCCGGAGGGTTGCCCTGGATGTATTGAAGGCAATGTTGCCACAGGTCTTGTGTGAGCCTCTCGTCGCCGGCCAAATGGCGCATATCGAGCACGATCGTCAGGTCGCGGAGGAGCTTGCCGTCGCCGCTGCCATCGACCAGCGTCGCGATCCGTCGTCGCCACTCGGGCAGTGTGCCGAAGTACTTGTCCTCGCGCGCCATGACGCCCCCGTCGCAGAGCTCGAAGCCGTAGGCGGCCATGTCTTCGTTCACTCGGCGGGCCAACTCGCGGTAGTAGGTGCGGGCACGTTCGCCATCGGCCCCGTCCTCAATGACGATGCCGTTGTCCTGATCGCCCCGGAGCACCGGCTCCCGCCGCCCCTCCGATCCGAATGTGAGCCACGCGAAGCCGCTCAACGGAGGGCGCATGTCTTCGCCCCGGAGGCCGAGCTCGGCAAGCAAGATTATGCGTTGAGACACAGCGTCGTTGAAGTCCGTGAGTATCCCAGCCAGCGACGGACCGTCGACATCGGCCAGGAGCAGTCGGTGTACGAAATCGTCTATCTCGGGCCGGATCTCGCTCAGTTCGTCGACGCTGTGTGCCTTTGCCACACGCTCCATGATGATGCGGTGATCGTATGCCTGCAGGCGCATCAAGTCGCGCATGGAGATGAGGCCCGCCAACCCCCCGGTCTCGTGGACCACGATCAGACGGCGGCAACGCCGGCGCATCATCAGGCCGACGGCCTGGTAGATGAAGTCGTCGGGGTTGATCGTGACAGGCGGGCTCGACATGATCTCGCCCGCCGTGAGATCGCCCGCGCCTGTTGCCACCACCTTGTACACCAGATCACGCTCGGTGACGATGCCGAGGGGCCGCGCGTCGTCGACCACGACCACGGACCCGGTGTTGTGCGACTTCATGAGGACGGCCATCTCGCTCACGAGCGTGTCTCGTCCGCACGTCACCGCGGCCGTGGTCATGACGTCGCGGACGCGCGTCTTATAGAAGATACCGGCGCTCTGCTCCGGAGTCATGGCGCTCACCGAAGGTACCCCCTTTGCGGCGCTCTTGCCGTGAGCGCGAAGATAGTGTTCGGATTCTACCAGGAGCGGGCCCGCGCGGCGGGCCCCGGCCCCACAGGCAGAGTGGGAGACTTGCTAGCCGGGCCGGCGTCGCGATACGCTGGGCCGGCGCCCCGATACCCCAGGCCGGCCGCGCGGAAACGCCGGGCCGGCGCCCCGATGCCCTATGTTAGACTTCCGTGCATGAGGGTCGCCTCCCTTTCGCCCATCATCGCCCGTTCCTCAAGGCGGGTTTTTTCACGTCCTCGCCCTTGGATCGTCGCGATGCTCCTCGCCTGCGCGGGGTCGCTGCTGGCCGCCTCCTCGGCCTTGGCAGAACCCTCCATCGAGATGTCACTCGCGGCCCCCTTGAGTGCTGTCGGTGCTCCGCTGGAAGTGAACCTGAGCGCGTCCCTGGGAGGACGCTGGGTGAATGCCTCCACCGTGGTCGAGGTGCGGGGTCCGGGCTCACCGAAGGCGGGGGGCACCGAATGGCCCGTGGCGGCTCGAGTCGAGAGTTCGCACGGAGACCTTGAGGCCGGGGTGAGCCGGCTGACGGTTACTCTCGAACCGACTGACCTACCCGAACCGGGTGCGTATCTTCTGTCCGTGGACTTGACGGCCGAAGGCGGCAAGCGGGTGAGCACCTCGGTCTGGTGCGGCCGTATCTCGAACCTGCCCGAGCCTGTTGACGTCGCGGTGGTGCTCCCGCTGGCCTCCGGCATACGGAGGGATCCCACCGGGGTGTTCGTGGACGATTTCGTGCAGGGCGCCGTGATCCCCAGGGCCGACCAGGAAGGTAGCCTCTACGGACTGTTCAGCACAATCGAGCAGAACCCTGACTGGCACATGACCTTGGGTGTGGAGCCGCTGTTCCTCGCGCAGATCCGCGACGTGGCCGATGGGTATGAAGCGCGCGGCGTCGGAGATGCCGTCACCGAGGTGCGGGCGGGAGAGGGCGCCGCCGCGGACGCGGAGCAGGCGCTGGCCACCCTGCGAGGGGTTGCGGCGCTGGATTCGATCCAGGTGATGCCGGCCCCTTATGCCATGCCCGCTTTGCCCATCCTTGCCCGAGAAGGCTGGACGGACGGATTCGAGCAGATGCAGCTGGGAAAGATGGAACTCCAATCTACGCTCCAGATGCCTACCATTCCCGACGGTGCCTACGCGCCTGGTCTCGACATAACGACGGATAGCCTGGGTGCGTTCAGCGGCGCCTCGATCGACTACGTCGTCGTTCGCCACGAGGTGACGCGCGATCTGGCGGAGGCGTCCGCGGCCGACCGTCGGCCGGTCCGCGTGCAGAATCAAGACAACGACCGCCTAACGCTCGTGTTCGCAGACGAGGAACTGCGGGCGGCCATGGCGCCTCCGTGGGACTCCGGCCGCTTCGCCGCTGCACTGGCGGCCGATCTCGCCAAGGACGGCACCGGTCTGTTGGTGGCGGCGCCGGCCGACGACTACGCGATGCCGCCGGCGGGCTATCTGCGTGAGCTGGGGTCGCTCCTGACATCTGCCCCCTGGATCCGCACCCTCACGCTTGAGGAGGCTCTACGGACGACGCCACCCGAGACCCGTCCGATCTTCCTGAGTCGCTACGGCGGCTTCGTCGAGGGCTACGTGGGGAGACAGTTCGTCGAAGGGCTGCAGACGGCCCATGCCGCGGTCGACGCACTGGCAGGAGCCGCCGACTCGGAGCGCACTCCCCTGGACGACCTTCGTCGCATGCTCTTCGAGGCGGAGAGCCGATACTGGTTCGTGCCCGACGTCGCCCCGGGGGTGGCCAATCTCGGCCTCTCCTATCTCGAGGCGATCGACCGGGCCGTCGCCGCGGAGTTCGATAAGGTCGATGTGGCCGGCGACAGATCCGTGATCATCGTGGGGGGGGAGGGCGAGGTGCCCGTCGCCATCGTGAATCAAGCGGGCTATCCCATGAACGTCCGTCTGGTGGTGAGGGGCGCCGGTGTTGAGGCCAAGGACGGGGGTGACATGGATGTGACCCTCTCAACTCAGGAGAACGTCTTCAGCATCCCCGTGACCGTGCCCACGGGGAGGTCGTCGGTGGGCGTCCAGGTGATGGCCGGAGACATGTTGATCGACCAAAAGACGATCGAGATACGTTCCATAGCCGTAGGACCCGTGGTAGCCTGGGTCCTGGCGATCGTCGTGCTGGGCGGCCTGACCGTGTGGGCGATCCTGCGGTTTCGCTGAGCCCGAGCTCGCGCCGCGTCCAGAGCAGAAGGAGTGAGAAACGCGCGAGCTCCCAAGGCGCGGAGTCACTTCCGGGGGGTTCGTCCGTTGGAGGGATCGTGAGAGGTGCCATCACACTCGTTCTGACGCTCGTGCTGCTCGTCGTCATCGGACTCGATGGCTACGGCATGTTCGGCGCCTTCATGGATTCCCGCGAGCTTGCTCTCGGTGCCGCGCAGACGGCCGCGACGACTCTCGAGCGGAGCGGCAGCGAGGGTAGTGCGCGCAAAGCTGCGGACGCCTACGTGGTCGTTCACGGCGCGGAACTGCTTCAACTCGATCACGGCAAGTCGGTGGCTCAGTGGTATACGGCTCGGGTACGGGTGGAGCCGACGACGTTCGTGTTCAAGTACATCCCGATCCTGAATCGACACTTGGCCCAGGAGGCCGAGACCTCCTACACGTTCTGAGCCGGTAGTAGCTTCTTGATGCAGAGGTTCTCGACGTAGTCCATGCCGGCCTCACGCGCGATCTCCCGAGCCTCCGCGCTCACGACCCCCTCCTGCAACCAGAGTGCTCGGGCGCCCACGTCGGCCGCCTCTCGAGCTACTCCAGCGGCTGCGTCGCTTCGGCGGAACACGTCTACGATGTCTATTCGGACTTCTACCTCGGAGAGCGAGGACACGCACGTTCTGCCGAGGATGCTCTCGCATCCGGGCCGCACGGGTATCACAACGAACCCTCGGTCGATGAGCGCTCTCATCACGCCGAAGCTGGGCCTCGTCGGGTCGGGGGACGCCCCGACCACGGCGATGACCGTGGCCTCAGCCACCAATCTGCTCGGGTCCATCGATCTCCTGTCTACGCGGCCGGGCGGTTGTAAGAAACGCGGCGCCGACGCAGGCGTCGCACCATGCGCGGAGCTGCACCTGATATTCCCTCACCCTCCGAATTGATACACTTCTCGGCATGGAAGCACTCGCCCACATCGCCGAACTCATGCGGCAGGCGCCTCGCGTAGTAGCACTCACGGGTGCAGGTGTCTCGACCGCTTCAGGCATACCCGATTTCCGGAGCCCAGGCACGGGACTGTGGTCTAGCGTCGACCCCTCGGCCGTTGCCACCATCGAGGCATTCCACGACGACCCAGTGGGCTTCTGGTCGTTCTATTCCGGGCGTTTCGCGGGTCTTGCGGAGGCTCGCCCCAACCCCGCTCATTTCGCGTTCGCCCGTCTCGAGGCCATGGGATACCTTCACGGTCTCGTGACTCAGAACATCGATCGCCTGCACACGAAGGCGGGGAGCCTCAACGTCACCGAGGTGCACGGATCCATAGAGCGAGCAGTATGCCTTGAGTGCGGTGCGGTGGTTCCCGGTTCGGACGTCACCGCTCTCCTGAGCCGGGCGCCGGCCGGGGTTCCGCGATGTCTGTGCGGGGCGCCTCTGAAGCCCGGGGTCGTGCTGTTCGGAGAGGACCTTCCGCAGCATGAGATGCGCACGGCCATCGAGTGGGCGCGCGAAGCCGATCTCATGATCGTGGCGGGATCCTCGCTGCAGGTGTGGCCGGTCGCGGGGCTACCCGAAATGACCGTTGCCGCCCACGGGCAGGTGGTGATCCTCAACGATTCCCCCACGCCCTTCGATTCGCTGGCGGTACACGTCGATAGCTCTCCGGTAGAGCAGTCCCTGCCTCGGATCGTGGAGCTCTTGGGAGGGTGATCGTTGGAGTGGCCGGGGAACCGAACAATGGGAGATGGGCCGTCCACGCGCTGAGATGCTTGGTCCTGGCGCTGGTCGTCGTCCTCTCGTTCACCGGGTCGGCCGCCGCAGCGGCCGTCTCGTCCTCCGAGGGTTCCATGCGCCCAACCTTCGATCGGCGGGTCGTATTCGGAGTGGCGTCGACCGCCGACCTGCCCTCGGTGCTGGCGGCGGCCGGCGAGTGGGGCGAGCTGGTCGAGACTCCTCTCGTCGGGGCGGGTGTGCACCTGATCCTACCCACCAGGGTCGGCGCCTCCGAGTTGTGCGCGGCGCTCAGCCGCATCGAGGGCGTTCTGTGGGCGGAACCCGAACGCCCGGTGGAGGCAGCAGCAGCCCCCAACGATCCTCTGTATTGGGACCAGGATGCGCTTTTGACCATGCAGGTGGCGCGGGCCTGGGAAACGTCGCCGGGCAGCGCGAGTGTCACCGTGGGGGTGATCGATTCGGGAGTGGGACCCCACCCCGCTCTAACCGGTCGTGTCCTCCCCGGCTACAATCTGACCGATCCGGACCATCTCGATGACACCGCCGACGTGAACCCGGGCGGGCACGGCACCGCCGTGGCCGGCATCATCGCAGCCGCGGTACACGATCGCTCCGGCATCGCGGGCGTCGCGCAGCGGGTGCGCATCCTACCCGTGGTCGTGCTCGCAGCTGACGGGATGGGCACCGACGTGGGCGCGGCGGAGGGCATCGCCTGGGCCGTGGACCACGGCGCCGACGTGATCAACGTGAGCCTCGGCAGCCAGTGGCTCTCGACCGCGCTGGAGAGCGCCGTGCACTACGCCGATCAACATGGCGTCCTGGTCGTGGCCGCGGTGGGCAACGACGGGAACGGAGACGTGCGCTACCCAGCCGCCTTCCCCGAGGTCATCGCAGTGGCCGCCACCGACAACGCGGATGAGCATCTCGCCTCCTCGAACCAGGGACCCGAGGTGGACGTGGCGGCGCCCGGCGTGCATGTTCTTTCGGCGGGCTTCTTGGACGCGGGCCACACCGTCCCCACCGTGATGTCCTTCTCGGGCACGTCGTTCTCTGCCGCGCTCGTTTCGGGGGTGGCGGCGCTGATCCTGTCCAAAGATCCCTCTCTCGACCCGGGCGCAGTCAGAGCCTTGATCGAGCGTGGGGCCAAGGACATCGGCCCGGCGGGCCGTGACGACGCCACAGGTGCGGGCCGGGTCGATGCCGCCGCCTCGCTCGCGCTCATGGGAGGGAACGCCGTCCCGGGCGATGTCACCGCTCCGCGCGCCCCGTTGGCGGTCACCGTGATCCCTGTCTCCGGAACGCAGGCGGGTCGCGTAGTGGAGGTCCAATCACCGCCTGACTCGGATCGCACCGGAGTCATGGTCCGCCGCACGCTGATCCGTCCGGCCCGTTTTTCCGCGGAAGGCGTCTTTGTTGGCAGCATCGTCACCGGCGGGACGACGGTGGATCTTACCGACACGCTGCCTGCCGGAGCACCTCCGGGGAGCGTCTACTACTACACGGCCTTCGCGCGCGACGCAGCCGGTAACGCGTCCAACCCAGCGTGGGCCTATGCGGTGGCCGGCGAACTCTCTCCCGGAACCGAACTGCCCCCTGGGCCCACCTCGTTCACAGACGTGGCGGCCGACCACCCCTTCGCCGAGGCGATCTCGGCGATGTCGCGCGCCGGCGTCGTGAGCGGGTTCGCAGACGGCAGCTTCCGCCCCAACGATCCAGTGACACGCGCTCAGTTCGCGAAGATGGTCGTCTTGGCCGTGGGCATCCCCTTGCCTCCACCCGGCGTCGTTCCTACTTTCGGCGACGTGCCTGTGAGCGACGGATATCCGTTCATCCACGTCGAGGCCGCCGCCGCCGCCGGCATCATCAAAGGGCTCGGCACCACGACATCCTCCGGTGCCCCCCGCTTCGGTCCCTACCAAAACGTCTCGCGCGTCCAGGTGGCTCTGATGCTCGCGCGGGCCGGTGGCGAGAAGTTGGACCCGCCGCCGGCCGGCATCCTCCATCCCTTCTACGACGTGCCGGCGCTTGCGGACGCTGAGGTCCAGAATATCTGGGCGATGGAGATCGCACGAGGGCGGTCGGCTGTGACCTTCGAACCGTGGGCGTCCGCCACGAGAGGGCAGGTAGCCCAGATGTTGTTCCGTCTGCGGAGCATCCTTGAGGCCCGGCCATAGGCGCGAAGCGACACGCGGCCGCCCCGCGCCGTGTTGACATGCCCAGGGGTGTGCACTAGCATGAATGAGAGTTGACTGACCGACCGACCAAATAACGGCGCACCCCGCGCGCTATGCTCGGGCAGCCGCGACACAAGGAGGCACAATGGCCATCGAACCCAGCAGCAAAGCCATGAACATGGAGGGTAAGGTTGCCCTGGTGACGGGAGCCGGGAGTGGTATCGGACGCGCGATCTGCAGGCGCTTCGGCGCTCTGGGCGCCCAGGTCCTCGTGACCGACGTCAACGAAACGGGCGGCGCGGAGACCGTTCAGATGGTCGTCTCGGCCGGCGGTGTGGCCAGCTTCTTCCGTTGCGACGTTACCTCCTTCGACGACGCGAAAGCCGCCGTGGCCGCCGCGCGAAGCACGTTCGGTCGTCTTGACGTGCTGGTGAACAACGCGGGCTGGGACGTGATCGAGCCCTTCCTGAAGAACGACCCCTCGCATTGGTATAAGGTCATCGACATCAACCTCAAGGGCCCCATCCACATGTGTCGCGCAGCTATGGAAGCCTTCGTGGAGCAGGAGAGCGGGGGCAAGATCGTCAACATGTCCTCCGATTCGGCCCGCGTGGGCTCCACCGGGGAAGCCGTGTACTCAGCGTGCAAGGGGGGCATCATCGCCCTGACCAAGACGCTGGCTCGGGAAGGTGCCCGGTACAAGATCCAGGTGAACGCCGTGGCGCCGGGGATCACCGATACCCCGTTGGTGGCGAGTCTGGACCCGAAGATCATCGAGGCCATAGTGAAATCGACTCCCATGCGCCGTATGGCGGATCCGGACGAGCCCGCCGAGTTGGCGGCGTTCCTGGCCAGCGACTCGAACACTTTCATGACCGGCCAGGTCGTCTCGGTGAGCGGCGGTCTCACCATGGCGTGAGTCGGGCTGGGGCGGAGGCGCCGGAAGGGTAGAACTGCATGGCACTGTACGCGCTCGGAGGCAACGCGCCCCGGATCCACCCGAGTACTTTCGTCCATCCCCTGGCTTCGGTCATCGGACGGGTGGAGATCGGTCCGGGTTGCTACATCGGGGCCGGGGCCAACCTGCGTGGGGACTGGGTGACCATCAAGGTGGGCCCGGGTTCGAACGTACAGGATTGCTGCACCGTCCACGGATCGATCGGACAGACGGTGGAGTTGGCCGAGGACTCGCACCTGGGGCATGGATGCGTCATCCACGGCGCCCGACTGGAGCGCGACGTGCTCGTGGGCATGAACGCCGTGGTCCTTGACGGAGCAATCATCGGGGAGGGCTCGATAGTCGCCTCGGGGTGCGTGGTGCCAGGCCGCCTCGAGGTGCCCCCGGGGATGTTGGTGGTGGGCGTGCCCGGCAGGATCACCGGAGAAGTGCGGCCGGAGGCGAGGCGCAAGAAGCAGGCGGGCACCCGCTGGTATCAGCAACTCGCCGAGCGGTGTCTCGCCGACTTCGAGGAACTCGAGGCCGGCGAGTGTCGGGCAGGCTGGAGAGGCGACACCTGGGACGGTTCCGCGCAGTGGAACGCCTGGTTCGATGATCTGACGGCGGATCCGACCGCCTGAGCTGGAAAGCCGGGCCGACGACGATGGCGCGCTAAGACGAACACTATGCGGCCACGGCCGCGATGCGAGAGGAGCATCTGGGTATGAATGGACCTGAGGGAGTGACGGGTACGGCGATCCCGCGCCGGCTCGAAGGACGCGTGGCCATCGTCACCGGGGCGGGGGAAGGCATCGGCCGGGCGGTGGCGGTGCGTTTCGCCCAGGAGGGCGCTCGAGTGGCAGTGGCCAGCCGGCGTCGCGAACCCCTGGAGGAGACCAAGGCTGAGATCGAAGCGGTGGGGGGTGAGGCGCTGGTCGTGCCCACGGACGTCGCGGATTGGGACGCCGTGCAGGCCATGTCGGCGGCCACCATCGAGGCGTACGGCCAGGTGGACATCCTCGTTACCATCGCAGGGTTCACGAAACCTGCCATGCTCCACAGGATGTCGGTGGAGGACTGGCGTGCGGTCATGGATGTGCACCTGAACGGCACCTTCTACTGCATCCGTTCGGTGGTGGAGAACATGATCGAGAGGGAGTACGGCCGCATCATAACGGTCACCTCGGCCGCCGGGCTCGTGGGCACCCTCGGACAGGTGAACTACTCGGCGGCGAAAGGTGGCGTCGTCGCGCTCACCAAGTCGTGCGCGCGGGAGCTTGGCAGGTATCGCATCACCGCCAACTGCGTGGCGCCGGGGGCCGAGACCAAGATGACCGACACCATCGTCAACGATCCCAAGTTCAAGGACAAGTACCTGGCCCGCATCCCACTGGGCTACTGGGCGAAGCCGGAGGAAGTGGCACCCACCTTCGCGTGGCTGGCTTCCGACGACGCCGCCTACACCACCGGCTACGTCATCGGCGCCGACGGCGGCCTCTCCATACATTGACGGGCCGATCTTGACGGCGTTGACGGGCCGATAGTGACCGTCATTCTGTTACTGATCAGTTTCGTGATCATCCTTGCCGGCTGCGAGCTCTTCGTGAACGGCATCGAGTGGTTCGGTCACCGCCTGAACTTGGGCGAGGGAGCGGTGGGCAGCGTGCTTGCGGCCGTGGTAACGGCCCTGCCGGAGACGGTGATCCCTATCATCGCGATCGTTTTTACCGGGGGCGCAACGGGCGTCGAGGTGGGCACCGGGGCTATCCTCGGTGCCCCGTTCATGCTGTCCAGTCTGGCGCTGTTCGTCACGGGGGTCGCCGTGCTCGCGTTCGCGGCCACTGGGCGGCGCACACGCGAGGTGCGCATCAATGCGAAGGTCCTTTCTCGCGACCTCGGCTTCTTCCTCGTCGTGTACGTGGTGGCGGTCGCGGCTGGGGTCTTTCAAATCGGATGGGGGCGGTATCTGCTGGCCGCCGGCCTTGTGGGTGCGTATGGGTTCTTCGTGTGGCGCACCATGCGCTCCGAAGGCGACCTTGGGGGAGCGCTGCGCTCGCTCTACTTCCACTACGTGGCCGACTCTCCCCGTCTGCGCTGGATCATCCTGCAGATCTTCGTGGCTCTGGTGGCCATCGTCTTCGGAGCCGATCTCTTCGTGCAGGAGCTCACCAAAGTCGCCGAATCGCTCGCGGTGCCGGCTCTGGTGATCTCGCTGCTGCTGACTCCCATAGCCACAGAACTCCCCGAGAAGTTCAATAGCGTCTTCTGGATGCGAGATCGCAAGGACACGCTGGCTTTGGGGAACATCACCGGCGCCATGGTCTTTCAGAGCGCCATACCCGTGGCGTTCGGCATGGTCTTGACCCCCTGGCGCCTCGAAGCGGAGGGCCTGCTGGCCGCCGGCTTGGCTCTCTTCTCGGGTGTGCTGCTGTGGTCGCGGGTGCGCGTCACCGGCAGCTTGGGTGTGGGCTCCCTGCTCTTCGGCGGGGCTATATACGCCGTCTTCGTCGTGGTGACCCTCGGGGGGTTCTTGAGATGAGTCGCACGAGGCTCCGGCGGGCGCTCGACGACTCTGGCGGCGGCGGCACGTGCTCTAGTATCCTTGTCCAGCTCTCCGGGGAGGTCTGAGAGAGAGTCACAGAACAAAGTCCTGTAAAGTGGTGGCAGTGTGGGGCGCGGCTGCGCGTCGCTCGTGACCGATAGGTAGAGGAGGTCCGATCTTGGAGATCGTGGTCTGTGTCAAACAGGTAGTAGACACCGAGGCGGAGAAGAAACTGCTGCCGCCGGAGTGGCGTCTCGATAGGGAGAGCGTGGAGAACGTGCTCAATCCCTACGACGAGTATGCCGTCGAGGAAGCCGTGCGCCTGAAAGAGGCTCACGGCGGGGAAGTCACGGTCCTATGCGTGGGACCGGAAGCAGCCCAGGACGCCGTGCGGAAGGCTCTCGCCATGGGCGCCGACAAGGCGGTCATGGTCACCGATGCGGCGCTTGCCGGCTCCGACACCCAGGGCATCGCCCGTGTCCTCGCGGGTGCTCTCGGCGACACGAAGTTCGACCTCGTCCTCATGGGCATCATGTCCACCGATGCCCAGACCGGGCAGGTGCCGTCGGCACTGGGCGACGCGCTCGATATTCCCGTGTTCACCGGGCTCAATAAGATCGAGATCGACGGGGCCGCCATCAAGGTGCACCGCGAGTCCGACCAGGGTTACGTGGAGTATGAAGCTCCCCTGCCGGTGGTGTGCTCGGTGGTCAAGGGCATCAACGAGCCCAGGTATCCGTCGCTGAAGGGCATCATGGGCGCCAAGAAGAAGCCGATGGAGGTCAAGGATCTCGCCGCGGTGGGAGTCGAGCCCGGGCGCGTGGGCACCGCTGGTGCCCTCACGCGCGTGGTCGCGACCTCGTCGCCGCCCCCCCGCCAAGCCGGTGTGAAGATCGAAGACGACGGCACCGGGGCCCAGCGCATCGCGGAGTTCTTGTCCGCCGAGAAACTCATCTAGACGCCACGAACGGAGGGAACGAGTTGAGCACCGATACCCGCGCCGGCCTCCTGGTGGTGGCCGAGCAAAGAGAAGGCAAACTTGCCTCTGTGACTCTGGAGAGCCTGACCGCCGCCCGCGGTCTGCTGTCCGAGTTCGGGGGCCCGCTGGCGGTTGCTGTCGCCGCGGGCACCGGGGCCGACGGGTTGGTGGCTGAGGCTGCCCGCTACGGAGCGGAGAAGGCCTATGTGGCCGAGGACCCGGAGCTTGAAGTGTTCCGGTCGGGTCCATACACCGACGCGGCCATGGCGGCGATCGAAGCTGCATCGCCGAAAGCCGTTATGTTCGCGAACACGGCCTCCGGCCGCGACATCGCGTCGCGGTGCGCGCGGCGGCTCGGCGTGGGGTTGCTCGGCGACGTGACCCGACTGTACGTGGAGGGCGGCACGCTCCGCGCGAGCCATCCCTGTTTCGGTGGCACGATCATCACGGAGAAGGAAGCCATCGCGGAACCCGCGTTGATGACAGTGCGCACTAACGTCTTCGACAAAGCTGAGGCCGCGACTGAGGTAGAGACGCAGCGGCTGGCGCTCGATTTCACTCCGTCGGGGTTGCTGGCGCGAGTGGTCCAGGTCGTGGTAGAAGATGCCGGGATGGCAAGTCTGGAAGAGGCTCAGATCATCGTGTCGGGCGGCCGGGGCCTCGGAGGCCCGGAGCACTTCGCCATGATCCACGAGCTGGCCGACGCGCTCGGAGCGGCTGTAGGCGCGAGCCGCGCCGCGGTGGACGCCGGCTGGAAGCCCCATCCATACCAGGTGGGCCAGACGGGCAAGATCGTGTCGCCCAAGCTGTACATCGCGGTAGGCATCTCGGGAGCCATCCAGCACAAAGCGGGCATGCAGAGCAGCGACTACATCGTCGCCATAAACAAGGACCCCGACGCTCCCATTTTTGGTTTCGCCGATCTTGGCGTGGTGGGCGACGCGTTCACCGTGGTCCCGGCATTGACGGAAGAGATTCGCAAGCGCAGGTCGGCCGCATGACATTGGCATCTGGGGCCCCTGGGCCGGGACGATAGGAGGTAGGGCGGATGCAGACGCGCGAGTTGCTGTTCAACGTGCCGCTCTGGGCGGAGATCGCCATGTACGTTGGCGCCGCCGTTGCCGTTGTCATGGTGGTCACGGACCTGATACGCCGCGTCGGTATGTACCGACGCGGCGCGCCAGCTGCGGGGCCGCGCCTCGATCGACCGCTCGCGCGTATCGGCGACCTCCTGGTCAACGGGATCTTCCAGCGGGCCATCCTGCGCGATCGCTTCGCCGGCGTGATGCACCTGGGCATCTTCTTCGGGTTCCTCGTCCTGCTCATCGGAACCACCATCCTGATCTTTCAGATCGACTTGGGTCTGGACTTCTTCCACGGGACCTTCTACCTGGTGTTCAGTTTCTTCATGGAACTGGCGGGGCTGGCGCTGCTGGCGGGAGTGCTCTTGGCCGCCTATCGTCGCTACGTGCTGCGTCTGCCCCGGCTCAAGGGAGGTTGGGACGACCACTATGCTCTGATCATGCTCTTCGTGCTCGGGGTGACCGGGTTCGTGTTGGAGGGCGCGCGAATCTACGCCGACGGCTTCCCGTCGTTCGAGCGAGGCGCCAGTTTCGTGGGTTACGGGGTGGGCAAGGTGCTTGGTGCCATCGCGGGCGATGAGGCCTTGCTTTCCCTGCATCGTGCCGACTGGGTGGTGCACATGGCCTTGGCCGTTAGTTTCGTGGGGCTGATCACATATACGAAGTTCCTGCACACGCTCACCAGCCCCGCGAACATCTTGCTGCGCGACCGCCGCCCCAAAGGCTCCATGACCTTCGTGCCCGACGTGGAAGAGCGGGAGCGCATCGGAGCGGGCACCGTCACCGACTTCTCGTGGACCCACCTCGAGGACTTCGATGCCTGCACGCGCTGCGGCCGGTGCGAAGACGCCTGCCCGGCGTTCGCCGCAGGCCGACCCCTCAATCCCAAGCAGATCGTACTGAAGTCGCAGTGGGTGATGCGCGCCCGTCTCAACGACGACCCCGACCCCTCGCCGGACCTACCGGACCTCTACGACGTCATCGAGGACACGGAGGCGTGGAGCTGTACGACCTGCCGGGCGTGCGTGGATGCCTGCCCCGTGGCCATCGACCCGCTGGACAAGATCCTCGAGATGCGCCGCTACCTCACCAACGAGGGGCGCCTTTCCGGTTCGGCGGCGAAGGCTCTTGAATCCATGGCCATGCGTGGTAATCCGTGGTTGCTCAAACAGGAAGACAGGATGGCGTGGGCCGAGGGTTCCGAGGTGGAAGTGCCGGTGATGGCTCTGCTCCAGGATCCGGATCTGCTCGGCGAAGGCGAAGAGCCCCAAGAGGTGGACTACCTCTTCTTCGTCGGCTGCGCGGGCAGCTACGATCCTCGAGCTCAGAGCATCACCCGCTCCCTGGTCCGGCTCCTGTGGAAGGCGGGTGTCTCCTTCGCCGTACTCGGCGAGGAAGAGACGTGCAACTGCGAAGCGGCCCGCCGCATGGGTGAGGAGATGCTCTTCCAGGTGGGCGGCACCACGCTCAAGGAGACCATCCAGCAGTATCGCTTCCGGCGGATCGTCACCGCGTGTCCGCACTGTCTGAACACACTGCGCAACGACTACCCGCAGCTCGGCGCCGACTTCGAGGTGGTGCACCACTCTGAGCTGCTGCTGGAACTGCTGCGTGACGGCCGCCTTCCGGTCCCGGTCGGCTCGGGCCCGCTGACGACCTACCATGACTCCTGCTACCTCGGCCGCTACAACGGGGTCTACGATGCTCCCCGCGAGGTCGTCGCCTCGGTGGGAGACCAGCCCCTCGTGGAGATGGACAAGCGGCGGGAGAACGGCTTCTGCTGCGGCGGCGGCGGCGGGCACATGTGGATGGAAGTGAAGATCGGCGAGCCCATCGAGTTCCTGCGCACCGATCAGGCGCTCGAGACGAAGGCGGAAATCGTGGCCACGGCCTGCCCCTACTGCAAGATCATGTTCGATACCGGGCTGAAACGGCCGGGGATAGAGGGTCGGGCCGAGGTGCTGGACATCGCTGAGTTACTGGATCGGGCCTACTCGGGCTGAGCCGAGGTCCGTCGCCGGCGATCAGATGTCGGTAAGGGGTGCTCTCAGGCTTGCGGGCCGCTTCGGAGAACGGGAGAGACCCGGGGCGGCCGGTCAGTCCTCGGCGATGGAAGCCGACATCTGCGGCATGAAGCTCGGCCTACCGTCCACGCGCACGCCTTCAGGCATGAGGAGTTCGTTCATGAGGTCCACGCACATGTCGTAGGCCGCCTCGAGGTCGAACCCGTTCCGATCGAAGAACCACTGCAGCACGAGCCCCTCCATGAGACCAAGAACCATCGACGTCGCCCGTTGCACGTCCACCGCGCGGAAATCACCGTTGCGCACGCCGTCTTCCACGATCCGTTCCATATACGTGCGGTAGGAGTTGTAGATATCCTGCGTGTACTCCTGCACCTGCGGCGTACGGATGGCCTGTGCCATGTAGTCGATCACAACGGTGTAGTAGCGCCGGGCGCGCTTCTCGTTTCCGAAGAGGTTGTTGAAGATCATCATGATCTTATCCGGCGGCGAGGCGTCGGCCCGGCAGAAGCCTTCGAAGTCGGCCGATAGGCGCTCGACGATCATGTCGAGGACGGCAAGGAACACATCTTCCTTGCGGGGGAAGTAGTAGGAGATGAGCCCCTTACTCACACCCACCCGCCCGGCGATGTCGGCGAGCGTCACCTGGTTGTAGCCCAAGTCCAGCACCAAACGCAGGGTGGCATCGACGATCTCGTCGCGCCGAACGTCTTCCTTACTACGGGGTCGTGCCATACTCTCGTGCCTCGGGTCTCGGTTGGTTGGTCGACCAGATAATTCCAGAATATCACGGGGCGCATGGGGGAGTCGGAGTCTGAGATGAGCCGCGTGATCCGCCGGCGGTCGCGTGCGCGCCGTGTATGCGGCGTAGCTCGGTGCTCTCAGTAGACGACCCGAGCGTAGTAGGTCTTCTCGGCCGCCTCTCTTGCCTGCCGGAGTGTGTGGATGCCCTTGTCGGCGAGGAGGGGGACCATCTTGAGGAAGGCCTCACCGGTAAGGATGGCGTCACCGAGGGCCGTATGGCGCCCCACGAGGCTCACGCCGAGGCGTTCCGCTATCATCTCAAGCCGGTGGACCTCTTGGTTGGGGTGGATCACGGCCGAAAGAAGGAGTGTGTCCAGAAGAGGGTTGATGAAGCGGACCCCGGTCCGCTCCTCCTTCAACTGGAGAAAGCGCATGTCGAAGGCCGCGTTGTGTGCGACGAGAACGGTCTCTTCGGCGAAACGATGGAATTGAGGTAGCACGACGTCGATGCTCGGCTGACCGACCAGCATGTCGGGCGAGATGCCGGTGATGTCAATGGAGGTGGGAGAGATCGGTCGGCGGGGGTCGACCAGCCGATCGAAGACTTCCGACTGGAGCAGCCTCCCGTTGACGATCCGTATGGCGCCGATCGAGATGATCTCGTCTCCGCTGGATGGGTGGAGGCCCGTGGTCTCCGTATCGAACACGGTGTACGTCAGCCGCCGCAACGGTACCTCATCGAGTTGCGGGGTCTGTCCCGGCTGGTGGAAGAGATCGAAGTCGTAGTATTCGGGCCGGCTCTCGCGCACCACCCGCAGGTCCCAGCCGGGGTCGGGTTTCGTGACAGGCAGGAGCAGGCGCACGTAGGCGGTCCCGTCGCTCGGGTCCACCTGGTGCCACACGTCACCGCCGTGGCGCTCTGCTACTTCTCGCAGTGAGTAGGGGTTGGTACCCTCCCCGAGACTCACCGGTTCGCTCTCCCAGCGCTGCATGGTCTCAACTCGTGGATTCATGCCCGCCCACGTCATGTCCAGGTGTGCCAGCCGAGGCCCCGGCCCGAGGCGCAGCCCGACTTCGGTCACGCCGCACTCCTCGCTCAGGCGACTGGCCAGGTAGCTGAGCGCACGCGCAACGGAGTAGCTGTCGATCTTCAACCACAGAGCATCGTCCACCTCGTCGGCGCGCGTGCGTATGGCGTGGGCGCTCTCGATCCGCCGTCTGATGAGCGAGATCAGATCGCGGGCCCTCATGTCCTCCAGAGGCCATTGGGCGCGCACGTGCTCAGAGAACTCCGCAGCTCCCGCATCCAGCCGGCCGCTCAGCGCCACGGCTTCGTCGCGGATTATGCTACTGAACCGGGTTCGCCGCTCGACGGACATGTCAGGGAATTCCAGGATGTTCTCGATGGCCGCGCGGATACTTGCGAGGGAGGAGCGAGTCGTCTCCATGAGCGACTGGAGCAGGGCGTCGCGTCGTCCGCCGAACTCGATGGCCCTGGTCATGTCCTCCAGAGTCAGCACGTATCCGGTGACGACGTGCTCGCGGACCAAGACCGGAGCCATCTGGATGCGTAAGAGGTGGTCGCCGGGGGCGGTGGTGACGAACTGCGAGATGAGCGTCGTCTCCCGTTCCTGGAGCAGGTGCTCAAGGTTCTCGAGGCCGTGCAGGATGAGGCCGCGGTCGATGACTCCGAATATGGAGCGCCCCAGACCGACAAGGCCGCCTGCGAGTGGGGACCGCACGGGTTCGTCTTCATTGGAGGCCTGCGCTCCGCTCCTTTCGGTCGAGCCCCCGGCGCCGGCCGCCCCCCCACCCCCGCCGCCGAGAGATGCTTCTGAGAGGAGGTGCTTGGCTCGGGAGTTGTAGAGCAGGATACGACCCTCTGTGTTGCACACGACTACGCCCTGGGCGAGCTCCGACATGAGGGCGGCCAGGCGGTTCTTCTCCTCCTCCACGTCAGCTTGGGCCTTCTTGATCCGCTCGGCGACTGCTTCCTGCAGTTCTTGGTGGCGCTCGGCAAAGCGGTTCACCGTTTCCGCCAGCGCCCGAAGTTCCGGCGTGCCGGCCGGGTGCACCCGCCGGCTCGGGTTCGGGCCCAACATGATGTCGGCCTCCTCCACCAGCGCACGCGCTGCGATCACGTACCTGCGGAGCAGCAGTTCAATGAGCACGCCGAGCGAGAGCACCATGAGGAGAGCGAGCATGGCCAGTATGACGCCCTTGCGGGCCGCGATCGAACTTACGGCTTCTCGGTCGGTGGGAGATAGGGCCGCGTAGAAGACGGCGACCGCTCCGCCCAGGAAAACGACGGCGCCCGCTACGGCGAGGGCCAGGGTGATCAGAGTTCGGCGGGCGTGCCTCACGCGGCGTCGTCCAGCAGTTCTTTCACACGCTCCACCAGGTCTTTGGTGGAGAAAGGCTTGGTGACGTAGGCGTCCGCTCCTAGAGCCAGCCCCTTCGTCGCCTCGATATCGCGGCCTTTCGCCGTCAGCATCACGATCTTCATGTCTCGCCATTCAGGGTTCGCCCTGATCGTCTGGCAGATCTCGAAACCGTTGCGGACGGGCATCATGACATCCAGAAGTATGAGGTCGGGCTGGTATTCCGGTAACTGATCGAGCACTTCCTGGCCGTCATGGGCAACGCGCACGTCGTAGCCGTTGTGCTCCAGGAGGAACTCCAGGGAGGTGACGATGTTCGGTTCGTCGTCGGCGATAAGTACCTTCTTGGTCATGGCTTCTCCATCTATGCCGTTTCTCATGTCGCGTTGACCGTTCACTCCGCCTTTAGCTCGGGCGGCGGCTGAGCTTCGTCTACTCCCAGATGTCCGTCGCGGCCGGCGTCGGGTGCTGTCTCATCAGGAGCGAGGGGGAGCGTGAAGCTGAACACGGAACCCTGACCCGGTACGCTCTCTACCCAGATCTCGCCTCCGAGGTGCGAGATGATCTGCCGGCTGATGGGCAATCCGAGTCCGGTCCCTTGCGGTTTCCCGGTGAGAGTGTCCCCCGCCTGCCGGAATTTGTCGAAGATCACCTGTTGGCCTTCCGGACTGACGCCGGGGCCGTTATCTCGTACGTCTACGCGGGCCATGCCCGCGTGCGTACCGACCCGGACGCTTACCCGGGGGTCCAGCGGGTCGCAGAATTTGACTGCGTTCGAGAGCAGGTTGATCGTGACTTGGATCACCCGGTCCCGGTCGGCGAGCACCAGCAGGGGATCCGCCGGCAGGTCCAGATCCAACACGGTCGGCCGTTCGGCCAAGAGGTGGCTCGTGGCGGCGAGCGCGTCTCCCACGGCCGCCCGCAGGTCCACCTCGTGGACCTCCCAATCGGCCGTGCCCGACTCGATCTTGGCAAGATCGAGCACCTGGTTGATCAATCGCGTGAGCCGCTCGCTCTCCTTCACGATGATGTCCAAGTAGGCGGAGCGCTGCTCGACCCCTAGCTCGGCATGGTCGTGGAGGATCTCGGAGAAGGCCCGGATGGAGGTGAGAGGCGTACGCAGTTCGTGCGAGATGGTGGAGACGAAGTCGTCCTTGAGCCGGTCGAGCTCCTGCAGACGCTCGTTCGCCGCGCGCAACTCGGTGGTCGCGGCCTCGAGCTGCCGAGACTTGCGCTCCAGCTCGTGGCTGTATTCGATGACCTGTGAGGCGTCGTCCAGCATGGTCATGACCTCGTCGAGGTCAAGGGCCTCCTCCTTGGTCGCAGAAGCCACCATGATGCGCGCGGACGCCGCGCCGATGGTCCCCGCCAGAACGGTTTCGGCGAACTGCACAAAATCGGCGTCGGCCTCGTTCTCGGCCCCTCGCGGCACCTGTCGGCGACGCTGATAGTCGGCGAACGCCTCTCGCGTGCGGGCCGGGCCGAGGAAACGGGAGACCAAGCGTTGCAGGTCGGGGACGGTCGCCTTGCCCCTCCAGAACCGAGCCCGCTGTTCTTCGCCGGTGCGGCGGAAGATGTCGACGAAGAGGCTGGCTTGGCTGTGCTCCGTGGCGCTCCCGTGGCCCCGCAGCGAGAGACCCACATACAGCCCGACGTTGGCCAGCATGCTCCACATCATGGCGTGGGTGATCTGGTCGAGACCCTCGAGTCCGAAGAGCTGCAAGGGGCGAAGGAACTCGATGCCGAAGGGGCCACTCTCCATGAAGGTCACCGGAAGCCAGCCCGAACGAGCGAACGAGGGTAGGAGGAGGGTATAGGTCCAGACGAGAAAGCCTGCACTCAGACCGGCGAGCGCCCCCAGCCGCGTTCCGCCTCGCCAGTAGAGGCCTCCGAGGATGGCGGGGCCGAACTGGGCTACGGCCGCAAAACTGATCAGGCCGATGGAGACCAGCGCGTAGGCCTCCCCGGCTATTCTGAAGTAGAGATAGCCGAGAACCAGTATGAGCACGATGGCCCCGCGTCGGATCCCGAGCAGCAAGCGGGTGAGGTCGGGCCGCGTGGTCAATTGGAGGCGCCTGAGGCGCAGCAACACAGGCATCACGAGGTCGTTGCACACCATGGTGCTGAGCGCGATCGTCTCCACGATCACCATGCCGGTGGCGGCGGAAAGACCCCCGATGAAGACCAGGAGGGCCAGCAGAGGCTGATGGTTGGCCAGGGGTAGGGTGAGCACGAACAGATCTGCGTCGACGCTCTGGCCGCGAAAGGTCAGCAGGCCGGCAAAAGCGATGGGCAGGACGAAGATGTTGATGGCCAGCAAGTAGAGCGGAAAGAGCCAGATGGCCTTGTTGAGGTGCTTCTCGTCCACGTTCTCCACCACCGACACCTGAAACTGCCGTGGGAGGAACATGATGGCCAGCATGGACAGGAAGATCAGCCAGAACCAGCTGCCGTAGGTGCCGGTGATGTCCCCGAAGGTGAGCATCGGCCGCAGGTCGGGAACCTCCATGGCCTGGCTGAAGATGTCACCGAAGCCGTTGTAGAGCCCGAACGTGACGAACGCCCCCACCACGAGAAAAGCGAGGAGCTTGACCAGCGACTCGAAGGCGATCGCGGCCACCATTCCTTCGTGGCGCTCGGATGCGTCGAGGTGACGGGTGCCGAACACGATGGTGAAGGCGGCGAGGAGCATGGCGATGTAGAAGGTGGTGTCTCCCCAGAAGAAAGGCACGTTCTCGGACGATGGCAACGTGATTCTCGGGTAGTGCTCGAGGATGATGAAGCTGCTCGAGATCGCTTTGAGCTGAAGCGAGATGTAGGGGACGATCCCGACCACGGCGATGATAGTCACGAGTCCTCCGAGGCCGGGGCTCTTGCCGTAGCGTGACGAGATGAAGTCGGCGATGGATGTGATCCGGTAGGTCTTGCTGATGCGGATTATCTTGCGGAGCACGAACCACCACACAGCGGCCATGAGCGTAGGGCCTAAGTAGATGGGGAGGAAGCCGACCCCGCTGCCCGCCGCGCGCCCGACACTGCCGTAGAAGGTCCAGGTGGTGGCGTACACGGCCATGGAGAGTGCGTAGATGTAGGGGTTAGCGATGATGCTCCGGCCGGAGTCGGCGCGCTTGTCGCCCCAGTACGCGATGGCGAACAGCACGCCCAGGTAGGCTGACGCCGAGAGTACGATCACCCAACCCTGCACTATTGTCCCCCCGGCTCGATCCCCGGCATGGGCCGGGTGCCTTTTTGCTCCCCGGAGCTACCTCTCGACTATAGTCGCCATGAGAGCGATCAGCGCCGCCCATGCAGTAAAGAGGTAGACGTAGAGAAGTGGGATATCCAGCACCGTGACGTAACGGCTGAACAAAGACAGCATAGGATAGTTGAAGAGAAGGCAGCCGAGAAGGAACAGAGCGGCCAGGTTCTGGCTCTTGGTCCCGTGTTTCACGGCGTTCCCACCCTCTCTCCGCGTCTCGACAGGGCAACAGGTCACGCCACCCTGGAGGCATCCCCCGATCGGCACCAGAATACCATGGAGCCGCCTCTCCTTGGTCTATTGCGCATCGCCCTATACACTATCTATTGGTTGAATGGTCAACCAAATCCATCTTGGCGGGTACCGTCAAAGGGGTTGAAGATGATCGTCGCGGGCATCGACGTGGGATCCAAGAACATCCAGGTCGTCGTCGTCAAGGACGGCGAGGTGGCGACGCGGTTCTCCGTCGCCTCGGGCTTCGACCAAGAAGCCTCCGCCCGCCAAGGCATCGAGGCCGCCGCCGCCGAACTTGGTCTCGCCGTCGAGGACATCGACTTCATCGTGGCGACCGGGGTGGGCCGCAAGGCCATACCCTTCGCCCGGCACCAGGTCACTGAAGTGGCCGCGGATGCGCGCGGCGCCTCGGCTTTGATGCCCGAGGCGCGCACAGTCATCGACGTGGGCGCAGAGGAGGCGCGGGCCATCCGCATCGAGGAGGGTGGCAGGGTCCTCGACTTCGCCGTGAACGAGAAGTGCGCGGCCGGCGCCGGCGCATTCGTCGAGGCCATGAGCCGCGCCCTGGAGGTGAGTCTACAGAGGTTCGGCGAGATCTCGCTGGAGTCGACGGAGGCCATCCCCATGAACGCGCAATGCACGGTCTTCGCGGAGTCCGAGGTGGTGAGCCTCATCCACTCCAACACCCCGCAGAAGGACATCGCACGGGCGGTGCACGATGCCATGGCCGGCCGAGTCTCGGCGATGGCGCGCCGCGCGGGTCTCCAAGAGCCTGTCGTCATCGGGGGGGGCGTCGCGCATAACTTCGGCTTTGTGAAAGCACTCGAGGACACCCTGGGTGTCAGTGAGCTTCACGTACTGCCCTTCCCCGAGTACTTGGGCGCGCACGGCGCGGCGCTGATCGCCTTGGACAAAGCCGCTGAGGCATCAGCCGCCATGCAAGAGGCCTAGAGAAGGGTTGACGGAGATGACCGAAGAGCGCACGGAGTTCTGGCGCTGGAGCGAGAAGGTGTGGCATGCACCCGGACTGGACTGGCGGGAGGGCGGGGTCGTCACTGTCGGCATAGATGTGGGCTCGGTGAGTTCCCAGGCCGTCGTGGTTCTCGACGGTAGACTCTACGCCTACCACTCCACGCGCACCGGCTTCAACAGTCCCGACAGCGCCAGGAAGGCGCTCGGAGGCGCCCTCGAGGGTACCGGGATGACTCTTGACGACGTCAGCTACGTGGTAGGCACGGGCTACGGCCGAGTGAACGTGCCCTTCGCCAATAGGGCTATCACGGAGATCGCCTGTCACGCTCGGGGCGCCAACGCGATGGCGGGGCCGTCGGTCCGCACCATCCTCGACATGGGTGGCCAGGACTGCAAGGTGATCCGTTGCGACGAGAAGGGCAAGGTCCAGAACTTCATCATGAACGACAAATGTGCCGCGGGCACCGGCCGGGGCATGGAGGTCATCGCCGACGCGCTGGGGGTGCCCATCGAGGACATCGGCCGACGGTCTTTCGAGATCGACGAGGAGCCCCCTCCGGTATCCAACGTCTGCACGGTGTTCGCCAAGTCGGAGGCAACCGTCTTGCTCAAGGCCGGTTGGTCGGTCAATCGGGTGCTGGCCTCTTACTGCTCGGCCATGGCCGAGCGGGTCGCGAGTCTTATAGACCGCATCGGGCTGGAGCCGGAACTCTTCATCACCGGCGGCATCGCCAAGAACGAAGGCGTGGTGAGGCGCATCGAGCGGAAGATCAAAGCCACGGCCCTGCGCCTCCCCGAGGATACCAACTTCGACCCGCAGATCGCCGGTGCCTTAGGAGCTTCTCTCTTCGCCCAGGCGCTGTTCAAGAAGGAACAGAGGACTGCGGCCGAGGCGGCGTCATGATCGCCAACTACGGCTACCGGGACGGATCCGGTGAGTACTACATCACCATCGACACTGATGTCTGCGTTGACTGCGAAGGCCGCTGGTGCGTCGCGGCCTGTCCTGAGTCATTGTTCCAGATCGAGATCGACGACTACGACGATGAGGTCGCGGTGATCGTGGCAAGCGCTCGTAAGATGCTGAAGGAACGCTGCAGCTGCTGCAAACCGGCCGGGGGATACAGCGCACTCCCCTGCACGACGGCCTGCCGCCCTGGGGCCGTCACGCACAGCTGGTAGGGCGGGGGGAGGGCGCATGGACTCGGCCACGGCAGTAGATCCGATCATGGTGCTCGTAGTCATCGACCACGAGGAGATCGAGGTCCCGTCCGGATCCAGCATCCTCGACGCCTGCGATCGTGCCGGGGTCTACGTGCCCCGGTTGTGTGCGTACCCCGGTCTCGAACCCCTGGGTGATTGCGGGCTCTGTTTCGTCAAGGTCGACGGCGTCGCTGCGCGTCGGGCCTGCTCCGTCACGGTCGCGCAGGGAATGCACATCGACACGCGGGACGAAGAGGCGCTGGGGTTTCGTGCCGGGTCGATGAAGGCCATCCTGGGCGATCATCCGCACGTGTGCCTCGTCTGCCCCGAGCGAGACGGGTGCAGCCGCGATGAATGTACATACGGCGAGCCCCCCGAGGCTCGGTGTTGCGATGAGTTCGGGCGCTGTGAGATCGCGAAGGTGGCCTCGTACGTGGGAGTTCTTGAGTCCGCGCCCGCCTTCATGCACCGATCCCTGGGCGGGCCCGTCGTCGACCACAGCGTGCGTCGGCACCTCGACCTCTGCATAGGGTGCGGCCGCTGCGTGGCGGCCTGCGACTCGCTGGAGGAGGGGGGTTCGGCGCTGAAGTTGGTGGAGACCTGGACTCTCAGGGGCGGGGGCGAGGGCGGGGGCGAGAGCGCCGGAGGCCGGCATGGCGGCGTGGCGGATCGGCAGTCGAGTTCCTATATCGGTCGCCAGGTCGCGGTGCCCAAGGAAGCCGACCTTCGCGCTTCGGGCTGCACCTTCTGTGGCGCGTGCATCATGGCGTGTCCCTCCGGTGCGCTCACGGCTGAAGGGAGTCGCGGAGCGGCTTGGTTGACGAAACGCAAGGAGCGCAGCACGCTGCGAATGCCCGTGCTGCCCCCGGAGGAGCGGCTGCTGTACCGGGATGAGGTGTTGGCCGGTGTTCCCGCCAAAGCGGGGGTGTTCCGGCTCTATTCCCCCTCCGGTGAACGTCTTCTGATATCAGGTGTCACGGATCTGGCCCAGGGACTCAAAGACGCCGCAGGTGGAGCGTTCGGGGCCGAGATCCACTCCTTCGACTTCGAAGTAGAACCAATGTACACTCAACGCGAGAGCGAGTACCTCGTGCGGCATCTCCGAGAACACGGCCGCATGCCCCGCGGGAATGATGTGCTTGGAGGGCTGTTCGATGACGACCAAGACGACCTGCCCTAGAGGATGAACACGGGTTTGCGTGAAAGGCTGCTGGGCGAGGGCTGGGAAGAGCGATTCAGCGCGGCCGGAGCCCGTCTCGAGGAGACCGCGGAGCTCTACCGCTCCCTGGGATACGAGGTGCGCGTAGAGGATGTCGTGGAATCGGCGGCTGCCGATGCCTGCACGAGCTGTTTCGGTGTCGCCGGCGCCGAAGGTCCGGTTGGTGTGATCTTCACCCGCCGCAGGCCCGGGTCGCCGCAGTCTGAAGAGGATCTATGAACATCAGTTCGGACGCGGTCTTCGAGATCGTCAACCTTACCCTTCCCCACCTCCGCGAGGGTCTTAGCTTCCGTAGCGCCACGGCGGCCGCAAAGGCCATCCACGAGGTCGTGGGCCCCACAGCCACGGCTATATCCGACTCGGAGAAGATCCTGGCCTTCGTCGGCGAGGGAGCCGATCACCACAAGGTCGGCCATCCCATCCTCACCCACCTCACTCGCGAGACGCTCAACAACGGCAAGGTCACGGCCGTCCGCGGCCGGATGTCCATCGGCTGCCCATTGGAGACCTGCCCCCTCCGAGCCGCGATCGTCGTGCCCTTGCGGGCGCGCCTGCAGATCGTCGGCTGTCTCAAGTTCTACAATGCCGTCGACGAGCCGTTCTCGCAGAAAGAGATCGAGTTCGCCGCCGGCCTGGCCAACATGCTCTCCATCGAGTTGGAGTTGGCGGAGATCGACATCCAGAAGAAGCTCACGACTCAAGCGGAGCTTCAGGCCTTGCAGGCCCAGATCAGCCCGCACTTCCTTTTCAACACGCTCAACACCATCGCCTCGTACTGTAGGCATGACGGACTCCTGGCCGAGGAACTGCTGGTGGAGTTCGCCGACCTCTTCCGACGTAACCTCAAGCAGCACCACGGGTTTGTCAGCCTCCGGGAGGAACTCGATTTCGTCGACCGCTATCTGCGTTTTGAACAGTACCGCTTCGGCTCGCGCCTCCACATCGAGCGGCTCCACGAGCCACAGGCGCTCGAGACGCTGGTGCCGCCTCTGATCCTCCAGCCTCTGGTGGAGAACGCGGTCACGCACGGGGTGACCAGGCGGGTGGGCTCCTCCCGCGTGTCCATCCGCAGCTGGATCGCCGACGATGAGGTGGTGGTGGCGGTAGAGGATGACGGCGTGGGCATGGACCCGGCCGCGTTCCCGCACGGCGGGGGGATAGGCATGCGCAACGTCCAGCGCCGGCTGGCCGGTCTTTTCGGCCCTCAGTACGGATTGGTCGTGCGCAGTCCGGAGACAGGCGGCACCGTCGTGGAGGTGCACCTGCCGCGACGCATCTCCCCTGCGGTGTTCTCCTTGATCGAGGAGAAGAGGGAAGCCGACTTGCTCGAAAGCCGGGGTACGGTGAGGTGATACTCCGGGCCCTCATCGTGGACGACGAACCGCGCGCACGCTCGCACCTGCGCGACCTCCTCGGGGACATCCAAGATGTCGAACTGGTGGGAGAGGCATCTACGGCGGTCGAAGCCGAGAAACTCCTCCTCGCCGTGGAGCACGATCTTGTCTTCGTGGACATCCGCATGCCCGGTATGGACGGGATGAGCGCAGCGGAGATCTTCCTGGCCCTTCCGAAAAAACCCTTCGTGGTATTCACCACGGCCTACGACGAGTACGCCGCCCGAGCCTTCGAACTCGGCGCGGCCGACTACCTGTTGAAGCCCGTGAGCAAGAAGCGGCTTCAAAAGGCGGTGAACCGTGCGCGGGAACTCAAGGCGGGCGGTGAGGCCGTGGGCGTCGCCTCTGCCTCCGCACGCGGAGAGGCCGGTGGCGCAGAACCCACGGGCGCGGCTCGTGCATATGCAGGTAAGCGCGTCGAGTACGTGACCGCTCGAGAAGGCGCACGTATGATCCTGGTCAGAGTGGAAGACATCGTCTACCTTCGCGTCGACGGCGAGACGGTCCACGTCGCTACCGACGATGCGGCGATGGTGGCCACGGCCTCATCCATGGATCAGATGGAGCAGAGTCTTGCCGGTCTCGATTTCTTCCGCGCTCACCGGGGCTACCTCGTGAACCTGAGGAAGATCAGAGAGGTCGTGCCGCGCGACAATCGCACCTACGAACTCGTGATGAAAGATCGTAGAGCCAGCCGGGTGCCGGTAAGCCGGCGGAAGGCTGTGGAACTGAGAGAGATTCTGGGGTTCTGAATGGTCGCTCGCGACCACGGACGGTCAAAGACCAACGAAAGGGGACCATCGATGAGTAACGGCATAGATTCCAGCGTTTCTGGAGGCATCGGCCGCCTGATTCTCGACAATCCGCCGGTCAACGTGCTCACCATCCCGGTGATGGAAGCTGCGGTCGAGGAGTTCCGATCGCTCGAAGCGGATCCGAGCGTGAAAGTGATCGTCGTTCAGGCCACAGGCGACCGCGCTTTCTCGGCGGGCGTCGATGTAGCCGACCACACGCCTGAGAACATGCGCCACATGCTCGACATCTTCGACGAACTCTGCATGGGACTATACCGCTCACCCAAGCCCACTGTGGCTTTGGTGAAGCGCATGGCGCTCGGGGGCGGCGCGGAACTCGTGGCCTGCTGCGACATGGCCGTCGCATCGGAGGAAGCGACCTTCGGCCAGCCGGAGATCAAGGTGGGCGTTTTCCCGATCCTAGGTGTCGCTCTCTTCCCGGATATGCTCGGGCCTAAGGCGGCATCCGAGCTGCTGCTGTCCGGCGACACGTATTCGGCCGCGGACGCCCTGCGCATGGGCCTCGTCAGTCGGGTGATCCCCGAAGCCGATTTCGAGGAGAAGTCGGAACGTTTCCTGTCCAAACTGGCCAAGAACAGCGGACTGGTCATGAGCTTGACTAAGAAAGCCATCTTGGCGGGATTGGGCAAGCCGGCGACCGAGTCCCTGGAGCTGGCCGATGCCATCTACGTTGACGAACTCATGGTCACGGAAGACGCCAACGAAGGTCTGAAGGCCTTCATCGAACGACGGGCCCCCGAGTGGAAAGAACGCTAGAAGGTCTCAGCAAGCGTCACGAGGGGAGGTCGCGGTGGACCTGAAGATAGGGATCGTGGGAGCTGGAGCCGTCGGAGGGACTCTGGGGTTCCTCCTGGCTGAGGCCGGCTACGACGTGACCTTGGTGGATGTGGACGCGGCCAAGGTGGCTCTCTTGCGCGACGAGGGTCTCACCGTCATCATGCCCGACGGCGAGGAGCGGTCGCGACGCATGAAGGCCACGACCGACCCGAGCGAGGTGGGCACGGTCGATCTGGTCCAGATCTCGGTGAAGGGTTATCAGACGTCTGCGGCCGCCGAGACCGCCCGCCCCTTGGTGCGCCCGGGCACCTACGTGCTGTCACTCCAGAATGGGTTGAAGAACCTGCAGCGCATCGCGGAGGTCCTGGGCGAAGCCATCGTTGTGGGGGGTGTCACAGCCCACAGCGCGATGCCTCTAGGGCCGAACGTCATCAAGTACAACGGTGGTCTGGGCGGCATCAGCATCGGCCGTTACGATGGGGCCGAGGACGCCGGTCTGCAGCGCGTGATCGACGCTTTCACGGCGGCCGGCATCCCGACCAACCGCATCGCAGGGGATGTGCGTATCCCTATCTGGCGCAAGCTGCTGGCCAACGTCTCCTGCAACGCTGTGGCCGCCTTGACGGGGTTCACGGGACGTCAGTTGGTGGAGTTCGAGCCCACCAACGAACTCATCCGCGCGCTTGCCGAGGAGACCGCAGAAGTGGCGCGGGCCCAGGGCTTCGAATTTGCTGAGCTCGAGATCGCCGGCGATTTCGCCATCAAGGCTCTCAGCGGGGTGGGAGACAACAAGATCTCCATGCTCCAGGATGTGGAGGCGGGCCGGCGCACTGAGATCGATACGCTGAACCTGGCGGTGGTGGAGCGCGGCGAGGTGTACGGCGTTGACACCCCGCTCAACTGGATGATTGGTATCCTGATACAGGCGTTAGAGCAGCGCATGCTGTTCGAGCGTGATGCCCGCGCAGCCGCGATTGCGGACGACCAGAATAGGAGCACCCAGGAGTGAACATCGCCGATGCCCTCGATCGTAACGCGCTCTTCTTTCCCGACCACGAAGCGCTTGTCGATGGTCCCCGTCGGTGGACCTACGGACAGTATCAGCGGGATGCCAACCGTCTCGCCCACGCTCTCACCGATCTCGGGGTCGAGAAGGGCGATCGAGTCTGCCTGTTCATGGGTAACAGCGCCGAGTTCGCCATAGCCTTCTACGGCATCTTGAAGGTGGGCGCGATCGTGGTCTCCATCTCCTCCATGTCACGCAGGGGAGAGGTGGAGTACTTGGCCAACAACAGCGAAGCCAGGACCGTGATCGTCGGTCTTGACTACGTGGCGGAGCTTCCCGAGCGCAGCGACATGGCGCTCGTTGAGCAGGTCATCGCCGTGATGCCGTCGGGCACCGACGGCGGCGCGGATGTCCCAGGTTCTCCTCCTGGAGTCGATCACAGCTTCTGGGCTCTGTTGGACGGGCGCGAGGAGACCTTCTCCACCGTCTACACCGACCGCGAAGACGGCGCCGAGATCATCTACACGTCGGGCACCACCGGAAAGCCCAAGGGGGTGGTGCTCACACACGGCAACGTAGTCTCCAACACGTTTTCCACCATGTACGAGGCCGGAGTGAGCCGAGACGATCGGATCGTGTGTTTCCTCCCGATGTACCATTCCTTCGCGCAGAACTTCATCTTCAATAGCACCGTCCGAGCAGGTGCCACACTCGTCATCGTTCCCAAATTCGAGGCCGAGAACGTGCTGCGGGTCATGGCCGAGCAGAAAGTCACGCGGTGGCACGCGGTGCCTACCATCTACATCCTGGTGTTGGGCATGCCCGAAGCGGACGAGGCCTTCCGGCACGTGAACTACTGTTTCTCGGCGGCGTCGACCATGCCTCAAGAAATCGCTCGCCAGTGGTACGAACGATTCGGCCTCAAGATCAACGAGGGATACGGGCTTACCGAATCCACGCCGTCCGCCGTGTACAACCACACAGTGCGGCACAAGGCGGGGACCGTCGGCACCCCCATCATGAACGTCGAGGTGCAGATCTGGGATGCGGACGGTAACGTCCTCCCGGTCGGCTCCACGGGCGAGATCGTGATCAAGGGTCCCAACGTCATGAAGGGCTACTACAACAACCCGGTGGCGACGGCGGAGTCTCTAGTCAACGGCTGGCTGCGGACGGGCGACGTCGGCGTCCTCGACGAAGAGGGCTACCTCACCCTTGTAGACCGTATCAAGGACATGGTCAACTCAGCCGGCCTCAAGATCTGGCCGCGCGAGGTGGAGGAGGTGCTCTACACGCACGCCGCGATCGAGGAATGCGCGGTGATCGGTGTTGCCGACCCGGTCTACGGCGAGAACGTGAAGGCCTGCATCGTTTTGCGTCCTGGTGCGACGCTGCATTCCGACGATGTGGTGGTCTTCTGCAAGGAACGCCTCTCAAGCTACAAGGCGCCCAAAATCGTGGAATTCATGGAGTTCCTGCCCAAGAGCCCCACCGGCAAGATCTTGAAGACCGAGTTGCGCAAGATGTCCGAGGGGTCGGAGTGATCAGGGGGGATCACGAGACTCCAGCCGCGGCGCGCGTGGGGTCCATGGGTTCCGCGCACAGCTCTTCCGGCGCCGCCGCGCTCGAGCGTCTGCGCGGCGTGGGCTCCGATCCTCTTGCCGAGCTGGCCGCCATCAAGGAACGCACCGGCCTCATGGCGGTGGGGTACTTCGACAGCTACCTACCCGAAGAGCTGATCATGGCGCACGGGCTCGCCCCCTATCGGATCACCGTGAGCGGCCGCGAGGACGTGCGTTCCAGTGAATTCATACAGGGTTACGCCTGTCCGGCGGCGCGTGACCTCCTGGAGCAGTCCCTTCGTGGCGACCTTGCCCTGCTCGATGGAGTGCTGTTCACCCGCTACTGCGACTCTCTCCGAGGAGTGTTCGCGGTGTGGGATTCGGAGAAGCTCTCGCCGTTCGTGGATCTGGTCCGCTATCCAACGGTCGTTGACACGCCGGGAGCGGTCACCTACCTGGCGAAGGAACTGCAGGAGGTCTCGGACCGCATGGCGCGGGCGTTGGACGCTCCTCTCGACGAGCGCACGCTGCTTGATTCCATAGTGGCGTGCGACCGCAAGCGGGCACTGGTGGCCGAACTGGCCGCGCGTCGGGCTTCGCGAGAGCTACCACTTTCGGGGGCCGACTACCTCGCTGTGCTGGTGGCAGCCACCACTATGCTGCCCGACGACTTCACCGCGACGCTCTCGACTCTACTCGAGCACCCTCCGGCAGGCGAGCCTGGAGACGCGGTGCCGGTGGTCCTCTCGGGCACCACCTTCGACAACATCGCGCTCGCCACCGCCATCGAGGCGGCCGGCCTCTACGTGGCGGCCGACGATCTGTCTTCGGGTTCCCGCTGGTATGGAGTCCGAGTGGGCGCGTCGCTTGCTACCGGCGCCGCGGGCGCGCAGGTGGGGGACGAGGAGAAGAGCGCGGGGACGTTCACCGACCCTTGGGAGGCTCTTGCCTACGCGTACCTGAGCAGGCCCCCCTGTTCTGTGAAAGAACCATCGTGGCCCCGGGCGGATCACCTGGTGAGCATGGTGCGCGCGAGCCGGGCGGAGGGCGTGGTGTTCTATCTAACCAAGTACTGTGATTCCGAGCAGGTCGAGTGGCCTTTTCTCCGAGATCGGCTGGAACGGGAGGGCATTCCTGTGGTGATGGTGGAGGGCGACCAGAAAGGAGAAGGATCGGGTGCCCTGAGCACGCGACTCGAAGCCTTCCGCGAGCAGTTCGAACTGGGGGGGGAGCTTTCGTGAGCACCGGGATCGATCGACCGCTCACGAAGAGACTGGAAGCTACCAGGAGCCTACGCTCCCTGATCAAGGGCTACTACGAGGAACTCTTCCGCGCTGCGGACGAAGGACGCCCGAGTGCCTGGCTCAATGTGGGGGTGCCGTGCGAGTTCTTCTACGCCATGGACATCTTTCCGTTCTATCCGGAGAACTACGGCGCCGCTTGCGGGGCGCTCAAGATCACGCCTCAGCTCTCGGCGGTCGCCGAAGCCCACGGCTTCAGCGCCGACCTGTGCTCGTACGTGCGGGCAACTCTCGGCACGGTGTTCTCGGGTGAGGGGCCCTACGGCGAACTCCCCAAGCCCACGCTCCAGGTGAGTTCCATGAACTCATGCATCATGATCATGGTCTGGTGGCGGGCGGTGCAACGTCACTGGGATGTGCCTACCTTCGTCGTCGACACGCCGCTGGTGCGGGAGCAGTCCGAGGGCATCAACCTCGACTACGTGGAGTCGGAAGTGCGGCGCATGGTGGCGTGGATCGAAGAGCAGACCGGCCGCACGCTAGACATGGAGCGGCTCAGAGAAGTGGTGCGGCTCTCGAACGAGGGTAAGGTGCTTTGGTCGGAGGTCCTCGACCTGCGCCGCGCCCGACCCTGCCCGATCACGGCGGCCGACATCTTCACCCACATGTTCCCCATGGTCGCGCTCCGGGGCACCCCTCAGTATGTGACCCACCTCCGGGCGCTGCGCGATGAGATCAAACAGCGTGTGGACGAGGGGTTCGCCGCGGTGGAGGGTGAGCGCTACCGCCTTCTCTGGGACAACCTCCCCCCGTGGTTCGACCTGAAGCTCTTCGAGGACCTGGCCGGTCGAGGGGTGAACTTTGTGATCGACACCTACACCCAGGCGTGGGGGCCCCGCTACATGGGGCCGATCGACGAAGCCGATCCCGTTCGTTCCTTTGCCGCCTACATGGGGGCTGGGTTCCTGAACGTCCAGATCGGGAGGCGCTACGATCTGCTGGCAGAATTGGTGCGGCTCTACGACGTCGACGGCATCGTGTTCCACTCCGACCGCAGCTGCAAGCCGTTCAGCCTGGTGCAGGTAGAGCTGCGCAAGAGGCTGCAGGAGGATCTCGGCGTCCCCGGTCTGCTGCTGGAGGGAGACCACAACGATCCCACACTTCTCGACCGTGGCCGGGCCTGGAGTCAGCTGGAGAGCTTCCTCGAGATGCTGGACGCCCGACGCACCTGAGGCTGGGTACCGGTCTCGGCCGGTTATCCTCGATCCAAGGAGACCTTCTCATGGACATAGGCGTTTTTGGTTTGGGCAAGATGGGGGCGAATATGGCCCGGCGACTACTCGAAGGGGGTCATCGTGTGGTGGTGGCCAACCGCTCCCCGGAGCCGGTGGCAAGACTCGCAGACGAAGGGGCGGTGCCGGCGCGCGATCTGACTGAGTTGGTGGATCTCCTGACTTCGCCCCGCGTGGTGTGGATCATGGTCCCGGCCGGAGATCCCACGGAGAAGATAGTGCTCGAGGTCGCCGATCTGCTCGCCCGGGGCGACGTGATCGTCGACGGCGGCAATTCCAACTACAAGGATTCAGCGAGGCGGGCCGCCGCCATGTCGCAGCGGGGACTCGGATTCGTGGACGCCGGGACGAGCGGCGGTATCTGGGGCAGGACAGAGGGTTACAGTCTCATGGTGGGGGGGACGGAGGAGGCGGTAGCCCTGGTGCGTCCCGCCCTCGAGACCCTCGCCCCGGCGCGCGACCAGGGTTGGGGGCACGTGGGCCCCGCGGGTGCCGGACACTTCGTGAAGATGGTGCACAACGGCATCGAGTACGGCCTGATGCAGGCCTACGCCGAGGGGTTCGAGATCCTCCGCGCCAAAGAGGAGTTCGGATTGGACCTGCACCAGGTCGCCGAGATCTGGCGCTACGGCAGCGTGGTCCGTTCCTGGCTGCTCGATCTCACGGCGGCGGCGCTGGCGGAAGATCAGGAGCTGTCCGCGATAGAGGGTTGGGTGGCCGATTCGGGCGAAGGTCGATGGACGGTAGCGGAGGCGATCGACCAGGACGTCCCCGCGCCGGTGATCACCCTGTCTCTGCTGATGAGGCTCGTGAGCCGTCAGGACGAGAGCTATGCCGCCAAGCTGTTGGCTGCCATGCGCAATCAGTTCGGCGGTCACGCCGTCAAGGCGAGCCGGGAGGAGTAGCTCCCGGGCTGCCACGCAGTCTGGCCCGTTACCAGCCGCTCCAGGCACCCGTTCGCGTCGCCTCTGAGTGCGGCCGCGTCGCCTCTGAGTGGGCCGCGCCGCTTCTGAGTGCGGCCGCGGCGCCGTTCACGAGATGGGATTTGCGGGGTGTCCCAGGGCCGTCATGTACAGGGTAGCCTCCTCTTCGCCGTCCACGCCCAAGATCCCGTCGATCTCGGAATCGAAGAAGGCGCCGATCTGACAGCTTCCCAGACCGAGGGCCACGGCGGCCAGAGACAGCTGGGCGGCCATGTGGCCCGCGTCGAGGTAGACGTAGCGATAGGCCCGTTCTCGGTACTTCCACCGGCTGCGTTCGAACACCGCGGTCCATACGAACACGGCCGGCGCGCGCCCAACCAGAGCCTGCTGCAGAGCACCTTGAGCCAGGCGTTGGGATACGTCTCCTTCGCGGACGAGCTCGAGAGCATGTCCTCCCGATGGGTCGAGGTGTTCCTCTCCACTTTGGGCCTCCGCTGCGGCTATCCGATAGTGGTAGACGCCGGCGGGCACCCCTTGGACGTCCCTGACGGCGACGTACGTTTCGATCGGGTTCAGTCCCCCGGCGGACGGGGCGGCCCGGTACAGATGATTGGGCGCGATGCGGGTGATGCCCGCGGAGGCCCAGAGGAGGTGCGAAAGCTCATCGAGCGAGATCGCTTCGTTGGAGAAAGAGCGCACGCTGCGGCGCCGGAGGATGGTGTCCCAGAGCGGCGGTGCCTGACGTCGAGGGTCTGGATCGGGGAGGTGCACTGTCGCGGCACCCGGATAGGACTTGATGCTAGGCGGTTTCGAGTCCCAATCCAGTCGGTGTCCCCCCACAGTTGCCGGTGTGTACTTAGTGGCCCGCTGGAATTCTCGACCCGGATGTTCACCCACGTTCGTTCTCCCAACTCGTCGGACGGAAAACCCGTGAAGAGGCCCCCCGGCAGCAGGCGCTTCCGGCGCGCCCGCGTTGCGCGTGCAGCTCGAATATCCCCACGGACCGCGCAGGTAGAAACAATGTCGATGGTAGTATCAGCTGATGGAACTCGAGAAGAGCGGGTGTCTGGTCGGAGTACTCTCCGACACACACGGGCTCCTGGATCAGAAAGTACTCTCGGCCTTTGCCGGAGTCGACCACATCATCCACGCCGGCGACGTGGGCGGACCCGAGGTGCTGCGCGAGTTGGCGGCCCTGGCTCCGGTGACCGCGGTCCGCGGCAACACCGACACGGCGGCTTGGGCATGGGATCTCCCGGCCGAAGCTTGGGTGGAGCTGTGCAGCCGGAAGATCTTGGTGGC
>JBBRDB010000003.1:0-42538 GCA_038204345.1 Thermoleophilia bacterium | reverse complement strand
GGACGGAGCGAAGGCGTTCGCCGATATCACCGAGAAGCTGGCGCAGCGCGCCCAAGTCACCGGGCAGGACCAGTTGCTTGCCATAGTCCTCGATGGAGTGGTGCAGTCCGCTCCTCGGGTCTCGGAGCGCATCGACGGAGGGCGCGCGGAGATCACGGGACGCTTCTCTCTGGACGAAGCGAAGAATCTCGTGCTCGTATTGCAGACCGGCGCCCTGCCCATCGAGCTCGAAGTGATAGACGAGCGTTCCATCGGCGCCACTCTGGGCAAGGCCTCGCTCACCCAGGCGCTGTGGGCAGGGGTCATCGGCCTGGTCTTAGTCGCGCTCTTCATGCTGGTCTACTACCGCCTTCTGGGACTCGTCGCCGACATCGCCCTGCTCGTCTACGGGGTGCTCTTCTGGGGCATACTGAACTCCATACATGCAACGCTCACGTTGCCCGGTATCGCGGGAATGATCCTCACCCTGGGGATGGCCGTCGACGCCAACGTGATCATCTTTGCGCGCATCCGTGAGGAGGTGCACGCTGGGAAGAGCGTCCGGACCGGTGTGGAATCCGGATTCAAGAAAGCCCTGAGTGCGATCTTCGACGCCAACGTCACTACCCTGATAACCGCGATCGTTCTCTTTTGGGCGGCGAGCGGGGGTGTGCGCGGTTTCGCCCTGACGCTCGGGATAGGGGTAGTGCTTTCCATGTTCACAGCCATAGTGGTCACCCGCTCCCTCCTCGCCCTCCTCGCGGGTCTCAAGATGTTCAAGAATTCCAAGCTCACGGGCCTGCGCGTTGAAACGGAGCATTAGATGACCATATACCCCTTCATGAAGTACAAGCGGTGGTCGGTGATATTGCTCGGCGGGGTGACTGTGTTCGCCTTGGGGGCGATACTGATTCTCGGCCTCCGATTGGGCATCGAGTTCAACGGCGGTGTTCGTCTCGAGGTGCAACTGAAACAAGATGCGCCCACCGCCGACGTCAGGGCCATCGTGTCGAAAGCCGGGGTGGGCGACAGCGTCGTGCAACCGGTGGGCGACAGAGGTTTCGTCATCACTGCTTCGGAGCTTTCCGATCAGCAGGAGGCGGCGATCATTGCCGCGCTCGGCGAGAAATATGGGGCGGAGCCATCGGCCGCCGGGACTGAGCGGGTCGGCGCCAGTTTCGGCGCCGAAACCGGGCAGAAGGCTCTCATCGCCATCCTGGTGTCCGTTGCCGTCATCATCCTGTACATCACGTGGCGGTTCGAGTACAAGTTCGCTTTTCCCGCTATCGTCGCGCTGGTGCATGACGTGGCTCTCACCCTAGGTGTGTACGCGGTGACCGGACGTCTCGTCACCACCGCCACCGTCGCGGCCATCCTGACCATCGTGGGATACTCGGTGAACGACACGATCATCGTTTTCGACCGGATCAGGGAGAACCAGGCCTTCATGAAGAAGGAATCCTACGCTTCCATGGTCGACCTCTCTATCAGACAGACGCTGGCCCGATCCTTGAACACGGCTTTGACCACCCTGCTCCCCATCGCGACCATCCTGCTTTTCGGGGGATCGACGCTCAAAGACTTCGCTTTCGCACTGTTCATCGGCATCGCCTCGGGAGCGTACTCCTCTATCTTCGTGGCTTCGCCGCTTCTCACCTATTGGAAGGAGCGGGAACCCCGCTATCGAAAACGCGCGATGGCGGATAGAGCTGTCTGATTCGTCCCGTTTCGCGGGCCGCGACGCGATATGCGACTTGTTTTGTGGTGAGCTGGAGGCGGGAAGAATCGCTAATGGCATTCTTCAGACGAGGGAGGTTTCATGACTGACCAGTACGACGATCGCCGCTCCGAACCGCCGACGCAAGAGGCGGCAGGCCTGCGCGATGTTATAGAGAGGACTCTGTTGGTCGGTCTGGGGGCGGCTGCTCTTACCAAGGATCGCGCCCAGAAGGTCGTGGACGAGTTCGTGAGGCGCGGTCAACTCTCGGCTGAGGAAGGTCGAGACATGGTCGAGGGCCTCGCATCTCGCAGCCGGGACGAGGCTCGTTCCGTGCTCAAGAGTGCGGACTCCTCGGTCCAGACCGTCTTCCGGGAGCTCGGGATCGCGTCGAGACGGGAAGTTGAGGATATCGACTTCCGCCTGCGGCAGATCGAGCATCGCCTGACGCTCCTCGAACGAGAGTCGGATTCCCCCCCGATCTCGTGACGCAGCGGCACCTGGGTCTTCGGGGTCGGGCCCGTAATCTCGAACGCCTGAGGCAGATATCCGAGGTCGCGGTCCGCCACGGCCTCGGATACTTCTTCGAACGTCACAACCTGTGGCGGATACTCTCTGTCCGCCGTCGCGAAGTCCCTCCGCCTCCGTCTCAGCTCGGCCGCCACATACGCGAGTTCCTCGAGGAACTCGGGCCGAGCTTCGTGAAGTTCGGACAGCTGCTCAGCACGCGGTCCGATCTTCTGCCTCATGAGATCGTGGCCGAACTCGTTAAGCTGCAGGACCGGGTGCCGCCCTTCCCCGTCGACGAAGCGCGGGCGGTGATCGAGGAAGACCTTGGGCTCACTGTCGAACGCCTGTTCGAGTGGTTCGATCCCGAACCCATCGCGGCCGCCTCGATCGGACAAGTCCACCGGGCCGTCTTACCCGGGGGCGTCCAGGTGGTGGTCAAGGTCCAACGTCCGGGAGCGTTCCGACAGATCGAACGCGACATCGACCTGCTCTACCAGATCGCGGAGCTGCTCGCCGAACATTTCGGAAAGCGACTGGCGGTCGATCCCGTGGAGACCATCAACGAATTCTCGCGCGCCCTTTCGGCGGAATTGGACTACACGCTGGAAGGACGGAATGCCGAGAGGTTCGCCTCGAACTTCGCTGAACACGACGCGGTCGCTATCCCCGGCGTCTTCTGGTCGCATTCCAGCAGGCGGGTCCTCACACTGGAATGGAAAGAGGGCCTCACGCTGAACCAGCTAGACCTGCAGAAGCTCGGCATCTCCGAACGCTATCGACTGGCGGACACCATCTCCCGCGCGTGGTTCAAGCAGATACTCGAGGATGGCTTCTTCCACGGGGACCCACATCCGGCCAACATAACCTACTTGGACCCCGACCATATCGCCCTGCTTGACTTCGGCATCGCCGGCAATCTGTCCGAGGAGGATCTCGAACAGGGAACCCTACTGTTCCTCGACATCATGAACCGAGATATCGCGGGCGTGAAGCGCAGACTCCAGCGCCTGGGTGTCCACTGGTCCCGCGACAAGGACGACCTCGCCACCGCCGCACTCGAGCTCGGCTTCAGCCGCTACTTCGGGGCTTCCCTCTCCGACATCGACCCGGCCGCCTTGATCAGGGAGGTCTTCGACATCATCTATAGCCTGCACCTCGACCTCCCCACCCGTTTTCTGATGCTGGAGAAGTCCCTGCTCACTGTCGAGGGAGTCGTCACCCAGATCTATCCCGACTTCAACGTATTCGAGGTCGCCCGGCCCTATGCGCGACGGCTCCTTGCCCGCAGGTACCGGCCGGACGTTGTGGGCAGCCGGCTCACCCGGGCCCTGGCCGCATACGGCGAGGTACTGCGTGAGTATCCGTTCCAACTCCACGACCTTCTCGAGGAGATGCGCGACGGAGAGCTCGAGATCAAGTTCGTCCATACCGGGCTCGAGGATTTCAGCCACAAGCTCGACATCCTCACGAACCGGATGGTCGTGGCCTTGGTCGCCGTTTCTCTGGGCATTGCCAGTTCTGTGGTGGCCGTGTTCGTCACGGAGGGACCCCACGTGCTCGGGGTGTCGGTCTGGGGCATCCCCGGCTTCTTGGCGGCGCTGTTCTTCGGCGTCTGGTTGATGTGGGCCATCCTGCGGTCGGGGCGGTTGTAGCCGACCGCGTCCGTCTGTGGTGCCAGCTATACTGTAGTCCTATGGACACTTATACCTGGTCCCTGAGACCGTTCTCATGGAACATTGCCGAACGAATAGCTGAAGACCTCGCACTGCCTCTCACGGTGGCCGTTATCCTGGCCCGGAGGGGCTTCCGCGATGCCGATGAGGTCCGGGCCTTCCTGGATACATCCGATGTAGTGCCCGATCCATTTCTCTTCTCGGACATGGGCGAGGCCGTCGAGGCTTTGAACCTGGCGGCGCAGTCGGGACGCCGGATCGTGGTGCACGGTGACTACGACGTCGACGGCGTTTCGGCCACCGCTCTACTTCTCCGTGGCCTCGGCGATCTCGGAGTGCGGGCCGAGCATTACCTGCCCAGCCGCTTCATCCAAGGTTATGGGCTTTCGGAGCTCGGGGTGCGCGAGATCGCCGCCCAGGGAGATGCCCTCCTCCTCACAGTAGACTGCGGCATCAACTACCCGAACGAAGTGGCTCTGGCGCGTGAACTCGGGCTCGACGTCGTCGTGACCGACCATCATCAACCGGGAGAGACTCTGCCGGAGTGTCCCATCATTCATCCGGTGCAGGGCGACTATCCGCACGCCGACCTCTGCGGGGTGGGCATCGCGCTGAAAGTCCTTCATGCTCTACACGTGAAACGTGACGGAGTCTCACCTCACAGAGTGCCCGAACGCTTACTTCCGCACCTCGACCTGGTGGCGCTGGGCACGGTGGCCGACCTCGTCCCACTTCGCGGGGAGAACCGCTACTACGTGGCCGAAGGCCTGGTCAGGATCGCCGCCAGCGGTAAGGTCGGCCTCAGGTCCTTGGTATCCGTAGCAAACGGCGAGGGGAGGATCGACGCGCAAACCGTAGGTTTCCGCTTGGCGCCCCGACTGAACGCCGCGGGACGTCTGAGCGATCCCCAGATACCGTTGCGTCTTCTGATCACCGACGACGCGAGGGAAGCGGAGCGCTTGGCTCAGGAACTCGACGCCCTCAACCGCGAGCGTCAGGCGGTCGAAGCTGTAGTCCTCGGTGAGGCTCTCAAGGTCGTAGAGGGACTGGAGCGCCTCCCCGCCATCCTCGTGGTCGCCGGGCCAGAGTGGCACGAGGGTGTGCTCGGCATCGTAGCTTCGCGGTTGGTCGAGCGCTACCATCGGCCGGCCATCCTGCTCTCCCTGGCCAATGGGCGGGCGCGTGGATCCGCACGCAGCATTCCGGCGTACGACATCATGGAGGGCATCACGGCCTGCGCAGAACACCTTACTGTTTTCGGCGGCCACCCTCAGGCCGCCGGCCTCACTCTGCCAGAAACGGCCGTGGCCGCCTTCACAGCCGACCTGGAGCGACACGCAGCCGACTCTTTGAGCGACGACGACCTCGTCCCCAGTTACCACCCTGATGCCGTCGCCGCGGGCACCGATCTGAACCTCGAGACGGTCGATGCCCTGGCGCGGCTCGCTCCGTTCGGCCAGGGGAACCCGAGGGTGAGACTGATCGCGCTCGATGCCCGCATCGAAGACCCTCGAGCTACGCGCAAAGGTGATCATCTGCAATGCACCCTTGTGGTCGACGACGTTCGCACCCGCGGTATCGGCTTCGGCCTCGCTTCGAAGCTCCCCGGCCTTAGAGATGCCGGCCTGCGCGTGCACGCCGGCATCCGCCTGGAGGCAAGCGAATGGCAGGGCACGAGCAGGGCCGAGATCCAGCTCCACAGCCTGTACCGGGCTACTGATCACGGGGAGGATGCTCTCGGCTGCTCTCCTACGTGCCCGTTCCTGGACGACCTGGAGGCGCCGCCGCCCTGTCCGAGATGTGCCGACCCCTTCGCCGACGCAGACCCCTCGGCGGTCGCGGCACGCGATCTCCGCGATACGTCCGGCCGGCTCGCCCGGACGGCGGAGATCCTTTCCTCGGGAGAGCCCGCGGCGATCCTCGGCGCCGAGGTGAAACGTCACATGGCCCGCGTCGGCGGGGCGCTGCCTCTTCAGGAGCTCGGCGTCGTGGGGGTCGATTGCGTCAGTCGGCACTGCTGGCGCACGAGGCTTACGGGTTTGCGCAACGAGGCCCTGCTCTTCACGGACTGGGACGCCGCGGAGCGGCGCTCCGAGTTGTTGTGCGCAAAACAGCACGTGATCGTGGTGGACCCCGCCTATCGCGCAAGCCACACGGCACTGCTACGACGCGTCGCGGATTCCGGCGTGCGTATCCACCTCCTCTACGGTGATGAAGAGCGACGACTCACGGAGCGTGAATTGCGCATCCGCATGCATCCGCGACATTGGATGATCGTCTTGTATCGAACTCTCCAGGATGGATCGACTCCGGCCGATGGGGTCTTCGAGCGAGTGCTGGCAGACTCCTGGGAGAAAGAGGGGATCATGCCCACGGCGGATGAACTCCGGCGCTCGTGGGAGTTGCTGACGGCTCTTGGCCACGGGTCCAACGGCGGAGAACAGGCTACAATGAAAGCAACCCAGCACCCCGCGTACATGGCGGCACAGGCGGCCTTCGAGGAGGCGGTCCGGTCATGCCGGAAGAAGTGACTCAGACGCAACCGATCGGGGAAGCGGAACTCGAGTTCCCGCATCGAGAGCTTCTCGACGACCTCTTTCGCAAGATCGTCCGGTACAACCCCACGTTCGACCGGGACATGCTGGGCCGCGCCTTCACGCTGGCGGTCACGCATCACAGGGACCAACGCAGGGCCAGTGGAGAGGACTACATTCTCCATCCGGTCGGCACGGCCATCATCTGTGCCGATCTGCGCCTCGACTCGCCCACCATCGCAGCGGCGCTCCTCCACGACGTGGTCGAAGACACCGACGTCGCCGTGAGCGAAGTGGTCGCGGAATTCGGCGAGGAAGTCGGGCTTCTGGTCGACGGGGTCACGAAACTCACCAAGATGTCCTTCCGCAGCGTCGAGGAGGAACAGGCCGAGAACTTCCGCAAGATGATCATTGCGATGGCCAAAGACATCCGGGTCATCTTGATCAAACTGGCAGACCGCCTCCATAACATGCGCACCCTCTGCTATCTGGGGAAAGAGAAGCAGATCCAGAAGGCCAAGGAGACCCTCGAGATCTACGCGCCGCTCGCGCACCGCCTCGGTATCGAGTCGGTGCGCTGGGAACTCGAGGACCTCGCTTTCGCCACGCTGCATCCGCGCAAATACGCCGAGATACAGCAGATGGTCGCGCAACGCCGGGCCGACCGGGAGGCCTATCTGGAGGAGGCGCGGGACTACCTGAAGCACGAGCTCGAGAAGGTCAAGATCAACGCCGAGATCCTCGGACGCGCCAAGCACTTCTACTCCATCTACGACAAGATGACGCGCAAAGGCAAGGAGTTCAACGAGATCTACGATCTCACGGCTATGCGCGTGCTCGTGGCCTCCGTGCGCGAGTGCTACGCGGCGCTCGGCATCATCCACTCCCTGTGGAAGCCGTTGCCCGGTAGGTTCAAAGACTACATCGCGATGCCGAAGTTCAACATGTACCAGTCGCTGCACACCACGGTGATCGGCCCGCAAGGAAAGCCTCTCGAGATACAGATCCGAACCTTCGAGATGCACGAGACGGCGGAATACGGTATCGCCGCCCATTGGATCTACAAGGACAAAGACAAGGGCAAGGGACGTGAGAAGGACCGCGTGGACCGGCTGGCGTGGCTCCGACAGATGATGGAGTGGCAGTCGGACACCAAGGACGCCACCGAATTCATGGAGTCCCTGCGCATAGACCTGCTGCAGGACGAGGTGTACGTGTTCACCCCGAAAGGGGAGGTCAAGAGTCTATCGATGGGAGCCACCCCGGTCGATTTCGCCTACGCCATCCACACCGATGTTGGCCACCATTGCGTCGGTGCCAAGGCCAACGGGAGGATCGTCCCGCTCACCTACCGCCTCCAATCGGGCGATATCGTGGAGATCCTCACCTCTAAGAACTCGCAAGGGCCGTCTCGGGACTGGCTCAACTTCGTGCAGTCCTCCGGAGCCCGGAACAAGATCCGGCAGTGGTTCAAGCGGGAGCGCCGCGAAGACTCCGAACATCTAGGCAAGGAAGCGCTGCTCGAGATCTTTCGCAAACACGGTTTGCCCGCGCAGAAGCTCATGGGCTCTGACACCCTGTCTCAAGTGATAAGGGACATGGGCTTCCAGAAGCGCGAGGACTTCTTCGTGAGTATCGGGGCCGGCAAGACCAGCCCCCAACAGGTGCTCACCAAGGTCATGCAGCGCATGGACGAGACGATCGGGGCGGTCAAGGAGGACCTCCCGCCCGCCATCGTGCCGTCGCCCCGTCGCCTTGCCACGTCGGGCGACGTAGGGATCCAGGTCGAGGGCATCGATGACGTAGCCATCCGCATGCCCGAATGCTGTCGACCCGTCCCGGGAGACGACATCGTAGGCTACATCTCTCTGGGCAAGGGCATCACCATCCACCGTAGAGACTGTCCCAACGTACGCGCGCTCGAGAAGCACCCCGAACGCTTCGCCAACGTCTCTTGGAATAAGTCCATCAAGGCACCCTTCCGTGTGGAGATCCAGGTGGAAGCGTACGACCGCAGCAGACTGCTCGAGGACATCTCACGCACGTTGAGCGAGAGCGGCGTGAACATACTCGCTGCCCAGATCCAGACGACCGACGACAACACGGTCAAAGACAGGTTCGTGTTCGAGGTGCCGGGCGTGGAGTATCTGGAGTCCATACTGCAGCGCATCCGCATGATCGACACTGTCTACGACGCCTACCGGGTCACTCCACACTGAACTGATGGGGCAGCGGATACTCATCGTGGAGGACGATTCAGACCTACGCACACTTGTCCTGGAATCGCTGAGGGCGGCCGGCTACGATGCGCGCGCCGCCGAGGACGGCATGGACGGACTACGGACCATCGTGGACGATCCACCCGACTTGATACTGAGCGACGTGCTCATGCCGGGTTTGAGCGGCCTTGAACTCTGCATCCTTCTCAAGGCGTCTCCGCGAACTGCGCACATCCCGGTGATATTCCTTAGTTGTGTCGACGACGTGGTGAGCGGTTTCGACGTTGGGGCCGATGACTATCTGGTCAAGCCCTTCCGCCACAGAGAACTGCTCGCCCGCGTGCGGGCGGTGTTCAGACGCACCGAGGCGATCCCTCCGGCTCTGGCCCTCGGTGGGCTGAGGGGCAACCTCACCGAACTCTCGTTGCCGGAGATCCTCCAGACACTCCATATCGCGCGGGCGTCAGGTTGCCTCACCGTCCTCGAGGTCTCCGGCATCGATGTCGTGCGCATCTGGTTGGACTCGGGCGAGTCGGTGGCCGCCCAACTCGAGGGGCCGCAACCCTTGAGCGGGGAGGAGGCCATCTTCCGAGCCGTCGGATGGCGCGACGGCGTCTTCAGCTTCGATTCCGCCGACCGGAGCCGGTCGCGTACGTTGTATTCCTCGTTCGAGACCCTTCTTCTCGAGGCGGCCCGGCTCACGGACGAACGGAATGCGGGCGTCGCAACACCCGTGGATCGAGGGCCTGGCGGCTCCAAGAGAGTGGCAATGTCCGCCGATCGGGCCGCGCTGGAGGAGCGGATGAAAGAGGTCCGCGACCAGGTGAAGGTCAAGGCTTTCGAGCCGCTGGTGGAGGGCAGGCGACTGCAGACCCCGGGCGCGACGGCCGAAGCCGGCTCGGTCGAGGGAGCGGGCAACCTGGACGCGGAGGCGGGTCTGCTCGACGAACTCGACGGACTCATAGAGCGCATGCTGGCCGGGGAGTGACCATCCCCTCTGGTATCATTGCCGCTCAGTTCTGAACGCACAGCACGAGGTACACACCACCATGAAGATATTGACTCTCCCCGTTGGTCCGCTCCAAGCCAATTGCTATCTTGTAGCCGACGATGAGGGCGTCGCTATAGCCATAGACCCTGGCGGAGAGCCGGAACGCCTCGCCGCCGTGCTGGAGCAGGAGGGGATGCGTCTCACGCATGTCCTCCTCACTCACGGCCACTTCGACCACTTGGCAGGGGCCGCGGGGTTGGCCGGCCTCACGGGGGCGCAGGTAGCCTGTTCAGAAGGGACGGCCCCGATGCTGCGCGACCCCGACGACTACATACCGTTCCCCGGTTTCGCCGGCATCCCAAGCCGCGAGCCCGATGTGCTCCTGGCCGACGGAGACGTGATACGCACCGGAGCCCTAGAGGTTGAGACCATCGCTACCCCCGGGCACTCGCCGGGCGACGTCACTTTCGCGGTGGCAGACGCGCTGTTCTGCGGCGATCTGCTCTTCTATCGCTCGGTTGGCCGCACCGACTTTCCCGGAGGCGACTTCGGCACGCTCTTCCTCTCGGTCCAGAAGCTCGTCGATCGGTTCCCCGGCGACACGCGGGTGTACCCCGGCCACATGCAGGCCACGTCCCTTGGAGACGAGGTACGCGCCAACCCGTTCCTCTCCGGGCTCTCCGCTCGTGGCTGACAGGCTCACAGCTCCCAAAGGCACATACGACATCCTCCCGGAAGATCAGGCGGTGAGACGCTGGGTCGTATCCCGAGCCACCGAGATCTTTCGCCGCTACGGGTATGGTCGTTTGGACACGCCCGTCTTCGAAGAGACACGGCTTTTCGCCCGCGGAGTGGGGGAGTCCACGGACATCGTACGCAAAGAGATGTATACCTTCACCGACCTCGGTGGACGCAGCATGACTCTCCGCCCAGAGGGCACTGCACCGTGTGCGCGCGCATACGTCGAACACGGCATGCACCGGCTGCCGCAACCGGTGAAGCTCTGGTATCACTGGCCCATGTTCCGATACGAAAGCCCACAGTCCGGTCGATACCGCCAGCATTACCAGTTCGGTATCGAGGCTTTCGGCTCGGATGCGCCCGCCCTCGACGCAGAGGCGATAGGAGTGCTGGCCGAGCTGTATCGCGACATCGGCCTGGCCCAAGTGGAGTTGCGCATCAATTCCATGGGCTGCCGCGAGTGCCGCCCCGCCTACTCGGCTCGACTGTACTCCTTCCTGGTGGAACACAGCGAGGATCTATGTGAGGAGTGCCACGAGCGCACCCGTTTGAACCCACTCCGCACGTTCGACTGCAAGGTGCCCGGCTGCCGCGAGGTTCTTGTGAGCGCCCCCAGGCTCACCGATCACCTGTGCCCAGCGTGCGCCGCGCACCACGAGCAGGTCAAGGAGCACCTCGACCTTCAAGAGATCTCCTTCATCGAGGACCATCGTTTGGTGCGCGGGATGGACTACTACACCCGCACGACCTTCGAGTTCCAGTCGGCGGTCCTTGGCGCCCAATCCGGCGTGGGCGGGGGAGGGCGTTACGACGATCTCGTTGAGACCATAGGCGGCCCGCCGACGCCCGGCGTCGGCTTCGGCACGGGTGTAGAGAGGATCTTGCTTGCTCTAGCGCGCTCACGAGAGGATCTGCCGGAGGGCGAAGCCCCCGCCGCGTACATCGTGGCCCTTGCCGACTCTGCGCGAATCGAGGCCTTCAGATTCGCGCACGATGCACGTCGCGCGGGAGCCGCCGTGGATATCGACTACGTTCACCGGAGCGTCAAAGGTCAGATGAAACAGGCGGGCCGGAGCCGTGCCCGCTACGCCGTCATCCTCGGTGAGGATGAAATGAGAGAGCATTCAGTGACTCTAAAAGACCTCTCTACGGGAGAGGAGCAGACGATCCCCCGTATCGACGCGCTATCACTCATCGTTGAAGCTGATGACAAGGGCGGAAAATGACGTACAGGACGCACTGGTGTGGCGATGTGGGTGAACAGACAATCGGGCAGGCGGTCACGGTCGCGGGGTGGGTGCACCGCCGACGAGACCATGGAGGCTTGGTGTTCGTCGACCTGCGCGACAGAAGCGCGCTGGTGCAGCTTGTCTTCGACCCTGAGAGACACCCCGACGCGCACGCCGCGGCCCACGATCTGCGGGGAGAGTACGTGATCACGGTCAGCGGACAGGTGGTCGCTCGCGGACCCGATCAGGTCAACCCCAAGATCCTCACCGGCGCCGTGGAGATCATGGTGAACGACATACGTGTCCTGGCTGAGTCGAAGACGCCCCCGTTCTTCCCGGACGATGATGCGGCCATCGACGAGACGCTCAGGCTCACGTACAGGTACATCGACTTGCGGCGGCAACGCATGCAGCGCAACCTCATGCTGAGGGACAGGGTGGCGCAGGCGGTGCGTCGCTACCTGGGGGCTGAAGGTTTCGTCGAACTCGAGACCCCTATACTGACCAAATCCACGCCGGAGGGGGCGCGCGACTTCCTGGTTCCCAGCCGGCTGCATGCGGGCGAGTTCTATGCCCTTCCCCAATCGCCTCAACTCTTCAAGCAACTGCTGATGGTGGCGGGCTTCGAGCGCTACTACCAGATCGCGCGCGCCTTCCGGGACGAAGACCTGAGGGCCGATCGCCAACTTGAACACACGCAGATCGACGTAGAGATGAGCTTTGCCACCGAAGCCGATGTTCAAGACCTCATCGAGGGCATGGTCTGTCACGCTTTTTCCGAGGCTTTGCAGGTGGATCTACCTCGGCCGTTCCCCCGCCTCACCTATGCTGAATCCATGCTCCGCTACGGGAGCGATAAACCCGACACTCGCTTCGGCATGGAGATCGTTGATGTGTCCGATCTTGTCTCGGGCGTCGAGTTCAAGGTGTTCGCCGAAGCCCTCGCGGCGGGGGGGGCCGTGCGTGGGTTGCGGGCCAAGGGTGGTGCAGGCTTCTCCCGCAAAGATGTGGACGAACTGACTCAGGACGCAGCGGTATACGGCGCACGCGGCGTGGCTCCCATTTGGGTCGAAGCGAACGGCCTCAGATCGCCGATCGCGAAGTTCCTCGGCGAAGACGTTACCTCTGCGCTCGTCGCCCGTCTGGAGGCGCAGCCAGGCGACCTTCTGTTGTTCGTCGCCGACAAGGTGTCGGTCGTCGAATCCGCCCTCGGCGCCTTGCGCTTGAAACTCGCCGACCGACTCGATGTCCTCCGTGAAGGATGGAACTTCCTGTGGGTGGTCGACCCGCCGATGTTCGAGTTCGATGAACACGAGGGACGGCTCAAGGCCCAGCACCACCCCTTCACGAAGCCTCGGGTCACGGATCCGGAGGAACTGGCGGAGAGGCCGCTCAGCCTGGGCACGGAAGCCTACGATCTGGTGTTGAACGGGGTCGAACTGGGCAGCGGTTCTATCCGCATCTCCCATCCTGCTCTGCAGCGCGCGGTGTTCCGAGCCCTTGGCCTGGGCGACGAAGAGATCGCCGCCAAATTCGGTTTCCTAGTGGAAGCCATGGACTACGGCATGCCGCCTCACGGGGGCATGGCACTGGGCTTGGATCGCTTCGTGATGCTCATGGCGGGGGAGACTTCTATACGCGAGGTCATTCCGTTTCCAAAGACACAGAGCGGTTCCTGTCCTCTTACGGATGCGCCTTCCGCAGTCTCCCGTCAACAGCTCGACGAGCTGCACATCAAGGTCGGGTGAGGTGGTGACGCACCCCATCCACATCGGAAGTCGGTGCGCGCCGGCAGGGACCCTGGACCTTTTGTCGAACAAATATGGCTGTGGTACAGTTGACGTGCTCGACCTTGTGCGTGATCTGCTCGAACTTGAGCCAACACATTCTCCTTGGGAGGCGCGTTCTCTCGGTCAGCCAAGCTCACCGGGGACAGTCACCCACCTGCTATCGCAGGTTCAAGGGATAAGTGGACACGGCAAGGTGGAGCATTTCTTTTCCCCGGAGGGACACAATGCAGCGACATCGTAGGGCAGCGGCTCTCAAGGTCTCATTCCTGACCGCCTCGATCGCGGCGGCGCTGTTGTTCGCGGGATGCGGGGGAGGCGATAACACCGCAGACGAGACGTCTACCACGCTCGCTCCACCGCCCGTCACGACCGTGACCACCCTACCGGGCAAGGCCTTCGCTGACCTTGTGGGGACCGAATTCGTCGCGAGCGACGACACGCCGGAAGATGTGCGCACAGGCCTCGAACAACATATGCCTATGGTGGTGGCCTTCTTCGTCACCGGGGGCACGGACGACTCCGTGGTCCTCGATGAGCTCGACAAGCTGGCGGTACGATTCTCCGATGTGGAGTTCTACAAATACGACTACAAGACTCCCGCCGCCTATGGCGACCTCGCGGTGCAACTCCAGGTGGATTACCCGCCTCAAGTGGCGTTCATCGACTCTAACGGGGTCGTACAGGGTGTCACGAGTGGCTACGCCGACGAAGGCACGCTCAACCAACACGTCGCCAATATCCGCTAGCCTCTCGCTGATGCGGCGTAGGTTCCGATCGCGGGCCGGCTGCGGAGCCGGCCCGTCGCGTTCGGGGGAGTGTGAGAGATGACTTCGCCACGACACTCGCCCAATTCCTCTCGTCGGTATTCTCCACGCGTCCTCGCCCACCTTCAGTCTGCATCGCGTGCGGGAAGACTGGAAGCCCCCGACGCTGAGGGCACAGCTGGTGCTCATTCGTGCGGGGATCTCGTGCGTATCCAAATCCGTGCGGATGCGGGAGTGATCGTGGACGCGCGCTTTCAGGCCTTCGGCTGCCCGGCGACGATCGCCACGGCGGCCGAGATCGTGTCCCGACTTCCTGGCTGTGATCTTGTGGAGGCGGCGCGCCTGAGCCACGAGTCCATCGCCGATGAACTGGCGCTGCCCGAACACAAACGGGCGTGCTCCGAGGTGGCAGCGGACGCCCTGCACAACGCCCTCGAGGATTGGGTGCGAAGGGCCGCGCCGCTGTCTCGTCCGGGCATCAGCAGGCGGGCGACGGTGCTGGTGGCGATGAGCGGCGGGGTCGACAGCTCGGTCGCGGCGCTGTTGCTTAGGGAAGCGGGTCTGCAGCCCGTCGGCGTCACCTTCCGATTGTGGAGCGACCCGAGCTGTTCCGTCGGTTCCGGATGCTGCAGTCCCGAGACCGTGCTGCGCGCCCGACGAGTGGCCCACACACTGAGCATGCCGCACGTGACCGTCGATCTCACCGAGGATTTCCATCGGACCGTGGTGGAGGACTTCGTCAGGGAATATGCGGCCGCGCGCACTCCCAATCCATGTGTGGCCTGCAACTACATGCTCCGCTTCTCGGCCCTGGTGGACCTTGCCGACCGGCTCGGCATCGAGAGGGTGGCCACGGGCCACTACGCTCGGCTGCTCGGGACGCCGCCGCGTCTGCATCGGGCCGCGGACCCGGCGAAAGACCAAGCGTACGTCTTGGCCAGGGTCGCCCCGGAACTTCTGGAGCGGGTCGAGTTCCCCCTGGGCGAGCTCTCGAAGCCCCACGTACGGGGCCTGGCCAAGGAGGCCGGCCTCGAGGTCCACGATGCAGAAGAGAGTCAGGAGATCTGTTTCATCCCCGATGACGACTATCGGCGGTTCCTGACCGAACGTCTGGGGGTTGCGCGCGGTCTGATCATCGACCGCGGGGGTAGAGAACTCGGCACGCATGAAGGGGCTTACCGCTTCACGGTCGGCCAGCGGAGAGGTCTGAGGCTGGCGATGGGCGACCCCGTGTACGTATCCGAGATCCGTGCCGACGGCGCGGTCGTGGTGGGGCCGAGGGAGGAGCTTCTCGTGGATGAGGTGGGACTCAACGACGTGGTGTGGCATTCGGCGGTCAAGGACGAACGGGACCTCACTGCACAGTTGCGCTCGAGCGGACTCACGGTCCCGGCTTGGTTGGAGCAGACCGCTTCGGGACTCGATCTCCGGCTCAAGACAGAGGTCGCCGGGGTGGCGAGGGGCCAGACGGGGGTGGTCTTCGAAGGAGATCGGGTGGTGCTCGCCGGAGCCATCCATCGGACTGCCCGCGTGGGCGTACGACAAGCCTTAGGTAAGGGCTGAAGCTGCCGCCAGACCGGGCTCCACGGGGCCTATGCTATAGTTGTAGCTGCGCAGTACGCAGGATGATGACCCTCAGCTTGGAACAGTGGTGCGGAGAAGGGAGCGTCAATGGAGTGGGATGCGGCAGCGTTCATGAAGATCGCCATCGGCCTTTTCTTCCTTGCGTTCGCCGTCGGCCTCACATACATGCTCATCCGCTTGGCCGCCGTGTTCAAAGAGATCGCCGCGCTGTTGGTGGACATGACGAAAGAATTCGTCCCCATCCTGTCCCGTCTGCAGACGACGGTGGACGAGGTCAACTCTGAACTGGGCAAGATCGACGAGATCACCGGGTCGGTGGTGCACGTCACCGGGGCGATACAGAACACCACGTCTGCCGTACAGAGCGCGATATCGTCGCCCGTGAAGAAGATGGCCGGCGTATCGGCGGGCGTGAGCGAAGCGCTGTCATCCTTCATAGCCGGTCGTCGAAAGGAACAGTGATGGGAAGATTCACTTTCGGGCTCACCCTCGGCGTGGCCGCCACCATCGGGACCGCAGCCGCCTTGGCCCACAAGATCTCTCGCGAGACGGGCAAGAGCTTCACCGAGGCCCTGAACGAAGTGCCGGCCGAGGCTGAGCGTTATGCGGAAGAAATCTTGGCTCGTGGTAGGGAGGCCTACGATGCCGGCCGCACCGCCGCCGCGCAGAAGCAGGCTGAGATCGAGAAGCGCCTCGGCGAGCAACTCTGAGCCCACAGGGCCAGACCCTTCGGCCGTATGGGCTTGACGACTCACACAGTCTCTCTGACCATCCCGCACGACGCGGATCTCCTGCCCCTCTTCAGCATGATCCTCGGGGGGATCGCTCTGCGCAGGAACCTGTCGTTCGAGACTCTGGACGATCTCCAACTCGCCGTTGACAGCGTACTGGTGGACGAGAAGCCGGGGGGGAGAGAGATCTCCATGTCGGTGGAGCTACGAGAGGAAGGGCTGGACATACGCTTGAGCCCACTCACTCAGCAGGACCTACGAGACACGCTCGTCCAGGGAGCGGTGCCGGCGGGAGCCGCCGACAGATGCCTGGATGTCTGTTTGATCCTCCGCTCGTTGGTCGACGACTACACTGTGCACGACTTCGAAGATGGATCATATGCGGTCGTGCTGCGAAAGCTGACCGGCTAATCGGATGTCCGAAGACGGGTCCGTCAAGAATAGTAACGCCCGTACCGCGCTCTTCTCGGAGCCCATCAGCACGGTCGCCGAGAAGGAGCTGCTGCGACGTGTCCACCGCGAGACCGACACGGCGGCGCGAGACGAACTCATCACGCGCTACCTTCCCTTGGTCAGAAGCCTCGCTCGTCGCTTCGCCTCTAGGGGGCAGCCGGTAGAAGACCTCATCCAAGTGGGGTCCATCGGGCTCATCAAGGCTATCGACCGGTTCGATATCGAGCGTGGCGTAGAGCTGTCTACGTACGCCACCCCCACCATCCTCGGAGAGATAAAGCGATACTTCCGAGACAAGGGCTGGGCGGTCAAGGTGCCCAGAGCTCTGCAAGACCTGAATATCCGCCTGAACAAGGTGATGGAGCAATTGACGGTGGAGCTGAACCGCTCACCCACCATCTCCGAATTGGCCGTCGCCTGTAAGGTCACCGAGGAGGAAGTGCTCGAAGCACTCGAGAGCGGACGCGCGTACAACTCCCTTTCACTGTTCTCGAGCGGAGCGTCGGACGACGAGGATTCACTCGAACTGCTCGACTACCTGGGGCGGGAAGAACCGGAGTACGAACTGGTCGAGCAGCGGCGCTACCTTGCGCCGGTCATGAGCCAACTCGACGAGCGGGAGCGTCTCATACTGCATCTGCGATTCTTCGAGGGGATGACTCAGACCCAGATCGCTGCCCGCGTGGGGATATCCCAGATGCATGTCTCCCGCCTGATCCGCAAGTCGATCGACATGCTTCGTCAGATGATGAAGGATCAGGGAGAAGACGGTTCCCCCACGAATTAGCAGTAGACCGGAGCCGATGGGGCTCCGAAGCACCTTACCGGGAAGAGGTCGTGCGTGAAGACAGTCGATCTTCGAAAACTGTTCTTGGATTACTTCGTGGAGAACGGGCACCTTCTGATGCCTAGCGCTTCGCTCGTGCCCTACCGGGATCCGTCGGTGCTGCTCACCACGGCGGGCATGCAGCCGTTCAAGCCGTTCTTCTTGGGTATGGCTGAACCCCCGGCGACTCGCATGACGAGCGTCCAGAAGTGTTTCCGCACCACTGACATCGATCGGGTCGGCTTCACCGCCCGCCATTGTACGTTCTTCGAGATGCTCGGCAACTTTTCGGTGGGGGACTACTTCAAGGAAGGCGCGATACGGTTCGGTTACGAACTCTCCACCCAGCGACTCGGGCTCGACCCGGACAAGATCTGGGTCTCGGTGTTCGAAGGTGACGCACAGGTCGAGCCCGACGAGGAAGCCATGGGGCACTGGGAGCAGGTGGGCGTCCCGCGCGAACGCATGGTCGCTCTTCCGCGCAGCGAGAATTTTTGGGGCCCGCCCGGACCTACCGGACCGTGCGGGCCGTGCTCGGAGCTCTACTATGACCGCGGGGAGGACAAGGGGTGCGGTGATCCCGACTGCAAACCGGGTTGCGATTGCGATAGGTTCCTTGAATACTGGAACCTCGTGTTCATGCAGTACAACATGGACGAACAAGGACGTCTCACCCCGCTGCCTTCGAAGAACATCGACACGGGCATGGGTCTCGAGCGCATAGCTGCGCTCATGCAGGGCGTCGATTCGGTGTTTCTGACCGACTCCTTCTATCCGCTCATAGAACTGGGAGAGGAGATCTCCGGACTGAGATACGGAGAGTCCGACAGGGCCGACATCGCCCTCCGGGTGCTTGCAGACCACGCCCGCTCTATGTCGTTCCTGATCGCCGACGGCGTTCTTCCGGGTAACGAAGGCAGGGGATACGTTCTGCGGAGGGTCATCCGCCGGGCGGCCCGATTCAGTCGTGACGTGGAGATGAAGCCCCCCTTCCTGGGCCGTTTTGCCGAACGGAACATCGACCTCCTGGGCGACGCCTACCCTGAATTGCACGAACGGCGAGAGACGATCTTGCGTATCGTCAATTCGGAAGAAGAGCGCTTCAACCGTACGCTCGACCAAGGACTCGTCCTCTTGGACGAGGAGATCAGACGGGCTCAGGAGGCCGGTACCGCGGTCTTCCCCGGGAAGGCGGCTTTCGCTCTTCACGACACCTTCGGTTTCCCGGTCGAGGTCACTCGGGAGATCGTCGAAGAGAGGGGTCTCTCGCTCGACACGCAGGGTTTCGACACCGCCATGGAGGAGCAGAGGTCCCGCGCCCGCGCCACCGGCAAGGACCACGATTCTTTGCAGGAGGCAGCCATCCGCTTGGCGCGTGAATCAGAGCATCCCACCGAATTCGTGGGGTATTCGCAGGACGAGGTGTTCACAGTCATCGACGGGCTGGAAGAGGCCGACGACGGGTATGTGGTCTTCACCCTTCGCGAGAGCCCTTTTTACGCGGAAGGTGGGGGTCAAGCGGCAGACATAGGCTGGATCGAGACCGACACCGGCCGCGCCGAGGTGCGGGACGTGCAACATCACGGCGCCGTCCAGGTGATCGTGGGACGTACGTTGGAGGGCACGCTTCAGATAGGTGACAGAGCCAAAGCGGTCATATCCTCAGCGCACCGCCACTCCGTAGCCGCCAACCACACCGGAACGCACCTTCTCCACTATGCCCTTCGCGCCACCCTCGGCAAGGATGTGACGCAGGCCGGATCATCCGTGCGGGCCGACAAGTTTCGGTTCGACTTCGCCTACCATGAGCCCTTGGGTCCCATCCGCCTTGCCGAGGTGGAGGAGATCGTAAACCGCAAGATCGTCGAGAACCATCCAGTGAGGACCTTTACAACAAGTCTGGAACACGCGCGGGATCTGGGCGCGACGGCGTTGTTCGGGGAGAAGTACGAGGATTTCGTGCGGGTGGTGGAGGTCGACGACTTCAGCCGGGAACTCTGCGGAGGCACCCACGTCGCGGCCACGAGTGAGATCGGCATCTTCAAGATCCTCTCCGAAGGGAGCGTGGGCGCCAACGTGCGGCGCATAGAGGCCGTGACCGGTCGCCGGGCGGTCGAGTACTACCGCGCCCGGGATTCAGCGGTATCCAGCGCCGCCCGTATGTTAGCCGTCCAAGAAGACGCGCTGCTTACGGCGATGCAGAGACTCCAGGAGCAGGTGACCAGGCTCAAGGAGGAGATCAGCGGGCTCCTCGCGGGGAAAGCCTCCGACCTAGCGTCGGCGGTGTTGGAGAGCGCAGTCGCGGCCGGCGACGTGAAGGTCGCGGTCACGCAGGTCGATGCCAGAGACAACGATCACCTGCTTGCCTTGCTCGACCAAGTTCGCGACCGGCTCGCACCCGCGGTCGTCCTTCTGGCCGGCGTCTTGGACGGCAAGGTTATAGCTGCCGCCGCGGTAACCAAGGGCGTCGAAGATGCGAATGCCGGGGACCTCATCAAGGATCTGGCCAACGAGATCGGCGGCGGGGGCGGCGGCAATGCTACCCTGGGTCGGGGCGGCGGCGGCGACCCGGCCCGGCTGCCCGCGGGGCTGCAGGCCGTGCGCTCGCGTCTCCTCGCGAGTCTGAGCGCCTGAACCATGCGGTTCCTGGGCGTCGACGTGGGGGGGGCGCGCACGGGAATGGCACTGTCCGATCCACTCGGCATCACCTGTCGCCCCCTCGACGTCGTGCATCAGAAGGACCCCGAAGCGGTCGTGACAGCCGTCTTGACGGCGGCGGAGCGTGAGCAGGCAGACACGATAGTGGTGGGTCTGCCTCGACCGCTCTCGGGAGGTTCGAACGCGCAACTCCGCAGCGTCGAGGCCTTCGTCGAACGGTTGGCCGCACTCTCTCCTCGCCCGGTGGCAACGTGGGACGAGCGTTTCACTTCGAAACTGGCGCGAGGCAGCCGACCCAAAGGCGAGCCCATCGATTCGGTGGCTGCCTGCCATATGTTGCAGGGTTACTTGGATCACCGCTCTACCACCGGTCGCGAGGACTAATCGTGGCCGGATCGTTTCACCTCACGCGCCGCGGGCGCCGCTTCTTCGTCGCCGTCGGGTTCCTCCTCTTGGTGATCGCCGGTCTCGCGGTCGTGTCCTCTTCAGACGTCTGGAAAAGAAGAGCCGGGGACACGGTCGCGCCGCCGGCGGGCGAGACCCGCAATGTAGTCATACCCCCCGGATTCAGCGCCCAGGATGTCGCGAAGATCCTGGAGCGGGAAGGGATCATTGGATCCGCCACGACCTTCCTGGTCCAGGTGCGGCTGGAGGACGCCGGGGAGAGCATCAAACCCGGCACGTATGTGTTCACCACCGGCCAGGACAACAAATCCGTGATTGCCGCACTGGTGAAGGGCCCAACTCGCAACACCTACAGGCTCACGATCCCCGAAGGATTGTCGGTCGATCAGGTTGCCGAGCGACTACGAAGCGAACGGAGGCTCGACGCCGACGCCTATCTGGAGTCGGCCGAAAGGCCGGAGTCGTTCACGCTCTCAACGCTGGGCGGAAAGACCCTCGAAGTGGACTCGCTGGAAGGATTGCTCTTTCCGAATACGTATCTCTTGGAAGGCGAAACAACGACGGAGAGACTCGTGCAGATGCAACTGGATACGTTCTTCGGCGAGACTGCGGATCTGCCCTGGGCCTCGGCTGAAGCCCTTGGCGTCACTCCCCATCAGGTCGTGATCATCGCCTCCATGATCGAGAAGGAAGCTCGTGTGCCAGAGGAACGCGACAAGGTGTCGGCGGTCATCTACAACCGTCTGAAGAAGGATATGCCACTGGGGATCGACGCGACCACGCGTTACGCATTGAAGAAATGGACGGAGCCGCTCACCAAGAGCGACCTCGAGATCGATTCCCCCTACAACACGCGCAAAGTCAAGGGACTGCCACCTGGTCCGATCGCCAGTCCGGGTCTTGAGGCCATGCGCTCCGCCTTGCAACCCGCGGCGGTGGACTTTCTCTACTACGTTCTTGCAGACGCAGAAGGCCATCATTTCTTCACGGCCTCGTACGATGAATTCCTTCAGGCGAAGGAGAACGCACCGGCTCCCTGATTGCGCTGCCGGCCCCTGATTGACGGTGCCAATCACCTACGAAAGACCTGGGACCGACGTCCTGTCCACATGCTAGGGTAGCCGCTGGGCGACAGACGAAAGGACCATGCGCGTGGACGACGAGAGGGGCACGGCCATCGGAGCCACCACTAAGCTGATCGGTCTGCTCGGCCACCCCGTCGGCCATTCCCGGTCGCCTGCCATACACAACGCCGCCTTCGCCTCCCAGGGACTGGACCTCGTCTATCTCGCCTTCGACGTACTCCCCGAAGGTCTCTGCGCGGCTGTGGCGGGGCTGCGGGCGCTGGGGGCTGTGGGGGCCAACGTCACCGTTCCTCACAAGGAGCGGGTGATCTCTCTCCTCGACGACATCGAGCCAGTTGCCGGGCGCACCGGTGCCGTCAACACCATCGTGAACCGCGATGGGCGTCTCGTCGGGCACAATACCGATATCCACGGCTTCCTGTCGGCGCTCGAGAGCGGCTGGGGGAGAGGACCCGCCGGAGCCCGATGTCTCGTCGTCGGCGCGGGGGGCGCGGCACGGGCGGTCATCGCCGGTCTGTCCTCAGCTGGTGCTACGGAGATATGGGTCTACAACCGCACCGAGTCGCGAGCGAGGGAACTCTGCCGGGAGGCCTCCGCGTGGAGCGGCGTCCCCATGCGAGCCCTCAGCGAGAGCGACCTTGTGTTTTTCGGACCCCAAGCCGACCTGATAGTCAACGCGACCTCCGTGGGTCTCGACGAGAAGGTCAAGGGAACTCCGATTCCTGTCGATATCCTTCGTGGCGGACAGACGGTCATGGATCTCGTGTGCTCGATGCGTACGACTCCACTCTTGGCCGCCGCGGACATACGAGGAGCTGTCGCACTGGATGGGTACGAGATGCTGGTGCAACAGGCCGCCCGTTCGTACGAGTTGTGGACTGGGAGGACGGCGCCCGTGCAATTGATGAGATCGAAGGCTCGAGGCCACTGATGCAACTTCCACGAGAAGAGATACCGCAACGGCGGCCAGGCAAGAAGCGAACCGGCGAGATCCTCATCGAGATGGGGTTCGTCACTCCCCAGCAGCTCGACCAAGCTCTGAATGAGCAGAAGACTTCGCGGCTCCGCATCGGCGAGATCCTGATCGAGCATGGCTGGCTCACCGCGGGGCAACTCACCGCGGCCTTGGCCGAGCGTCTGGGGGTTAGGCATCTTGACCTGGGGGCCATGACGGTCGACGCCTCCGCGGCCAACCTGATATCCGAGAAAGACGCGCGGCGCTACGCAGCCATCCCGGTCTCCTACCTGGACGACCACACGCTGTTGGTGGCGATGGTCGATCCTGCGAACATCTTCGCTATCGACGACCTGCGTATGCTCACCGCCTGCGACATCGAACCCGCCATAGCCACCGAGGAGGACATCTTCGCCCAGATCTCGAAGCTCCGCAGGCTCGGTGACAGCGTGGGAGAGAACCTCGAAGATCAAGTGCCCACCGGCGAAATGTCGGCCCACGAGGTTCGTGATATCCGCGAGCAGGTAGACGAAGCCCCCATCGTCAAACTCGTCAACAGCATCATGGCGCAGGCGGCGGACGATGGCGCCTCCGACATACACTTCGAGCCCCAGGCTAAGGAGATGGTGGTTCGCTTCCGTAACGACGGCGTGCTCCACGAGGTGATGTCGATCCCACGTAGGATGCAGGCCGGCGTACTGTCTCGCGTCAAGATCATGGCCGACCTGGACATCGCCGAACGAAGGGTACCCCAGGACGGCCGTATCGGGCTCATGGTGGGGAACAAGCCCATCGATATGAGGGTGGCGTCGCTCCCCACAGTCTACGGAGAGAAGATAGTCATCCGATTGCTCGACCGGACCAACGTCATGCTCAAGCTGGAAGATCTGGGCTTCTCGCCTAGGAGTTTGGCCCGCTACCAGAAGTCCTTCACGAAGCCTTACGGAGCCATCTTGGTCACCGGCCCTACGGGTTCCGGCAAGTCGACCACGCTGTACGCCACGCTCAATATCCTCAACACTTCCGAGAAGAACATCATAACGGTGGAAGATCCGGTGGAGTATCGTCTGGCCGGCATCAACCAGGTGCAAACCAACATCAAGGCCGGACTCACCTTCTCCTCTGGACTCAAATCCATACTCCGCTGTGATCCCGACATCGTGATGATCGGAGAGATCAGGGATAGAGAGACGGCGATGATCGCGGTCGAGTCGGCCCTCACCGGCCACCTCGTGCTCTCCACACTCCACACCAACGACGCGCCGGGCGCCCTGTCTCGGCTCACGGAGATGGGCGTAGAACCCTTTCTGACCGCCTCCGCCGTGGACTGCGTCCTTGCCCAACGCTTGGCCCGCAAGCTCTGCGACACATGTCGGGAGGAGTATCAGCCCACTCAGGAGATGCTTCGGCGCAACGATTTCCCCCCTGAGGCCGTTGAAGATTGGGAGAACGTGAAGCTGTACAAGCCTATCGGCTGCGCCCGCTGTAACGGCACCGGATACAAGGGCCGTGTGGGCATCTATGAGGTCATGTTGGTGACAGAGGCGATCGAACGGCTAACGGTCGAGCGCAAGAGTGCCGATGAGATTAGTCGAGTGGCGCAGGCGGAGGGTATGAAGAACCTGCGGGAAGACGGAATAGAGAAGGTCCTGCAGGGCCGCACCACGATCGAAGAGATCGCCCGGGTCATCGTGTGACGGGGAGGACGCAGTGGATCTGATAGAAGTCCTAAAGGAAGTACTGAATCGTGGAGCCTCAGACCTTCACCTCACCGTGGGGGTGCCTCCGACGCTACGAGTGAGCGGAAGGCTCGAGGCGATGGATTATCCTGTTATCACCGCGAACGACAGCCGTGATCTGGTCTACAGCGTACTCACCCAAGACCAGCGTCAACGGCTCGAGACCGATTGGGAACTCGATTTCTCCTACTCCGTGCCCGGACGCGCCCGCTTCCGCGTCAATGCCTACTTCCAGCGCGACAGTCTCGGGGCCGCCTTCCGGCTCATCCCCATCGAGATCAAGTCGGTCGAAGAACTCGGTCTGCCCAAGGTGCTGCACGAGTTGGCGGCTAAACCGCGTGGTTTCGTGCTCGTCACAGGGCCCACGGGCTCCGGCAAGTCCACCACGCTCGCCGCAATGGTCGACGAGATCAACCGTACCCGATGCGAACACATCATGACTATCGAGGACCCCATCGAGTTCCTGCACCGGCACCAGTCCTGTGTGGTCAACCAGCGCGAAGTCGGCAGCGACACCAAGTCCTTCAATAGGGCGCTCAAGTCCGTCCTGCGCCAGGACCCCGACATCATCCTGGTGGGTGAACTCAGGGATCTCGAGACCATCCAGACGGCGCTTACGGCGGCTGAGACCGGTCATCTCGTCCTCGCCACCTTGCACACACAAGACGCGCCGCAGACTATCGATCGCCTCATAGACGTCTTTCCGCCACACCAACAAGATCAGATACGTGTTCAGATCGCCTCGACCATTCAGGGCATCGTGTCACAGCAGTTGCTGCCCACCCGAGACGGACGCGGTCGCTGTGTCGCGTGCGAGGTGTTGGTGCCCACGCCGGCGGTGCGCAACCTCATCAGAGAGGGCAAGACGCACCAGATCTATACCGTGATGCAAACGGGCACGAAATTCGGTATGCAGACGATGGACGCCGCCCTGGCAGATCTCGTTCGTCGCAGGCTCATCACCAGGGAACTGGCCGAACGACAGTCTTCGAACCCTGAGGATCTGACTCGACTCATGATGACGGGAGCGGCGTAGATGGGAGCACAGTCGATGTCCAGCCGAGCACTTCACTTAGGGAGGCCGCGGTGAGCACCTATTCGTATACCGCCAAGCCGTCCGCCGGCACGCAGACGCGGGGCAAGATCCAAGGGGATTCCAAGGCTGCAGTCGCCGCCGAGTTGCGCCGCCGCGGACTCACGGTGCTGAGCGTCGAAGAGCAGAAAGGTCTTCCTGACCTCTCTGAGCTCATGGAAGGATTCACCAGGATCAAGCTCCACGACAAGGTGATCTTCTCCCGCCAGTTCGCCACGATGATCAAGGCCGGCCTCGCCCTACTGCGCGCCCTCTATATACTTGAGGACCAGACGGAGAATCCCCGTTTCAGAAAGATCCTCGGAGAGGTGAGGCAGGACGTAGAAGCGGGGATGTCACTCTCAGACGCCATCGAGAAACACCCCGTAGCGTTCGACCGCCTCTACGTGAGCATGGTCCGGGCTGGAGAGGTGGGTGGTGTGCTCGATCTTACGCTCGAGCGACTTGCCACGCAGTTGGAGAAAGACGACAGCCTGCGCCGTTCGGTCAAGTCGGCGATGACCTACCCGATCATGATCGGCGTATTCGCCATACTTGTCCTCTTCGCCCTGATCATCTTCGTGATCCCGATCTTCGGGGCGATGTACAACGACCTTGGGGGCCAACTGCCTCTGCTCACGCGCATCATGGTAGCGGCCAGCGACTTCTTGCGCTCGTTCTGGTTCGTGGTCTTCCCGGCACTGTTCCTGGCTATCTATGGTGTGAAGCGACTCAAGAACACCAAGACCGGCCGTGAGACCTGGGATAAGACAAAACTCCGCCTGCCCATGAAGCTTGGACCTATCGTCCAGAAGATCGCCGTGGCGCGCTTCAGCCGCACCCTGGCAACCCTGGTGAGTTCCGGCGTACCCATTCTGCAGGCCATCGAGATAACCGGGCGCACCTCCGGCAATACCGTCATCGAAAAGGCGATGGAAGGCGTGAAGGAGAACATCAAGAGCGGCGACTCTATCGCCCGTCCGCTCGAGAAGGTCTCTGTATTCCCGCCCATGGTCACCCAGATGATAGCCATAGGGGAGGAGACCGGCGCCCTTGACACGATGCTCCACAAGATCGCCGATTTCTACGAGGACGAGGTGGATTCAGCGATCAAGTCGCTCACCTCGATCCTCGAGCCCATCATGATGATCTTCATCGGCGGCATCGTGGGTCTGGTGGTCATCTCCATGTACCTGCCGATCTTCAATCTCTTCCAGCTCGTGCAGTGAGACACGCGGCACCCGGAGCGGTGCAATCGGATGCACAAACGCCGGTCGGCGGCGCTCATAGGAGGCTTAGGTCGCTGGCCGGGGGCAATGGTCTTACCATTGAGCTGTCTGCAGCTCCGGTGGCGGGGGACCCCGCTGCAGGGACCAACGAAGAATTGGTAGAGAGGTACCAGAAAGGCGACCTCCGCGCGCTCGACCTCCTACTGGAGGTCAACCAGGGGCTTCTACATCATGCCCTCAAGCGGTTCTCTTGGACCACCGAACCCTATGAGGACCTGTTCCAACTGGCGCGTATCGGCCTCATGAAGGCCGCCCAGCGCTTCGATACCAGCCGTGGGCATGCGTTCACCACATATGCCGTCGCCATCGTCGACGGTGAAGTGCGCCATCATCTCCGTGACTCGCTTCTCGTTCGGCAGCCCCGCTGGGCGCACGCGCTCTACACTCGAATCCAAGACGCACAGTCTTCGTTCTTTCAGCAGTATCACCGTTCACCCTCGATCGCCGAACTGGCCGAGAAGGTGAACATCCAGGCGGAAGGTGTCCTTGAGATCATCCGGGTCTACGGGGCGACGAGTCTACATTCGTTCGACGAACCGCTCAATGGATCCTCGGATGACGCGCTCGACAAGTCTCTCGTAAAGGCCATTCGACCGCAGAACTTCTCGTTACCAGTCGAGGACCGCATCCTGCTGTACGATGCACTCCGAGCTCTCTCTGATCTGCAGAAGAGGATCATTTGTCTGGTCTTCTTCGGCGACCTTACGCAACAGCAAGTCGCCGACGAGATGGGCCTGACCCAACGCACCGTATCCCGCGAACAGGTCAAGGCCCTTGATCGTCTCAAGACCATACTGCACAAGAAGCTTTTCTAGTCGAGATACAGCAGGCTAGCCTGATTCAGCCTCCCCTTCGCACCCTCGGTTTCTACGCACGATAATGTATGTTATGTAAAGTGCGACCCGAAGTGCTCAACCGAGGGACACCTGCCTGCCGGGTAGCCCCTGATCCCAGCCCACCCCCCGGCTCCGCGGAATCTGGGGCTTGGCAACGAGTCTCCGAGCTAGTAAAGTCGCAGCAAGCGTCGAAAGGAGGTGGTCCCCATAGACAGTTTGCGTTGCGGACGTGACGGCTTCAGGACCGGAGGTGGCACCCGCCGCTAACCGTCGTCCTACCGACCGAACGCTGTCGACGGCGCCTTCGGGAGCCGATGCGTCCGAAATCCGCAGAAGGCCGCCCCTTGTGGGCGGCCTTCTGTTTTGTATCAGTAGGTGATGAGGCTGAAAACGTCGTAGCCCGCCAACTTCTTGCGACCCCCGAGGAAGCCGAGCTCGATGATGAACGCCAGGCCGACCACGATCCCACCCGCACGCTCCACCAGATCTATCTTGGCTCTGGCGGTGCCGCCCGTGGCGAGCAGATCGTCGTGGATTATGATCCTCTCCCCAGGCATTATGGCGTCGGCGTGCATCTCGAGGGTGTCCACCCCGTACTCGAGTTCATATTCGGCCGAGGTGACGCGCCATGGGAGTTTTCCGGGCTTCCGAGCCGGCACGAAACCGGCGCCGATCGAGTACGCGAGAGCGGCTCCTAGGATGAACCCACGTGCCTCGGCGCCGAGGACTACGTCGGGATGCTTGGGGGCACTAAATTCAGCCAGCCGATCGACGGTATATCGGAGAGCCTGCGGATTCTGAAGAAGGGGCATTATGTCCTTGAACAGGATGCCCTGCTTCGGGAAATCGGGAACATCACGTATGAAGGTCTTCAGATCCATCGATCTCCTTGGCGGCAGGCGAGGCCTCGATCAGACGAGGCGGCTGAGTTCCTTGTAGAGCAGCAGGTCGAGGAGGCGGGCCATGAGCGACCCCAGGTCCCCGAGCAGGCGCTCCCCTTCCCGGCGGCGTTCCGGATGCGCCGAGCGGAGAGCGGGCGCCGCCACTTGAGCCAGCATGGCGGATTCCCTCTCTGCGGCTGAGCGCAGCAGACGAAGGTTGCGCGGCTCGACGCCGTGCTTCGCCAGGAGATCGCAGATCCTCACGACCTCGAGGTCGGTATCGCTCAAGACGGGGTCGCCGGCATTATCTCGCTGCTCGAAGAGGTGAAAATCTCCGAGAGAACGCAGGAACCCTTCCGAGACACCGGTGATCTCAAGCGACTCCCGCCACGTGTGCGCGCTCTCGTCTTTCGGAAGGCCTTCCCGGGCTTCGAACGGACCGGATGGGGCCAACACTCGGCCGATCACTGAGGCGGTGCCTCGGTCGATGCGTTCTTTGATGACGTCCAGCGGCAAGAACTCGTCACGCTGGAGCGTCAGAATGGTGCGGAGGGCTCGGATCCCGATGGGACTGAACTTCCTGTACCCGCCGGCCGTGCGATTCGGTTTGAGCAGACCTCTATCCTCCAGGTATCGGACCTTGCTGATGGTCAGGTCCGGGAACTCCCCCCGCAAGGCGTCCACCACCTGGCCGATCGTGAGGAGATCGCCGTCCCTCCCGCCTTCATCGGCGGCCGGCCCCCCCTCCAGGCTTCCGGAACGGCCAGGCCGGGCGGTATCCCCGCTCACGACTCCGAAGGCTCCAAGTAGGCGAACTTGAACTTGCCTATCTGGACCTCGTCCCCATCGCTGAGGTGCTGGCGTTCCACTCTCCCGCGATTCACGTAGGTGCCGTTGAGACTATTGAGGTCTTCCACCGCAAAGCCGGTCGCGTCGTGCACTATCCGCGCGTGATGGCGCGACACGGTCACGTCGTCCAAGAACAGATGGCTGTCGGGGCTGCGGCCGATGGTGAGGAGATCGTCCTCGAGAAGAATCTGCTCGCCCTCTCGGCCGCCTCCCGCCATGATCAGGAGCGTCGGCGCCCGGCCGGGTTCGGATCCGGTACGGGAGACAGCGCCGGCCTCGTCGGCCGCGGTGGGCGCGTAGGTGACCGTGGTCTCCGATAGGTCGCGCAACATCAAACGGCCGCCGCACCTACTGCAGAAGTTGGCGTCTTCCGGGTTCTGCGTGCCACACTTGGGGCAAACGATCACTCCGCACCTTCATCACCGTGGGCTATCTGGCGACGATAGTCGTCGAACTCCGCTGCGATACGATCCTCTATCTCGCGAAGATTGTCTGGGCTCTCGAGGAGGCGGGCCCGATCTTCCTCGGTCGTGTGGTTCACGACGTAGGGATCGGCCATGAGGTCGTCGAAGGAACGACCTTTGTGGAGTTCGGTGACGACGTAGCGCATGACCCGCTTCTCGCGCGCACCCACCGAAAGGTCGTGGAATAGTTCCTGAACCCCGGCAACGATGCGATCGATCCTTTCGCCCATCGGGACCTCCGTTCAGATTTCTTCCTCCGCGAGACCTCGAGAACTGAGAATGGCGCTCAGCTTGTCCACGTCTCCCTCCTCGAAGAGACTCCCCCCCGAGCTGTGCTTGTCGCGCAGCCGACGCACCATCTCCGCGCGAAGAAGATCGAGTTTCGCGTGAATGATGCGACGAGTCTTCGAGACGGCGCGCTCCTCTTCGGCTAGAGCCTCCGCCGTACGCTTGATCTCATCGTCGCTGAGGTTCTGGATCTCCAGAAGCAGTTCGAAAGAAGTTGTATCGTGTTCTTCCATGGCTTCAGTATACTCCCAAGCTGAGAAACCTTCAACGTCAACTAGAGGTATGGAGTTAGCCACCCGCAGGCCGTTGTAGCCGAAACCACCCGATGAGTGAGAAGCGGACCCAAAGCGCCCGCTTCTCCAAGTGACCGGCCCTTCCGCTGCTGCTGAAGAGCTATTCCTCCTGCTCGGCCAGCGTCTCCTCGTAATCCTCCGCCGACATGAGCTCGTCGGCTTCACTCGGGTCGCTGAGCTTCACCTTGATGAGCCATCCGTCTTCGTAGGGGCTCTCGTTGATGAGCTCGGGAGCGTCCACAACCTCATCGTTCGCCTCGATGACTGTTCCGCTCACAGGGGCGAACACGTCGGAAACAGCCTTGACCGATTCGATCTCGGCGTAGGAAGTACCAGCGGAGACTTCGGCACCGACCTCGGGGAGCTCGATGTAGACGATGTCACCGAGGGACTCCTGAGCGTAATCCGTCACTCCGAGGGTCGCGACGTCTCCCTCGATGCGCGCCCAGTCGTGCTCCTTGTGGTACTTCAGATTCTTCGGGTTCACAAGCGCTCCTTTCTCGCCAGGCGTGGCTGGCATTCATCATAGCACAGGCCCCACACGCTCCCGCGCGGGCAGGGAATCGGGCCGGATTGTACCAGCGGCTCGCACGCGTAGCAAAGGCTACGGGGCCTTGTTATACTTCGGCGTGCCCCAAGCCGTGCTCAAGCGGCCCTACCCGCGCCCAAGGAGGTGGTTGTGCCTCGTCGCAGGGGACTCGTGATCAGCAACCGCCAGATGCGGCTCGTGGACGACATCCTGGATAAGCTGCGCCAGGTATCGGGGTCACGCTTCATCGCCCTCGTCTCCACCAGCGGGCAACCCATCACCACCTCCGCCGTCGAAGGGCACCCGGACACCTTGACGCTGGCTTCGTTGGCGGCCGGTTCGTTCGCGGCCACCCAACAACTAGCCGAGGTGCTCAACGAGCGGGAGTTCACCCTCTTGTTTCACGAAGGCCGCGAATCGAACCTACACGTGGCCCAAGTCACCGACCAGGTGCTCCTCGTCATCACGTTCGGGCGGGAGACCCAGGTTGGGAAGGTGCGGCTGTACACCAATCGGGCCATAGAGGTACTGAAGCCCGTCTTCGATCTCACGGATGAAGACGACCAGGCCTCCGTCATGATCGACGACGACTACTCTCTCCTCGCCGACGAGGCCATCGACGACCTGTTCGCGGACATGGAGTAACAGAGTGCCACTGATCAACTTCGCGGCCCGAGAGATCAACTACAAGATCGTGTACTACGGTTGCGGCCTCTGTGGCAAGACCACCAATATCCAGTACATCCACAAGAAGGTGAATCCCGACGCCCGCGGCAAACTCGTGAGCATCGCCACCGAAGAGGAGCGCACCCTTTACTTCGACTTCCTGCCCCTGTCACTGGGCACCGTCAAGGGCATGAAGACCAGGTTCCACCTGTACACGGTGCCGGGCCAGTCCTACTACAACGCGTCGCGGCGGCTGGTGCTCCAGGGCGTCGACGCCATGGTGTTCGTCGCGGACAGTCAGATAACCCGTCTCGACGAGAACGTCGAGAGCTATCTCAACTTGTGGGACAACCTGCTTGATCAAGGAGACGACCTCACCAAGCTGGGATTCGTGATCCAGCTGAACAAGCGGGATCTCTCAGACATCTTCTCGGCCGACGATATGAGGGACCTGTTGAACCATACGGGCTCTCCCGTGATCGAAGCCTGCGCCCTCAGCGGTATCGGCGTGTTCGAAACGCTGAAGACTGTGTGCAAACAGGTCATCGCCAAGACCGGACAAGGCTGACTCGAAACTCGGGCGGAGGCTCAGCCTCCTACGCGGACTACGTAGTCCTTCGGCGCGTACACGCTGGCGAAGACGTCCTGGAACACAACCCCGCTCGCGTCTTTGACCACGCGCCTTACTTCCACCGAGCGGCCGCTCACACCCGGCTCCATGGCGGAGATGGAACCGCGGGGCAGCGTAGGGTCGCGGAGCTTGCGCGGACTGTCTTGAGTGCTCCGAGGCTCCACCAGGTCGTGGAATGAGGACGTCTCGTAGGACACCGACCGGTCCCACGCCGGGGCGGCAAGAGACACCGTCACCGACTCCGACGTGGTCGAGACCGAGAGCAGCAGGACGGTATCCGAGTCGTTGCGGAATCTGAAGTCGGCAGAGCCGTAGGACACAGTGGCGTCGCGTCCCACGGGGTAGTGATCGATGTAGAAGGAATGCGGTTCCCTCTCCACCACCGGCAATCCTGCGAAGAAGACGGCATTGAAAAGCGTAGTGGAGACCTGGCAGATCCCTCCCCCCACTCCCGGGGTCAAGACGCCGTCACGGATGACCGGGGCTTCGTCGAAGCCCGCAGCCCGCGTGCGTGGGCCCGCGACGTTGTTGAAGGAGAACGTCTCTCCCGGCCGTATCACGTATCCATCCAAGAGCTTCGCGACTTGCTGGATGTTCTTGACTCTTGCCACGCTCGCCGGGCTGAAATACGTGGTGAAGGAGGCGATCTCCCTTCGCTCTCGCAGCTCCTGTGCATCGAGCGTGGTCAGCCGCGGACGGACCGTCGTGGTCGGCACGGGCACATATCTGCGCCCCTGTTCGAGCGCCACGCGGGTCATCGAGACAAGCAGCGAAGGCCATTCGACGAGCGTGCCGTCGGAACTCGGGGTCACCGTGAACCCGCGGTCGTCGTCGCTGGGGACGACCTCCGCGTCGATCGGAGGATCTTCCAGCGGACTCAGTCGCTCACCGAGGAGTTCGCGGGCCACGTCGGTATCGAACGTGATGGGCTTGCCGGCCAAGATGCCGGAGGGGTCGGGCGCTGCCATGGCCGCCAGCTCCGCCGGTGTGATCTCGAAGCGGGCGCCCTGGTACCCCAAGGTCAGGGGGTCGGCCAGAGCTTCGCGCGCAACAGCCAAGGCTGCCTGGGCGTCTTCCGTGGATAAGGTCGGCACGATCTCCCGCACCGGAGCGTCCACTTCTGACTCGCCCTCGGCGATGGCTCGGATGAGTGCTGCTCGGAGCGCAGCCCTATCGAGTACCAAACCCGGTTCCGCGGCGACGGCCTTAGGGCGCCCCCCCTCGATGATGAGCCGTGCGTCCTTGACCAGGCGCTCCACCGAGAGAGCCACTTCGTCCATGGCGGACGCCAGGCGTACGTCGTCCGCCTCGACGTACAGTGGGAGATCCCTGGCTCTGCCATGACCTACGATACGGTCCCACACCGCCCGAACGGCCGACGGCTCGGGCGCAGGGTCAGCCAGGGCGGCGACCACGCTCCTCTCCGCGTCTACCGTGAAACCCGCGGTTTCCGGAGACAGCATCATGACGCTCTCCCCCGCTCTGACTGTCAGCGATCGGCGCAACGATGCCACGGAGGCCGCCGCCACCTTCTCGGTCGCCGTCTCTGTAGTGAGACCGCCGACGTCGATGCCGCCCACGGTGGTGCCCCCGGCGATCGTGCCCGGGTTTTCTGCCGCGGAAAGGAACAGGGCCGCCGCAATAGCGACAACCACGATCGCCGTGAGCCCGAATGCCAGCCTGGATCGGCGCATCGGTCAGCCCGCCGCCTTGCCGGCGTCGCGAACGACGTCTTCCAGCATGCGCGTATGTTCGGCCAACAGGATGTCGGAGGCGGAAGACGTAAGGCCCTCGGCATATACGTGGAACACCGGCTTGCCCGCATCGGGGAGAAACTGCACCCACTCGTCCGAGCCGAGCGACAGCTTCACCCCGTCGAGCAGTGACACCTTCTGGTGCTTCAGCTCTTCGACCAGTCTGCGCATGACCGCGCCTTTGACGCTCCAGGGGCACGCGACCACGGAGTGACGCACCGTTACCTCGGGCAGAGCTGCCACCAGCTCCGACAGCGTCACGGCCGCCACGGTCACCATCTCAAGCACGAAGATGAAGCTCATGAGTCCGTCGGGCGCCGGCAGGAAGGCGGGAAGTATGAACTTGCCGCCCGCCGTCCCCGCAAAAACCATATGCGGCCGGCTCGCTTCGGCCAACAGCGCACCTTCCGAAACTTTCGTACGGATGACACTGCCTCCGCAGCCTGCCGCTACCTCCTCGACACGCCGCGTGATGTGGATCGGCACAGCCAAGCTTCCCGGCCCATGCGTCTCGCAGGCGTGCCTCAGCAGGAGCAGCAGCAGAGAGACGTCAAACACCATCCGCCCGGTCTCATCCAGGACCGTCACCGATTCTCCGGCGGGATCCAAGATCACCCCCACGTGAGCCTGCATAGCGCACACCAGTCGCCCCACTCTCTCGACCCGATCCGCCGCAGGCGCGCTTCCCGAGCCAAGTTGCCCGCCCCCGCCATCCAAGATGTTCACAGATACCACTTCCAGCCGAAGTGCGTCCAGGACGCTGGACGCAAGCAGCGTATTGCCCGCCCCTCCTTGGTCGAGCACCACGCGCAGCCCCCGGCTGCGTATGCGGTCGATGTCGCAGGCATCAAGGAGAGCGTTCAGATAGGTCTCCAGCAGCCGTGCGGGGAAGACGATGGCGCCCATCTGTTCCGGAGCCACTCGACGATAGTCTTCACGGAAGAAGATGTTCTCGATGCTGCGTTCTCGTTGAGAGGTCATGGGGATCCCCGGACGCTCCGAGAGCACTATCTCCGCTTCTTCAGGATTCTCCGTGCTCACACGGATGTGCACGCCTCCCGTCGAGTTCCCCTCCTTCAAGTCGAAGCGTGTGAGCGAACCGGGCGCGACACGCAGGTCTCTCACAGTCACGCCCGTCGCGTTCAACCCCGCGGTGAGTGCCCTGTTGAGCACGCGGGTGACCGGATGCTGATCTCGGCTGGTGGTGACGACGGAGCCTCCGCTCAGGGACGTGCCGTACGACATACCCAGTCGCATGACCATCTCGGGGGTGATATCGACGTTGATGAGGCCCCGCACTCCCTCCTTCCCGAACAGCGAACGCTGCCCTCGAGACTCCCAGATGAGGCTGGAGAGCACCGAGGCGCCCGCCTCGATGAACTTGGCGGGGTAGACCTTGACGTGGTTACCCACCACCGCTTTCTCACCGACGGAAGCGCCATCCCCCAGGACGGCGCCCTCAGCGACGGCCGCGCTCGCGCGGATGTCGACCCCAGATCCCACGATCGCCCCCCGCATGCGCACTCCGGGGCCCAGGTAAGAACCGTCACCGATCACCGACCCCGCTACCGAGGCCCCGTCCCGGACGACGACGTTGTTCCCAAGGACGGTGTGCGCCCCGATGAACGCGCCGGGGGCAACACTTGTGTAGTCTCCGATCAGAACCGGCCCCTGGATGTTGTCCAGGCTCTCGAAATCCGCACCGCGGCCCACCCAGACGTTACCGCGCAACCTGACCCCAGGCAGGTTCACCTGGACCTTTCCGTCGAGCGCGTCTCTGTTCGCTTGGAGGAATTGAGGGAGACTCCCTATGTCCTGCCAGTAGCCTTCGCACAGCATGCCGAACAGCGGCTTCCGCTCCTCGAAAAGACGCGGAAACAGCTGATGGCTGAAGTCGAAAGGGGTCGCCGGGGGGATGTGGTCGAGCACTTCCGGTTCGAGGACGTAGATGCCGGTGTTTATGGTGTCAGAGAACACCTGCCCCCACCCCGGCTTCTCCAGGAACCTTTCTATGCGGCCGTGCTCGTCCACGATCACCACGCCGAATTCAAGTGGATTGTCCACGCTCTTGAGCGCGATGGTCACCATGGCGTCGCGCTCCCGGTGAAAATCGAGCACTGCGGTGAGATCGAAATCCGTGAGGCCGTCTCCGCTGATCACGAGGAAGGTATCGTCGAGATACGCCTGCGCATTCTTGACGGATCCCGCCGTTCCGAGAGGGGCTTCTTCGACGCTGTAGTCGATGCGCATGCCGAAGGTGGAACCGTCACCGAAGTAGTTCTGTATCAGTTGAGGCATGAACGCTACCGTCATCACGACATCGTGGATACCGTGGCGCGAAAGTAGCTCCAGGATGTGGAGTGCCGTGGGCTTATTCACCACCGGCACCATGGGCTTCGGCATGTTGGAAGTCAGAGGGCGCAGGCGCGTACCCTGACCACCGGCCATCACGACTGCTCTCATAGGGAAACCTCCTCGCCCTAGGTGTCTGCCCGGGAGATCACTCCTGCCTCGGGTCGACGCAACTGGCGGAAACCCTTGCTCGTATACAAGGCCGCAGAGGCCAGCGATAAGGCTACTCCCGCCCAGAACAGGGGAATGGCAGCCTCGACGCCGATGATGGCTAGAAACAGAGCCGCCATGAGAACAGCGGTCCCGATCTTCCCGAGCATGCTCACGGGCACGCGGAAGCCTCTGCGGTTCAAGACGTAGCTTCCGGCCATGATGTACGTGTCGCGCACCAAGACGGCCATGAGCGGGACGGTGGGCAGCTGGTTCTTAGCCAGAAGGATTATCAGGGCGCTGCCGATAAGAAGTCTGTCCGCCAAAGGATCGGCGAATCGGCCGAAATCGGTCACGGTGTCGGTGCGGCGCGCTATCTGCCCGTCGAGCCAATCGGTGACCGATGCCACTGCGAAAAGGATCCCCGCCACGAGCGAGCCGTCTCCGCGGTCCCCGGCCAAGAAGTAGATGAAGACCGGTATCAAGAGGAGCCGGAACATGGTCAACACGTTGGCCAGCGTACACCTCCACTGCCGCCACCGAAACCTCGGGACAACGCGGATTTGAAGCGCACCGAGACTGGACGGTCCTCAAGCCCACAGAACGAAGTCGGGACGGCCAGATTCGAACTGGCGACCTCCCGGCCCCCAGCCGGATGCGCTACCAGACTGCGCCACGTCCCGACGCAGCGGCCAGTATACCACCCGGAGGCGCGGTCAATGTCGCTCGGTGCGCGGCTCCCGCGACATAAGATCGGCCACGCATTCCTGGACCGACTTCTGCTCGTAGACGACCGCGACGACGTTGCGGGTGATGGGCATGTCCACCCCGTATTTGTCGGACAACGCGAGGATCGCCGGGGCCGCCGTGAGGCCTTCGGCCACCATGCCCATCTCTCGCTCGACCTCGCCCGGCGAATGCCCGAGCGCGATGAGCTCTCCGGCGAGGCGGTTCCGGCTATGGTGAGAGGTGCACGTGGCCACCAGATCTCCCAGACCTGCAAGACCGGCAAACGTGAGCTGCTCAGCACCCAAGGCCACTCCCAAGCGCGCCATCTCAGCAATACCACGTGTGATCAAGGCGGCACGCACGTTGTCGCCGTACCCCATCCCGTCCCCCATCCCTGTGGCCAGAGCGATGATGTTCTTGACGGCGCCGGCAAGTTCCACTCCGACGAGATCGTGGTTGACGTAGGCTCGGAAGCTCTCGTTGGACAGGAGGAGCTGCAATGACTCTGCGTAGCTAAGATCCAGAGACGCGATCACGGTTGCCGTGGGCTGGTCAAGGGATACCTCTTCGGCGTGGTTGGGGCCCGCCAGCACGGCGATCCTCGGGTCGAGGTGACCCCACACATCTGCCAGCAGTACGCTGAACCTGCGCAGCGAGCCCGGCTCCACTCCCTTGGTGAGGCTGAGGATGTTAGCGCCCTGAGGCAATCGATCGACCAAGGAGTCGGCCACCGCGGCATACCCCTTGCTGGGAACGGCCATTACGACAAGGTCTGCGTCTTCGAGGCTTCCCTCTGTGTAGACTCCCGCGTCAAGGGAAGGAGGCAACTGCGTATCCCGTAGGTATGAGGGGTTCCTGCCTGTGGCACGGATCGCCTCCGCCTGTTCCAGGCGACGTCCCAGCAGGCGGGTGCGCAGGCCCAGAAGGGCGAGGTGACGTGCCATCGCAGTGCCCCAGCTCCCGGCGCCCACGACCGCCACCCGTAGGGTGTCCCCTTCCCTGGGCGCCAGTTCGGGGCTCTCACTCATCAGGCTTACTCCTTTTGGCGTCGCCGGCGTCGCGGGCAGGCACTCGGCCGAGGCTCCTCCACGAAAGCTTGGAGCGCGGCTCCCGCCCTCTCACGAGCCGCCGGATATTCCCACGATGAGCGTACACCACGAACGAAGCGGCAAGAACCGAGAACAACACGTACGGCAGCGGCTTGCCTGTGCCCACCGACATGGGGATGAGCATCACGGCCGCAGACAACGACGCCAACGATACCAGGGACGTGCTGAACAACACCACTACGAAGACACCTACGAGGATCACGGCAGTGAAGGGCATCAAGGCGAGCAGGACCCCAGCCCCCGTTGCTACACCTTTGCCGCCCCTCCCGCGCAGAAAGATAGACCAGTTGTGTCCGGCCATGGCCGCGAGGCCGACGACGATGGTGGCCGTGGGACCGACCAGCGACCGGGCGACCATCGCCGCGATGAATCCCTTGGCTACGTCTGCGACGAGCACGGCCAGCCCGAGTCTGACTCCGAGGACCCGGAAGGCGTTGGTGGTCCCTGCGTTCCCGCTACCGTGCTCGCGCAGGTCCACGTGCTTGAAGAGACGCCCCAGGAGCACGCTCGGAGAGATGGACCCTACCAGGTATGCCCCCACGATCAGAAGCGCCTCCGTCACGAATAGCGCTCCTCTTTCCCTTCGAAGTCGATGACGAGCGGGATGCCCCAAAGAGAGAAGGCGTCGCGCAGTCGATTCTCCAAGAAGTAGCCGTAGCTGCGGGTGATGAGGGCCCTGGAGTTGACCATGATCTTGAAGCGCGGGGGCGAATCCTCGTACTGCACCGCATAGAACAGCTTGAGGGCCTTCCCCCTCTTCTGGGGTGGATCCTTACGATCTCTCACCTCTTCCAGCCAGCGGTTGAGGGCAGCCGTGGGAATCCGGGCGGCATATCTATCGTGAAGATCGAGAGCGAGCGGGAGCACTCGGTTCAGATTGCGCCCGGTGAGTGCGGATATGGTGAGCCACGGCGGCCGCATCTGCACCTTCGCGTTGAGGCGGGCCGTGGTCATGTCAAGATCGACGACCGATTTGTCCCACTTGTTGAACAGGATGGCGGTGGCGCAACGCGCCCGCTGGGCCTCGTAGGCCACCTGCAGATCGAGGTCTACCAGCCCTTCCGTCGCATCGATGAGCACCAAGGCTACGTCGCTCCGCTCCAGCGCTCTGATCGTCCGTAGCGAGCTGTAGAACTCCACTTCTTCCTCGCTGCGTTTGCCTCTCCGGCGCAGTCCGGCGGTGTCCACCAGAGTGAATTGACGTCCTTCGAACTCCAGAGGAGTGTCGATGGAGTCACGAGTGGTGCCGGGAACGGCGGAGACGATGGTGCGTTCGTCTCCCAGAAGCGCGTTCAAGAGGGAACTCTTGCCCACGTTCGGCCGGCCCACTATGGCCACGTTCACGGCCCCCGTCACCTCGTGGGTCTCCTCCGCCAGAGGCAGTGCCTCTATGACTGCGTCGAGGAGATCGCCGATGCCGAGCCCGTGCTCCGCCGAGATGCCGAACGGCGTGCCCAACCCGAGCTCCCAGAACTCGTTCTCCCTAGCAGCAGCCTCGCGGTTATCGATCTTGTTCACAGCCAGGACCACGGGCACGGACCCGCGGCGAAGGATCTGAGCGATCTCATGTTCCTGCGGGCCCACCCCACTTCTGCCATCTACGACGAAGATCACCACGGCCGAGAGTGAAATGGCCTGGCGCGCCTGGTCGCGCACCTGATCCGACAGGGCCTCCTTAGCCTTCAGGTCTATGCCCCCGGTGTCTACGACTACGAACCGTCGTTCCAGCCACTCCGCCGGGCACTCCTTTCGATCGCGCGTCACTCCCGCCGTGGGAGACACTACGGCTTCTCGCGCGCCGGTGAGGCGGTTGAACAGCGTTGACTTGCCCACGTTGGGGTAACCGACCACGGCAACGCGCGGAAGAGCGCTCGATAGACTCACGATCCCAACTCCCTCAGTCGTTCCACGACACGCTCGATCTGAACGGCCGGCGTCGATGCCCCGGCGGTCACGCCCACAACCTCCACCAGGTCCAGCCAGCCGGGGTCGATCTCGTCGGCGCTTTCGATGTGGTAGGTGCGCGGCTGCACCTGTGCGCACAACTCCGCCAACCGAGCAGTGTTCGCCGACGCGCGCCCACCGACCACAAGAACCGTGTCGGCCTCGACGGCCATGGCGATGGCTGCCTCCTGCCGCCTCTCGGTGGCGCTGCAGATAGTGTTGTACACGCGGAGTTCCCTGACTCTCGGCGCCAGGGCGGCGGTGAGAGCCGCCAGCCGCGCGGGAGACTGCGTTGTTTGCACCACCACGCCCACGCGGCGGCCGTCGAGATCCTCGGGCAGGTCTTCCGGACCCTGCACCGTCATCGAGTCCGGCCCTGCATACGAGCGGATACCCAGCACTTCCGGATGGTCCGGCTCCCCGAGCACGACGACCTGGTAGCCCTGCTCTCGCAGACGGGCGGCTTTGGTCTGGGCGGACTTGACGAAGGAGCACGTGGCATCGATCACAGCCACGCCCCGCCCTTCGAGAGACTCGATGACCTCGCGCGGCACGCCGTGCGAACGGATTATGGCCGTGCCCGCGGTCTTGCCCGCTTCATCGGGACTCAGCCCGATGCCCTGCTCCGCCAGTTCGAGAGTGACGCCGGGATTGTGTATAAGCGGGCCCAACGTATCGACGGGGGCCTGAGCCGTTAGCACAGCTTCTCGGGCTATCTCGAGAGCGCGTTCGACGCCCCAGCAGAAACCGGCCTCCGAAGCAACGACGACGCGAAAACGGCTCACGGGGCTCGCGTTCCGGCGCTCGCCGTGTCGCCGAGCAGGAGAGTCCACGCCTTCTTGAGACGACGCCCTATCTCATCGTGACGGTCACCTTTGACCATGCCGGACGTATCGGTGTCGAGAGGCGTCCCGAACGTCACCGTCACCTTGCTGAATCGAGGCAGGCGACGACGACCGATACGGTCTGTCCCGGTAAGCACCACAGGGATGGTCACAACACCTTTCCTCAAGGCCAGCAGGGCGAAGCCGGGCTGAGGATCCCCCAGTCGCCCGTACAGTTGTCGGGTGCCCTCAGCGAAGATGCCAACCCCCGCTCCCGCGTCGAGATAGGAGATGGCGGTGCGGATGGCCTCCCTATCCGCCTCGCCACGCCTCACCGGGAAGGCGCCGAGGCCCTCCACGAGCCTTCCCAGCGGGCCGAACGACCAGAGGCTTGATTTCGCCATGAAATGGATTTGCCTGCCCGCCGCCTCGCCAAGGAAGATGGGGTCGAGGTTGGAGAGGTGGTTGGACGCGAAGACCACCGGTCCCTCCGGAGGAATGTGCTCGAGCCCAGAGATGCGCATACGGAACAGCAGGCGAAAAGGACCATAGATGCCCAGCCAGACCGCGCGGTAGAGCGCCGTATCCAACGGACCCTTCTTCAGCACGTGGGATCCTCGCTTCGCGGAACGCCGGCCGCCACGGCCACTATCCGGTTCACCACGTCCTCTACGCTCATATCACTCGTGTCTATCTGGATAGCGTCCCGAGCCTTCTTGAGGGGGGCGAGTGCCCTGCCCGAATCGTGACTGTCCCGGAGGAGCAGCTCCCGCTGCAGTGTCTTCGCGGAGATGCAGATGCCCTGCTCCTCCAGTTGCTGCCTGCGACGCGCGGCACGCACTTCCACAGAAGCAGTGAGGTATATCTTCACGTCAGCCAGCGGGCATACCACGGTGCCGATGTCCCTTCCTTCGAGAACGAGATCGCCGCTTTCGGCCGCCTTGCGCTGTCGGATCGTGAGGGCGTTGCGCACCTTCCTATGAGCGGCGACGAACGAGACCTTCTGGCTCACCGACGGCCCTCTGATCTCCTCAGTGACATCTCTTCCGTCCACCCGCACTTTGGTCTCACCGTTCAACCCCTGGGAGAACTCGAATTCCAGGTCGAGGGCGAGGGCGCCCAGCGCGTCGTCGTCATCGAGCGAAACGCCCTTCTCCAACGCCAGCAGCGTGACTGCCCGGTACATGGCGCCGGTGTCGAGAAAGGTGAGTCCAAGGCGCGCCGCGACCGCCTGCGCGATCGTGCTCTTGCCCGACCCGGCAGGCCCATCGATCGCTATGATCATGCCCTTCCCC
>JBBRDB010000002.1:0-43102 GCA_038204345.1 Thermoleophilia bacterium | reverse complement strand
CCGTATGCTGCTGGACGAGCCGGGACTCATCGTCTAGCTTCGGGGCCCGCTGACGCCCTCGGCAAGTAACGCGGGTTTGTTACCCGGATGAGCAAGAGGGCGAGCCGGCAGAGGAGCACATGGGCCTGGATGCGGTCTTCTTTGCGGTGGTAGACGGGCCGCAGATCGAGGACGTGCTTCATGTCCCGCCAGCCCCGCTCCACCTCGAGTAGCTCCTTGTAGCCGAGCGCGATGTCCTCCGGGGAGAGGGTAGGGTCGCTTGAACGCAGGAGATACTTGCCGTCGAGCTTCTCCTCCGCTTTGACCGCCTCAGCGTCTATGCGCAGGAGTCCTCCCGGCGTCGTGCGTAAGAGCCGGGCCAAACCGGGTTTCATGGAGAATAGGTTGACACGCCTGTATACGGCTACTATTCTGTGGTCCGATGTTTGGACCACGCAGCTACGGGCGGTACGACTGCCGCCGGCACGATCAGGAGGGCACACGTGAGCACGGGCACACGCCAGGCGCGGATCCTGGTGCGAAGCGAGATCTGCAGTGGGTGCCGGGCCTGCACGCTGGCCTGCGTGGCCGGCCACGAAGGTGGGTTCGGCTCCGCCCTGTCCCGCATAAAGGTGACGAAAATCGAAACTGAGGGATTGGACGTTCCGTCGGTCTGCCGATTGTGCCATCGACCAGGCTGCGCGGCCGCCTGTCCTACCGGCGCCCTGGTGCGTGACGACGTCTTGGGTGTGATGCGCCTCGACGAGGAGTTGTGCATCGCCTGCGGCTCCTGCGCCGACGGGTGCCCGTTCGGGATGGTGACCATGCGTCCCTCCGACGGGCTGCCGCTCATCTGCGACCTGTGCGGCGGGGATCCTGAATGTGTGAAGCGCTGCGCGCCCGGCGCCATCCGTTGGGGCGGCGCGGACGAACCGGCCCGCGAACGGCGCGAGAACCTGGCTCTTCGTCAACTCGACGACGATCGTAGAGCGATAGCAGGGCTCGGCACTGAGACGACTGCCGATCGGGAACCTGTGGGCGCGTCCGGCGTGTCGCCCGCGGTCTTCCGGGCGAACCGGCCGCCCGGCCGTGGCAGGAGCCCCGGCGCCGCGAGGGTCGTGCCGGCAGCCTCCTCGGAGTGCGACACCGCGGGCGGCGATCCGGCGGCGGCAAGCGGCCCGGCAAGAGGGGGTCGGGAATGAACGGTTACGGCGGCAGCATCGTGCGGGTGGACCTCACCACCGGCTCCGTCAGCTGGGAGCCTACCGACCCGGCGGAGGCGCGGGCCTTCCTCGGCGGCCGCGGCCTCAACATGAAGCGCCTCTGGGACGAGGTGCCCGCCCACCTCGACGGGCTCGCTCCCGAGAACAAGGTGATCTTCGGGGTGGGCCCCTTGGTGGGTTCGCTCTTTCCCGGCGGATCCCGCTTCAACGTGAGCGGCATGTCGCCGCAGACCGGTATCCTGGGCGACTCCAACGCCGGCGGATTCTTCGGGCCCGAGCTCAAGTTCGCGGGCGTCGACCAGCTCATCGTGGAGGGTCGCGCGGAGCGGCCCGTGTTCCTGAGTCTCACCGACGGCCGCGTGGAGATCCGCGATGCCGACGGTATCTGGGGATTGGACGTGACGGAGGCCACCGAGGCCATCCGCGCCCGACTGGGCGATCGCGACGTACAAGCCGCGGTGATCGGCCCCGCCGCGGAGAACGGAGTGCGTTTTGCCGGGGTCTTCTCCAACTTCGTGCGCGCGGCCGCCCGAACCGGCATGGGATCCGTCATGGCCTCGAAGAACCTCAAGGCTGTGGCCGTACGGGGCACCGGCATGGTGCCTGTATTCGACATGGCCCGCTTCCGGCAACTCATCGACATGGTCGACGATCGCATCTACTCCCATGACGAGTACGAGGTGCGTGTCCGTTTGGGCACCACGAAGTTGATGAAAGCCCTGGACGGCATCGGCGGCATGGTCACCAGACATTTCCAGAGCGGGCTCTTCGAGTATGCCGACCAGGTGAGTGGAGAGACGATCGAAGCGCGCTTCAAGATGAAGAGTAAGGCGTGTTTCTCCTGCACCATCCCCTGCAGCCGCTTCCTGGTCATAGACGATCCTCGTTTCCCCGGGCTCAAGCTCGAGGGACCGGAGTATGAACCTCTGGCCGGCTTCACCGCACGCATCGGCAACGGCGACCTGGCTTTCGGCCTTCGGTGCGTGGACCTGGCCAACCGCTATGGTATGGATGCGATCACGCTCACTGAGGTCATCTCCTGGGCCATGGAATGCCAACAACGCGGCATCCTCACTCCCGCCGACACCGACGGCCTCGACCTCTCCTGGGGGAATCAGGAGTCGATCTTCGCGCTCATGGACAAGATCATGCGTCGCGAAGGCTTCGGCGACGTGCTCGCCGACGGGGTGCGCGCCGCCGCCGAGCGGGTGGGTGGCGGCTCGGAAGAGATAGCCATGCACGCAAAGGGTCTCGAGGTGTTCCAGTCCGACCCGCGCGCGATCAAGGCCTATGCCCTCGGGAACGCCGTGGCCAGCCGAGGTGCCGACCACCTGCGCTCCGAGCCCTGGTTCGAGTTCTCCGGTGACGCCGAGGAGGGCATCCGTCGTTACGGTGCGGCCGAGTCGGCCTTCCGCCTCGAGCACAAAGGCAAGGGCCGGGTGGTGAAGCACTTCGAGGAGATGGCCGCCGTCTGCGACTCTCTCGGGGTCTGCAAGAACACCTACAACAACATGGAAGTGCTCGACTGGCAGGAGACCGCCGACCTGCTGAACGCCTCCACCGGGTGGGATATGACGGGCGAGGAGGTGCGGCAGGCGGGCGAGCGCATCGTCAACCTGGAGCGGCTTTTCATCGCCCGGGAAGGTATCACCCGCGCAGACGACACCCTGCCTCGTCGCTTCCTGAAAGAGCCCCTAGGCCCGGCCGATAACCCGTCGGCGGGCTCCGTGGTGGATCTCGACCAGATGCTCGACGAGTACTACGAGGCTCGGGGTTGGGATCTGGTCACCGGTCTGCCTCTTCCTGACAAGTTGGCCGAACTCGGGCTGGCATCGACGGCCGCGGAGGACGCCGGATCGTGATGAGCATCGTCGATCTGCGCAGCGACACCGTCACCCTGCCCACCGCCGAGATGTTGCGGGCGATGGGGACGGCCGAGCTCGGAGACGACGTGTACCGAGAAGACCCGACCGTTCGCCGGCTGGAGGAGATGGCCGCCGAGAGGATGGGCAAGGAAGCGGCCCTTTTCGTCCCCAGCGGCACCATGGGCAACGGCGTCGCAGTGCTCACCCACACCGGCCGCGGCGACGAGGTGATCTGCGACAGGTCCTCGCATATCTACGACGCCGAAGTGGGTGGTCTGGCCGTTCTGTCCGGCGTCCAAGCTCGGCCCTTGGAGAGCGTGAAAGGCATGCTCCGGTCCGAGCAGGTGAAGGCCGCCATCCGGCCGGAAGACGTGCACTTCCCCCGTTCCCGGCTCCTCTGTCTCGAGAACCCGCACAACTTCGGCGGAGGCACTGTGGCGTCGCCGGAGTTGATGGCCGATCTCTGTGCTACCGCCCGCGCAGGCGGTCTGGCTATTCACCTTGACGACGCCCGCGTGTTCAACGCGGCCACGGCGTTGGGCGTGTCTGCCGCCGCCATCGCCGCCCCGGTCGATTCGATCATGTTCTGTTTGTCCAAGGGTCTCTGCGCTCCGGTGGGCTCGATGTTGGCCGGTCGGGCTGAGTGGATCTCCGAGGCGCGTCGCGCGCGCAAGCTGCTTGGGGGTGGACTCCGCCAGGCGGGCGTCCTGGCGGCGGCCGGCATAGTGGCTCTCCAGACGATGGTGGATCGCCTGGCCGACGACCATGCACATGCTCAGCGGCTGGCCGAGGGGTTGGCGGAGATCCCCGGCTTGGAGGTGGATCTGGAGGCCGTCCAGACCAACATGGTCTTCGTGGACGTAGCGGCGCCGGGCCTGGACGGGCCCGGTCTGGTGGCACGGCTGGAGACCCTCGGCGTCCGTGGGGGGGCGGTTGGCGCTCGGCGTGTACGTTTCGTCACGCATAAAGATGTCGATGCCGCCGGGATCGGAGTCGCTCTCGACGCGGCCAGAGAAGTCTTGCGGAGTTCGTGAAAGTATTGACAAGGACCTTCTGCCTATCGTATTGTGTGGTCCAACCTGCCGACCACGGGCGGTGAGAACAAGGTGCAACCATTGGGGCCGATTCCGGCCGAAATCGCGTCATCGGGGATGAGGGGTCGGTCCGTGAGCAATGTCACCGGAGATGTCGGGATCGTGGGCGGCCGGACAACCCGCGAGCCCACGTACGATATTCAGGCGTGGCGTCGCCGCATCCCTATCCTCGGGTCGATGATCCCCCTGAACAACTGCTCGCAGGCCCCGCAGCTCGACGTCACGCGAGAGGCCGCCGAAGCGTACCTGGACTCCTGGAACCGCGCAGGAATGGACTGGGACGCCTGGATGGCCGAGACCTACAGGGCCAAGGTGGAGTTCGCTCGGCTCATCAACGCTTCTCCCGACGATGTCGCCGTATCGAGTTCTGTTTCCGAGGCGACGGCCAGTCTGGCGAGCTCCTTGGATCTTTCGGGTGAGCGGCGCAGAGTGGTGACGACAGAGGCTGAATTCCCGTCGGTGGCCCATGTCTGGCAGGCGCACGCCAAGTACGGCCTCGAACTCGACTGGGTCCCGGTGCGCGACGATATCGTGCACCTCGAGGACTACGATGACCTCATCGACGAGCGGACGCTGCTGGTGTCCGCTTCTCATGCCTACTATCAGAACGGCTATCTCCAGGATGTAGCGGCCATCGCCCGCAAGGCTCATGACAAAGGGGCCCTCCTGTACGTCGATGCCTACCAGAGTCTGGGCGTGACCAAGGTGGATGTGCAGGCCATGGACATCGACTTCCTTGCCTCCGGCAATCTCAAGTTCTTGCTGGGCGTACCGGGCATCGCTTTCCTCTACGTGCGGCCCGGCATCGTGGAGCGTTTCGAACCTGCCGTCACCGGCTGGTTCGGCCGAGCAAACCCGTTCTCCTTCGACGCTCGCGCGCTCGACTGGGCGCCCACCGCCGCCCGTTTCGACACCGGCACCCCGCCCGTCATCAACGCATACATCTCGCGTGCCGGTATGGCCGTGATCAACGAGATCGGGGCGGACGCGATCGTGGCCTGGACGCAGCAGCTCACTCGGCGACTCATCGAGGGGGGTCGGGCACGTGGTTTGCGCCTCCACGGCATCGACGACCCCGCGCGCAAGACCCCCAGCACCGCGTTCGTCTGCCCCGAACACGGATCCCACACCGTGGAGGCGCTGCTGCTGAAGCGCGGCGTCCTGGCGGCGGCCCGCGGGCCCGTCATCCGGCTGGCGCCCCATTTCTACAACACCATCAGCGATATCGACGTGGCTCTGGATGCTCTGCAGGCCGTGTTGGAACATGATCTGTCGGCGAATGCGTGAGGGAGTCGCCGAGAATGGGAGAGCGATGAGCAAAGAGATCATCAGCACGGATCGAGCACCGGCGGCCATTGGGCCCTATTCTCAGGCGGTCCGCTCCGGCGGCTTGGTCTTCCTTAGCGGCCAGATACCACTTGAGCCCACGACCGGCGCGGTCGTGGGGGGCGGTATAGCGGAGCAGAGCCAACGTGTGCTGCTCAACCTCCGGGCGGTGATCGAGGCGGCCGGTGGCACTTTGGCCGACGTGGTGAAGACATCGTGTTTCCTGGCCGACATGAACGACTTTGCGGTGTTCAACGAGGTGTACGGCCGCTTTTTTGTGGAGTCACCGCCCGCTCGCGAGACCGTCGAGGTGGCTCGCCTGCCCAAAGACGTACTGGTGGAAGTATCGGCGGTCTGTCGGGCGGCCGGGTAGCGTGCGGTTGCGCGCCGGGCATCGTGATACTCGATCGAGGAAGGGAGGGCTGAGGGTCAACGGGCACAAGGGAGAGGGTTGAGTCTTGACAATTCCTACGACGTGATGTGTTCACGGACGAGGGGGTACACGCAGTGAAGGTATCAAGGAATCTGGTGGTGGTGCTGGCGCTTCTCATGATCGTCGGGCTCGCGCTCGCGGCCTGCGGCGGCGACACCACGACCACCACGGCAGCGGGAAGCGACACAACAGGCGGTTCGGATACGACCATGGCGCCCGGTGAGGCCGTGACTCTCAAGATCGGCGGCGCCGGTCCGTTCACGGGTGATCTCGCCAAGATCGGCACCGACGCACTTCAAGCCGTCCAAATGGCCGTCGAAGACTTCAACGCCTCGGGAGCCATGCCCGGCGTGACCTTCACGGTCGAAGTGGGCGATGACGGTGCCGACCCGGCCAAGGCCGCCACGATTGCTGAGAAGTTCGCCTCCGACGAGTCTGTCGTGGGTGTTGTAGGCCCTATGACCAGCGGCGCGGTCCAGGCTGCACTGCCGATCCTGGACGAAGCTAATCTAGCCCAGATCACTCAGTCCGCCACCGCGGTCAACTTGTCCACGCTCGGCTTCCCGGTGTTCCACCGAGTCAACCCGAGTGACGCCGTGCAGGGTCCCTCGATCGCCAAGTACATGATCGACGACCTCAATGTCGAGAGCGTCTTCATCATCGATGACGGTGAGGCGTATTCCAAGGGCTTAGCCGACCAAGTAGAGACGGCGTTGAAGGATGGGAACGTGACCGTCAAGCGCGCCCAGATCGCGGGCGCGGACAAGGACTTCGCGACTGTCCTGACGCAGGTCAAGGACATGAATCCCAGCCTCCTCTTCACCCCACTTCCGAGCCCGCCTCAAGCAGCGGCCATCGCGAAGCAGATGAAGAGCATGGGCTTCCAGATCCAGATGATGGGAGCCGACGGCACCCACGACCCGGAACTCATGACGGCGGCCGGCGGGGCGACGGAAGGCATGTACTCCACCGTCCTTGGTCCTCTGCCCGAGACATTGGATTCGGCTAAGCCGTTCCTCGACAAGTACGTTGCCAAGTACCAGGTGACGAGCGCGTTCACCGCTCAGTCCTACGAGGCGACCAACGTGCTGCTCGAAGCGATAAAGACCGTGGGCGTCGTTGACGGCAAGGTGGACCGCGCCGCAGTGAACGATGCGCTCAGCGCATCGAACTACAACGGCATCCTTGGCTTCCCAATCGCGTTCACTCCTGAGGGTGACCTGGTGGGTGGTGGGATCACCGTTCTCCAAGTGAAGGGCACCGAGTTCGTTCCGGTGAAAATGGTGACTCTGCAGTAAGGAGGGTCGGCCAGTAGTATCAGCCCCGGCTGCGGCGGCTTCGCCGCCGCAGCCGGGACCAGCGGGGGAGCGCGGCGTGCGAGCCCCAGAGGCCGCGGTCGCCGAGATGGCCTAGGCAACCGTCTCGACCAGGGGAGGGTAGTTCACACATGACTCAGCAGATCGTCAACGCGCTCACGCTCGGCTCAGTGTATGCACTGTTCGCCCTGGGCTACTCCATGGTGTACGGGATACTGACCATGCTCAACTTCGCCCACGGCGAGGTCTTCATGATCGGTGGGTTCATGGGGTACGTCGTCCAGCAGCAGTTCCTGCAAAACGATCAGCTCACGGCGAACCCCATCCTCATCATCGTCCTAATGCTTATCACTGCGATGACCGTGTGCGGCGTGCTCGCCGTCTTGATCGAGTTCTTCGCTTACCGGCCTCTGCGCAACGCGGCCCGTTTAGCTCCTCTTATCAGCGCGCTCGCCATGTCGATACTGTTGCGAAATATCGTAGGCGTGATCACCAAGTTCCGGGCCCGCCCAGTCCGCACCGATCTGCTGCTCCCCGACTCCTGGGCTCTGCACATCGGCGATGTGACGGTCTCGGCGAGCCGGGTCGTGGTCGTGGTTGTGACGGTGATCACCCTCATCGGCCTGGAGATCTTCATGAACCGCAGTAAGATGGGCAAGGCGATGCGGGCCACCGCGCAGGACCGCGAAGCCGCGTCCTTCATGGGCATCTCGGTCAATAGGGTAATCTCCATCACGTTCCTGGTGGGCGCCATGTTGGCGGGCATCGGGGGCGTGCTGACCGGCCTGTACTACACTCAGGTGGACTTCGCCATGGGCTTCGGTCTGGGCATGAAGGCCTTTACGGCTGCAGTCTTGGGCGGCATCGGCAATCTCCGCGGGGCGGTGCTCGGTGCATTGATCCTGGCGAGTGCAGAGACCTTGGGTGCCACGTACATCTCGTACGCCTACCGGGACGTCATCGCGTTCGGTCTGCTCATCGTCCTGCTCCTCTTCCGGCCCGCCGGACTGTTGGGCAGGCAGATCCCCGTGAAGGTCTGAGGAGCAGCCATGGCCGAATCGTTCAGCGCACGAGCCGGTGGCTTGATGACACGAAGCATGGCACCGATCACCCGGCTCACTTCGCGCATCCCCATTCAGGTCCGCTACGCTATCTTCGCGGTCGCGGTGATCGTCTTCCCGTTGTTGATCCAGAGCAACTACTGGACGCGGGTGGGCGTGACCGTGGCCATCTACGTCATCTTGGGCAACGGCCTCAACATCCTCGCCGGCATCACCGGCCTGCTCGACATGGGCTTCGTTGCTTTCTACGCCATCGGAGCGTACACCTACGCGATCTTGAATTCTGCCCAATTGGGGATTCACCTGGGCTTCTGGCCATCCCTCCCGATCTGCGTCTTCGTGGCCGTCATCTTCGGCGTCATCATCGGTATCCCCAGCCTGAGGGTGCGCGGTGATTACCTTGCCATCGTGACCCTGGGCTTCTTCTACATCGTCCAGCGGCTGATCCTCAATCTGGATGTGATCACGAACGGGCCGAACGGCATCTCGGGCGTGACCCGGCCGGCGCTGCTCGGCCTGAACATCAGGACCCCGACGGCCTACTACTACTTCTACTGGATCTTCGCGGCCGTGATCTTCTTTATCTCGGTGCGATTGCTCTACTCCCGCACCGGTCGAGCCTGGGCCGGCATCCGCGACGATGAGATCACCGCCTCGAGCATGGGGGTGAACCTGCCCCGTTACAGGGTGTATTCGTTCCTTACCACTGCCGCCATCATCGGACTGGCTGGTGCGTTGCTCGCCGCGTTCCAGGCGGGGGTGTTCGACAAGAACTTCAGCCTCGACGAGCTCGTGGCCGTCTATTTGATCGTCATCCTCGGTGGTTCGGGCAATCCCGCGGGTGTCGTCGTGGGCGCGGTCGTCTACACGTTCTTGGGTGAGCTCTTGCGCTACTTCCCCAGTCTTGTCCAGTGGCGCATGGCCATCGTCAGTCTGATCCTTCTTGTGGTCATCGTTCTCCTGCCCCAAGGCCTCTTGCGTGCCAGGGCGCGCAAGAGCGGGACCTCTATCGACGAGGCCATTGACGCGGCACCAGCGGGTCTCGCGTCGGTACCGGAAGGCGAGGAATCCACGCCCGTTGTCGCGGAGGCGGAGAATGCGGGCCCGACGTACGCCGCCCAGCCCGTCGGCGACGTGCTGCTTTCGGTCAGGGGACTCAGCAAGAGCTTCGGCGGCGTGGTCGCGGTAGACGACGTCACGTTCGAGGTGCGCGAAGGAGAGATCCTTGGGGTCATCGGGCCGAACGGCGCCGGCAAGACCACCCTCTTCAATCTGATCACGGGCATCTACAAGCCCGACCGCGGCACGGTTACCTACCGCGACGACGACCTGACGGGCAAGTCGCCCGACCGGGTCGCCGCCCGCGGTCTGGCGCGAACCTTTCAGAACATCCGCGTGTTCCCTCAGCTTTCGGTCCTGGACAATGTTATGGCCGGCGCGCACCCGTGGCTCAAGGCCGGCATCTTCCGCTCAATTGCACGGACCCGCGCAGTCAACCAGGAGGAGAGGGTCGCTGAGGCCGAGGGTATCCGCAACCTGGCCTTCTTCAACCGCGCGGTCGCCGAACGCAAGGATGACTACGTGACCGCCCTCAACTACGCCGACCGGCGGCGGGTCGAGATCGCCCGTGCCATGACCTTGCGCCCCGACCTGCTGCTGCTCGACGAGCCCGCCGCCGGGATGAACCCCTCGGAGGTGGGCCAGATAACCCGGCAGATCAGGGAACTGCGCGACAGCGGCTACACGGTGATACTGGTGGAGCACCAGATGCCGGTGGTCATGAACGTGTCTGACCGCATCATCGTGGTGAACAAGGGACAGGTGCTGGCTCAGGGCACTCCCAAAGAGATCCAATCACACCCCGAGGTCATCGCCGCATACCTGGGCGAGCAAGCGGACTGTGAAGTGACGCCCAAGCCGTCGCTCATCAAGGCCTCTCCACTGCTCAGCCTCAAGGGCGTCGAGGCGGGGTACGGCCCCATCAAGGTCCTGAAGGGCCTAGACATCGACGTGTACTCGGGCGAGATCGTCACGCTGTTGGGCGCGAACGCCGCGGGGAAGAGCACGACGATCAAGACCATCATGGGCAACGTCCGCGCCGGCGCGGGGACCATCGAGTTCGACGGTCAGCGCATCGAGCAGTGGCCCACGGGGCGCATAGTCTCGAGCGGGGTAGCCCTGGTGCCCGAAGGCAGACGGGTGTTCCCGCTACTGTCGGTGCTGGACAATCTGAAGATGGGTGGCTATACGGCCAAGGATCAGGCCATGATCACGCGGGGCATCGACCGGGCCTTCGAACAGTTCCCAATCTTGCACGAGCGTCGTGATCAAAGGGCGGCCTTGCTGTCGGGCGGCGAGCAGCAGATGCTGGCCATCGGTCGCGCCCTGATGACGGAGCCGCGTCTGCTCTGTCTGGACGAGCCCTCCATGGGCCTCTCGCCCATTCTGGTGCGGCAGGTGTTCGACATCATCCAGAAGATCAATGAGGAACTGGGCACCACCATCTTCATGGTGGAGCAGAATGCCAGCATGGCGCTGAATATCGCTCACCGCGGGTACGTGCTCCAGACGGGGCGGATCGTCGCGGCCGACGAAGCCTGCAATCTGATGGGGGACGAAGCGATCAGAGAAGCCTACTTGGGGGGATGATGGCGCATTGCCGGTGAACAAGATATTCAACCCAGTCAAACCTCGTCGCATCTCGGACGGGGCGAAGGAGCAGATCCAGAAACTCGTGTCTGAGGGAACATTGGCCCCGGGGGCCAAGCTCCCGCCTGAACGGGAATTGATGGAGTTGCTGTCGGTGAGCCGAACGTCCCTGCGCGAAGCTATTCGCACTCTCGAGACCACCGGCGTGCTGCGTGTGGCCCCCGGTCGAGGAACCTTCGTCTGCGAACGTCAGGTCGTCTCGCTGGCCGAGGACTGGTATGCGTGGCTGCTGGGCCACCGACAGGAAGTGGTGCAGATCCTGGAGGTGCACGAGGCGCTCGAGGTCAAAGTATCCGAACTCGCGGCTCTCCGAATAACTCCCGAGGAGCTTGCCGCGCTTGGGGGCCACCTAGAAGCGATGACAGAGGCGATAGAAGCCGGCGATCATGCCGCGCTTGTCGCGGCGGACAGCGCTTTCCACCGGACCATACGTGAAGCCGGCGGCAATCAGATCATCGCCCGCATCTTGAACGATCTCGAAGATCACGTGCTCGATGCACGCAAGGCGGTCATGGCGCTGCCTTCTAGGGTCGCCCGGGTGGTGGCCGACCATGGGGCCATACTCGCCGCGATCGAGGCGCGCGAGGCCGAAGGCGCCGCGCGTCAGACACTCCTGCACGTGCGCCGGTCCAAAGACGAGCTTTTGAGCGGTGGTCTCGACCTCATGCGCTGCGGGCCTTCGGAGACGGTTGCCCGAGCGGCAGGCGTGGCGGGTACGGCGCGTACCACGTGAACACAGGAGAAGCCGGTCGTTCCGGGAGAGCACGAAGAGAGGTCTCGTGGAGTATGTGAACCTGGGCAGGACCGGGGTCAAGGTATCGGCCGTCTTTCTCGGCTGCGGCAACTTCGGTGGCATCGGGAGCGCTCCCGCGTTCTTCGGCAAGGGAGAGTCGGAAGAGGAAGCCGCCGCCATCATGGATGCCGCGTTCGCGGCCGGCATCAACGTGTTCGACACCGCCGACGCGTATGGTGGTGGGCGGAGTGAAGAAATGATCGGCCGCTGGCTGGCCCGCAAGGGATCCGCGGTCAGGGACCAGCTACTCCTGAGCTCCAAGGTGTTCAATCCGGTGGGCGACGGTCCGAACGACTGGGGTCTGTCTCGGCGCCACGTCTTCCGGCAAGTGGAGGCGAGCCTGCGCCGGCTGGGGGCCGACCATTTGGACCTCTACCTGATTCACGAGCCCGATCCCACTACACCCCTCGAGGAGACCCTGTGGGCGCTCGACGACCTGGTGCGCCAGGGCAAGGTGCGCTACATCGGAGCGTCGAACATGCCGGCGTGGCTCACCGCCAAGTCACTGTGGTTGTGCGATACGAACGGCTGGACCCGTTTCGAATGGATACAGAACTCCTTCAGCCTCCTCGACCGTCGCGGCGAAGTCGAGCTGTTCCCGCTTCTGCAAGACCAGGGTCTCGGTTTCACGCCCTTCAGCCCGCTCGCGGGAGGGTGGCTCACCGGCAAGTATTCCCGTGACGAGCCCTTTCCCGAAGGCTCGCGTATGACCCTTCGCCCTGAACCTTACGGGGACTTCCTTACCGATTCCGTGCACAACGCGCTCGACGCTCTGCGTTCTCACGCCGCGGAGCGGGGAGTGGACATGGCTACGCTGGCTTTGGCGTGGGCGATGAAGCATCCGCGGGTCACCGCTCCCATCGTGGGGCCGAGATGCCCTGATCATCTGGAGCCCGCTCTACGGGCGATCGAACTCCAGCTACCCGACGAGGAGTGGGGTCGCATCGGTGCGTATTTCACTCCGGGAGTCGGAGGATAGGAGGCTCCGTGGAGCTGCTTGTACTCGACGATCGCGATGTGGAGCGCCTGCTCTCGATCGAAGAGTGCATGCCCGTCATGGAGGAGGCGCTCAGTGTTCTTGCCCGGGGCGAGGCGTGCCTACCATTGCGGTCGGTGGTGGCTCCCGAAAAGGCGGCGGGCTTGATGGGACTGATGCCGGCGTATCTTGGCGGCGAGACGCCCTCGTTAGGCGTCAAAGTCATCGGGGTGTTCGCGGGCAACCAGGAACGCGGCATCGATTCGCATCAAGGGGCGGTGCTGCTTCTAAGCCCCAGGACCGGCGAGGTTCGGGCAGTGGTGAACGCGTCGGCGCTCACTGGAATCCGGACTGCGGCGGTCTCAGCCGTGGCCACCCGGCTCCTTGCGCGAGAGGATGCTGGAGACCTCGCCCTCATCGGTGCGGGAGTGCAGGCCGCATACCACCTTGACGCCATGGCTCTGGTGCGGGACCTCCGCCGGGTGCGGGTCGTGTCTCGTACGGGTGACACGGCCCGCCGTTTCGCGAAAGAGCACGGTGAGAGGTTCTCCTTCCCTATCGACCCCGTGTCGAGTGTCGAGGAGGCGGTCCAGGGGGCCGACCTGGTGGTGACGGCGACGACGGCAACGTCCCCCGTGTTGCGGGGCGCCTGGCTCGTCCCGGGAGCCCACGTCAACGTGATTGGAGGTCCGGGAGCGAACGAGGTGGACGTCGAAGCGATTTCGCGCGCGGCGTTGTTCCTCGACGATCGGGTTGCCGCCGAGAACGAGTCGGGAGAGTACATGGCGGCCGTAGCGGAAGGGGCCATCGGGCCCGAGCACGTTCGGGGCACGCTCGGCGAGGTCCTGGCCGGCATGCGTCCCGGGCGCTCGTCGGCGGACGAAGTGACGCTCTTCAAGTCGTTGGGCATCGGCATAGAGGACGTGGCCGCGGCCGCGTACGTGTGCTCTCGGGCCTGCGACGAGGAGGTGGGCACGTGGGTGAGGACGTGAGGGCGTGGTGACGCCGGACGTTGGTCTCGCGGGCCACGGCGGCCCGCACGATGCCGGGCGACCGCACTACGCCGCCGGTCTCCCCACGCTGGCGGACATCCAGGCCGCGCGCGCGGCCATCATCGGCCCGCCCGGCGGCGCGACCGCTATTCGCACGCCCCTTGTGCGCTTAGACGCCACCCGAGCGCGCGGCGACGGGCCCGAGATCTACCTGAAGCTCGAGAACCTGCAGCCCATAGGCTCTTTCAAGATACGAGGGGCCGCCGCCGTCATGGCGGGCACAGACCCCGCGGAATTGGCCCAGGGTGTGGTGACCGCCTCCGCGGGCAACATGGCCCAGGGAGTCGCGTGGCTGGCCCGTGAACACGGGATCCCTTGCACCGTCGTCGCGCCCGAGTCTGCGCCTAAGGTCAAGACCGATGCCGTGGAGAAGTTGGGCGGTCGCGTGCTCCGGGTGCCCTTCGCGGAGTGGTGGCGTGCCTTCGAGGAGCACGCCTATCCCGGTGTGGAGGGCGTCTTCATCCACGCGTTCGACGATCCCCGGGTCATGGCGGGCAACGGCACCATCGCCCTCGAGATCCTGGAGGACCTGCCCGATGCCGACGCCATCCTCACCCCCTGGGGCGGCGGCGGGCTCACCTGCGGAGTGGCCGCCGCCGCCCACGCTCTGCGTCCTGAGTGCCGGGTCTACGCGGCCGAGGTGGCGGGAGCCGCCCCCCTGGCCGCCGCCCTTGCGGCGGGGAAGCCGGTCGAAATCGACTACACGCCCTCCTTCGTCGATGGCATCGGCAGCCCCACTGTCTTCCCGCAGATGTTCGAGCGGGCCCGTTCGCTGGTGGCGGGGAGCCTGGTTGAGCAGGTGGAGGCCGTCGCGGACGCGGTGCTGCTGATGGCCGAGCGCAACCACGTGATAGCCGAGGGCGCGGGCGCCTGTCCGGTGGCATGCGCCCTGTCCGGCGGCGCAGGCGCCGGCAAGGTGGTTTGCGTGGTGTCGGGCGGGAGCATACATCTGACCGAGGTGGCGGCGCTGGCGGCTCCTCGGGGGTCCGACCACAAAAAGAGAGGCAGCGACGACGGGGCGGCGCGATAAGGCAGTGAGCACCGAAGAACAGACATCGACCCAACTCCATGCTGTCGAGGCGCAACTGAAGGCCATAGGTGACCAAATGGCCTTGCTCATCAGGATCGAAGTCGCCATCGCAGTCGTGATCGTGGCGTGGGGCGTGGCTTCACTCGTCCTGCTCGCGTACTGGGTCGTCGGGTGACCGCCGTGCCGGAGCAGCACCTCCCGCCCGGCTCAGCGCCGAGGCAGTGGGTGGCGCCCGGTGGTGTCAGCCGATTCCAGGGAACTCGCCTCTACCCGCGCGTGGTTGTTCGTGGACCACACCGCCACCCGGTCTCCTATCTCGATGCCCGAGGCCAGGAGCCCGCATGCCAGCCTGTCCACCAGGTTCAGCATCTCGGCGTAGGAGAGGCGTATTCCCTCGTGCCTGCTCACGAGCGCCTCACTGTTCGGGTGCTCGCGTGCCGCGCGCTCCAGACAATCCCCGATCGTCTCTCCGAGGAAGGGGACATCCGAGGGACAGTGCTCGTAGCTCGACTTCGCCATGACGACCCTCCCGAGTGTCCGGCCCGGTCTGCCTCCGGCCACCATTCTTTCGACCCGGAAGGGCCTCCTCGCAGTCAAGCCGGCCGGGGCGTCCGCCGTCAGCGCCTGGCGGCTCTCAGCGCGATCAGTGAACGTACCGCCGTCGCTTGAGAGCGCCTGAGTTCAGCTGAGATCGTGTCGCCGCCGGCCTGGAGCGCCCCGAAATCAAGCTCGATGGCCTGCGCGACCAATTCGATCACGCGGTCGTCGAGGCTTCCGAGCTCCAGTAGCGCAACGGGGCTCTCAGGCGAGAGTCGTGAGGTCAGACCCGGATCCATGCCGAGCGCCAAACCGATTACCTGGTCCGCGACCTCTGATGGTTCCCCGGCGTCCTTGATGCCCGACTTCTCCACGGCCCGACGTATCAGCGCGGCCATCTGCTCGATGAGGCGTAGGACATAGTCAGCCTGGTAAGGCGAGAGTCCACCTCCTTGAGGTGCTTAGCAACGCGATTCACGGGACCGGCGGACCGTCTACCTGCTGACGAAACCTGACCGCGGCGGTTGCGGGCCTGTGCAGACGATGCTACTCAGGTCGTCGGCGCGGCCGTGTAGGCCTTACCGGGTACGGCGCCGAGCGCGAGCACGGTGAGCCCGGCTTCCCCAGGGACGAGCTTGCGCTTAGTCTCAGGCGCCACTCGCACGAGGGTGCCCACCTCAAGGGGCCATTGCTGGTCGCCGGCGACCAGTGAACCGCCACCTTCCAGGACCACATAGATCTCCTCCTGCCCCTCGGAGGCGTGATCGTGGTCCGGGTAGGTGGAGCAATTCGCTTCCAGCTCGAGAACGTTCATACCGAGGCCGCCGACCCCGAGTTCACGTCCGGCGGTGTAGAAGTTGATGCCGGGTATGACCCTCGGACCCTCGACAGCTTTGAGTTCCCTGATCTTCGTCACGCTGATGTCGGTCATGTCTCGCCCCTCCCGCTTTGACTACTTCCGTGTGGTGTTTCCCCCAGTACGCCCGGAAGGATTCGAACCTTCGACCTTGGGATTAAGAGTCCCCTGCTCTACCAACTAAGCTACGGGCGCATGCCGAGGATTGTACACCAATCAACAGGCTTTCTTCGCGGCCGGAGGACCGGACGACTCCCTCTCCACCGGACCTGGTGTCACGAGGATATCGACTGGGCCGCTTGGCGCGCGACCGCTCTCGCGGTGCCCGCCTTAGGTCCGTTGGGGCTCGATCTCCCTCACTTGAGACACCGGACGCCGGCTCCCGGTCAACTCCGGGATGCCACGGACTTCAGGCGCCGCGTCACCTTACGTGGCAGCCTCCGCAGGAAGTGCTTCCAATTCGCGTATGACCGGACGGGTGCTAAGACTCCCGCGTCGACCGAGCGGAATCGGGCGTCCTTGAGCGACTCGAAATGCCAGTTCAGACCTCGCTTGAATGGGATATCGTCGTCGGGTGAACGTGTGGCTCGTGCCAGGCACCGATCAGGGCCGTAGAAACGCACTTCAGCACCGCCGAATCCCATGAACTCACACATGTCGCTGATGCAAAGGCCCGACGGTTGCCACCACATTCCCTTGTAGAAGCGGCCGAAGTTGGCGAACGAGCGTTTGTTGTCGTTGACCGCGTTGCTTTCGATCAGCAGGACCCCGCCTGGCTTCAGTAAACGTCTCAGGATGTAGAGGCCTAGCAACATGTCGCTGAGGTGGTATAGAACGCCACTCAGAAGCACCAGGTCGAGGCTGTTCTCCGGGATGTGCCCGGTCAGGTCGTACACCGAGGCCCTCACTGCTTCCACAGAAGTTTGTCCGAACACGTCGGCCAGGAAGACGGCCTGGTCGAGGTGCTCACCCACCTCGTCTACAGCGTATACAACCGATGGTCCCCTGGCCGCCATGATGAGAGAAAGTCCCCCAGTGAAGCATCCCACGTCCGCCACCCGCATCCCGTTGAGGTCGCGGGGCCACCAACCCCATTGATCGAGCATTCCCGCGACGTCGAGGAAGTTGTCGCCGAGCAGACCTTGCTTCTCAAAGGGGCCGAAGTCGATGGAGTGGCCCCAGCCGTATTGGGCGGCCGAGTCCAGGGCTTCGACCTTCTTCTTGATCTCGGCGATGCGTTCGGGGGGAGTGTCGGGCGACAGGCGGAAGGGCCAGTTCGACCGTGGGATCTTCCTCTCTGCCACTTACCCCCCTCTTGCTCGATGTCTATCGAGGCGCGCCGCAGTCCCGTCGCGAAGGCGGACCAAGAAGGAAGTCTATCATGGTGCTCCGTTCACCCGGGGCACCGTGATAGACGCATCCATGAGGAAGAGTACCTTGGCCTTGGGGCCCTTGCGCGCCAGGGCCGCGTCTACCGCCTTTTGGACGCTGGGGAAGGGGCGGATGAAGGCGGCATCCAACTCCTCCTCGGGGAGGTCGGTGACCCCCCACATCTCGCCCCGCTGGGCGATCAGGGCGAGCCGTCCGGCCTTGTGGTAGCCAAGGACGTAATCTCCGGCGATGGAAGTGAGCACCTCCTCGGGGGTGGCGGCCTTGGCCATCAAGTTGAAGAACGTCTCGGGGCCGATGCCGTGGCGACACTTGGACACCAGGATGAGGATGCCTCCGTCCTTCAGCGCCAGGGAGCCGTTCTCCAGGGCCTTCTGCGACTGATAGAGGTCGTAGTCCATGGGGTACGGAGCGGCCGCCACGACGATGTCGTAGCGCTGGGACAGTTCAACCACGTAGTGACCGTCGGCGTGCTCCACCGCCGCGCGCCAGCTCTCCTCCAGTCCTCCGGCGAAGGCCATGTGGATGCGGTGTTGGTGGTCGAGCACCATCTGGATGGAATACATGCGCTTCTCCGAGAGCATGCCCATCATCTCCATCAGGTCTTCGTGCACCGGGTTACCCTCGAGGGCCAGGTTGTCGGCAGCCGGGTCGAGGGCCAGTTTGTGGTTTCCCTGGATGGTCTCGAAGCCCGCCACTCCGGGGAAGATCGACTTCCTCCCGCCGGTGTAGCCCGCGAAGTAGTGGGGCTCCACTGAGTTGATCAACAGTACGTCGGTGGCCTCCGCCAGGCGGCGGTTCACCCACGCCTGCGTGCCGCGCGAGGTCTCGCCGAGGTGGACGAGATCGTCCTGGTTTCGCGCGTCATGGCTCGAGATGCGGTCAAGGAAGCGCTCGCGCATGGCGCGGCCGAAGATCTGCTCCAACTCCGTCTCCCCCGGCACCTTGTGTGATCCTGTAGCCACCAGGAACTCCACATGCCGGCCCTTGAATCGGTCGGCGATGATCTCGATCACGCGGCCGCTGGGGGTGGGGCGCGTAGCGTCGTTGACGAGGACGAGGATGGTGCCCTGAGTGGCGCTCAGGAAGTCGTCGAACGATGGTTGGCCGTCGCCCCCCGCGAGGAGGTCGTCGATGAGCATGGCCTCGTCACGCACTTTGACGGTGCGCGACTCTACCACCTCGCCGAGGCGTGACTCGTCGATCCTCACCGGAACCGAGGCTGTGTCCCAGGGCACGTCGATGTACACTGCGTTCTCCTCTCTTCCTTCACGCCGCTCGCTCGGGACGCATCGCTGCCCCCAGGCCGACGGACCGGGGCGCCGTCGACGACCGGTGCGGCTAGATCCCGTAGGCGCGCGCCAGCAATTCCGCCGGATGGACCGTGTCCTTGCCTGTCGCCTGGGCCAGCTGCATGCGGCAGGTGCTGCACTCTGAAGCCACCAGGTCGGGGGCTACGTCGGCCACTCGTTCGAAGAGCGGGCGGCCCGTCTCCATGCTGAGGTCGAAGGTGCCCGCCTTCATGCCGAACGTGCCGGCCATGCCGCAGCATCCCATGTCGAGGTTCACCATCTCCAGTCCCGGCACCTGCTTCAGTAGGTCGAAGAAGGGGGAGCCCACCTGCTGGGTCTTGAGGTGGCAGGGTTGATGGTAGGCGACCTTGAGCTTGAGCTCGTTCACCGGCTGGGGCGCCGCCTCTGGGTGCTCGGCGCGTCGCGACGCCAGGAACTCGCCCAGGTCACGGGTGGCATTGGCTACCAGGGAGCACTCCTCACTCGAGATGATATCGGGGTAGTGCACCTTGAAGGCGAAACTGGCCGTGGGTTCACCGCTCACCAGGAAGGCTCCGTCGCGCACGTAGGGCAGCGCGTGACGCACGTTGAAATCCGCCGTCGCGCGGGCGCGGTCGAGGTAACCGTAGAGCATCTCTGGGATCGCGCTGCCCTTCTGCTCCGGGTACTCCACGGGCACGCCGTGGGCGCGCAGGAGGGAGTCGAAGGTCTGGGCCAGCCCGGGGTCGTTGTAGTTGGCGTAGACGTCGTAGAAGAAGGCCACGGGTTTGGTGGCGGCGGCCGGGGCGCCTGCCGATCTGGCGGCGCCGGCGGCATGGGCGTCTGACGTCGCGCCTGCGCCGCGTTCGGGGGCGGGGGCGTCGGCCGCCTTGGCGGCTCCACCAAGGTCCGTCGCTCCGCCCTGGCCGGGCACCGGATGCAGGATGACCGCGCCCTTGCGGCGTTCGGCCAGCATCTGCTCCCAACTCCTGCGTGCGTAGGTGGGCAGGGTGCGGCGGCGGTCGATGCCCGCCAGACGTTCGCCCAACCGGCGCACCACCGGGTTGCCCATCAGCGGGTTGACCACGGGGGAGGCCGCGCGGCTCACCTTGGACACCAACTCCGCGCGGCCCAGCACCTGGTCGGTGGCACCGCCGACGTGGGCGCCGCGGTATGTGGCCTTGGCCTCCAGCATCAACTTGGGGATGTTCACGTTCGACGGACACTCGAGCGCGCACATGCCGCACTCGATGCAGTAGTCGGTGACTTCCTTGAGGGCGGCGTCGGTGTGCAGCCCTGGGTCAAGGCGGCCGCGGATGATGTTGCGGAGCGCGTTGGCCTTGGCCCGCGGTGAGGCGTGCTCGCGCCGGGTAGCCTTGAAGGTTGGGCACATGGTGGTGGCCACCAGGCTCTTGCACTGGGCGCAGCCGTGACACTTCTCGATCTCGCGTTCGTACTCCCCACCGGGGAAGTGCAGTAGTGGGCTCTGTTCGTGCGTCCAGTAGCCGCGGCCGTAGCGGAGGTTGGTGGCGATGCCGCCGGTCTCGGCCGGGTTCACCACCTTCTTCCCCGGGTTCATGATGCCGGTGGGGTCGAAGGCCTCCTTGATCTGCTCGAACACGCCGTAGACCTCGTCGCCGTAGACTCGGCGCACATAGGGTGAGCGCACGATGCCGTCGCCGTGCTCCCCGGAGGGAGTCGCCTTGAGGTCGAGGATCAGCTCCATGACCTCCTCCATGATCTCCTGCATGAGGCGGAGGTCGCCGGGGTCGCGCATGTCCAGGATCGGCCGTGTGTGGATGTTGCCGTCACCGGCGTGGCCGTACATGATGGCCTGAACGTCGCGGCTCTGAAGGATGGTGTTGAGGCGGCTCATATACTCGGCCAACACTTCGGGGTGCACCGTGGCGTCTTCTATGAACTCCACGATCTTCTTCGGTCCGGGAAGCTTCTGCAGCAGCGGCACCGCCGCTTGACGCACGGCCCAGAGCTGCTTCTGGTCCGCCGGGTCGAGAGCACGCTTCACTTCGAGCGCGTCACCGCCCGCCAACAGTCCCTCCAGCGACGCCAACTGCTCGGCGAGTTCGGCGTCGTCGGCGGCCTCGAACTCCACCAGGAGGGCGGTGTCGACCGTCTCGGGCAGCATGGCGTCGATCTTGGAGTTGCTCTGGCGCACGAACCGCAGGAAATTCGCGTCCATGATCTCGAGCGAGGTGGGTTTGAGCCCCAAGATGGGATGCACCGCCTCGCCGGCGCTGAACACGGTGGGGAAGTAGGCCATGCCGATGGCCCGGCGGCCGGGCAGCGGCACCAGGTTGAGCGTGGCCTCGGTCACCAGCCCGAGCGTGCCCTCGGAGCCCACGAAGAGTTTCTGGAGGTTGGCCCGGGCCCACTCCCCGTCGGCGGCGGCCAAGGCCGCCGCCCCGTCGTAGGCGCCGTACCGGGGTGCGTCCGAGCCCCACTCGAGCACCGTCTCCACCCGGTAGCCCGAGCAGTTCTTCATCACGCGGGGCATGGAGCGGGCGATGGTGCCACGTCTCGCGTCGAGAAGCGGCAGGAGTTCCGCGTAGGCTGCGCCTGCCCGGCCGCCCGTTCCCAGCACCGCGGCCAGAGCTTCTGAGCCTCGGGCGACAGGCCCGGCATGGAACAGCTCCCCGCCGGAGAGTACGACATCCAGGGCCAGCACGTGGTCTTTCGTGGCGCCGTAGGCGACGCTGCGGCCACCCGACGAATTGTTGGCGATCATTCCGCCGAGCGAACAGTAGTTCTCGCTGGAAGGGTTGGGGGCGAAGAAGGTGCCGTACCGCTTCATGTGGGCGTTCAGCACGCCCATCACCAGACCGGGCTGCACCCGGGCCCATGACCCGTCCGGCGCCACCTCCAAGATCTTGTTCATGTAGCGGGTGAAGTCGACCATGAGGCCCGCGCCCACGGCGGCGCCCGCGAGACCGGAACCTGCTCCCCGTGGCACCAACGGCACGCCCCGCTCGGTGCAGTACTCCACCAGTCTGGCGACGTCTTCGGCGTCGCGCGGCGACACCACGCCCATGGGCTCGATCTGGTAGATGCCACCGTCGGTGGCGTACAGGTGGCGGGTCACGGCGTCGAACTCCACGTCTCCCAACAGGAGTCCGCGGAGGTCACGCTCGATGGCGGTGAGAGTGGGTCGCATGGCTACAGCCCCGTGCTCGATTCTTCGCGGCGCCGGTCGGCGGCCGAATGCCCAATACTAGCACCGGCTCGAGAGCTCCGGGAAGGAGGGGCGCCCCGTGGCGCCGCCTAGACCTTCGTGAGAGAATGCACGGGTTGTATTGGTGTCGCGCCGTTTCTTCGGTATGCGCGGACCGCCTGCAAAGGAGGTGAGTCATGCTTAACATCTTCAAGACAGATCTTTCTTCCGGGGCCTTCAAACAGATCGAGGACTTCGAATCCGGTGCCTGGATCGATCTGGTCAGCCCCACTGACGAGGAACTCAACCGAGTCACGGAGGCGTTGGACATCCCCCTCGCCTTCTTGCGCGGCCCCCTAGATGCCGAAGAGAAATCCCGCATTGATGTCGAGGATGATCTCACCCACGTGATCGTAGACATACCCATCATCGAGCGCGTGGGAGCCGAACGGGAGTACGACACCATCCCACTGGGCATGCTGGTCCACCCTGATTACTTCATAACCACCTGTCTGCAGGCCAACCCCATCCTGGGGGAATTCGAACGCGGTGAGGTGCGCGGTTTCGCCACCTTCAAGAAGACCCGTTTCCTGCTGCAGATCCTCCTGCAGGTTTCCAGCTTCTACCTGCGCTACCTGGGGCGGATCGACCGCGAGACCGACAAGATCGAGAGGGAACTCCGCCAGTCGATGAAGAACGAGGAGTTGTTCGATCTCCTCACAATGGCCAAGGCGCTCGTCTACTTCAGCACGTCCCTGCGCTCCAACGACGCCGTGCTCCAGAAGCTGCTGCGCACGCCGGCGATCAAGAAGTACGAGGAAGACGAGGACCTGCTCGAAGACGTGATCGTCGAGACCCGTCAGGCCATCGAGATGGCCGAGGTCTATTCCAACATCTTGGCCGGCATGATGGACGCCTTTGCCTCGATCATAAGCAACAACCTGAACATAGTGATGAAGTTCCTGGCCTCGATCACCATCATCCTCTCGTTCCCAGTGATGGTTTCGTCGCTGTACGGCATGAACGTCCCCCTCCCTTTCCAGGATAATCCGCACGCCTTCCTTATCGTGCTGCTCATCTCGCTCGGGTTGTCGTCCATGGCGGCGCTGCTGTTTTGGCGGAAGAACTACCTGTAGGCCCTAGGCTCCCCTCGTCTCGTCGAGTACAAGGGCAACCGGCAATGTGGCGCGCACGATCCGGTTTCGTCCGCCGTTCTTGGCTTCGTAGAGCGCCGTGTCGGCGCACCGGATGAGACTCTGAACCTCGGTGGCGTCACGGGGGCAGGTTGAGAGCCCGCCGCTGACGGTCACGCTCTCGTGGCTGGGAAGACCCAGGCCGGTGTGCATGAGATCCCCCAGTCCCCGGCGTAGCCTGTCGGCAAGGAACATGGCGTTGCGTCCGGGCGTCGAGGGCAGGAGCAGGATGAACTCTTCTCCGCCGTAGCGCGCGCAGACGTCGCTCTCGCGGACGCTCTCTTTGAGGTGATGTGCGACGCTCTGCAATACTCGGTCGCCGGTCTGATGACCGTAGATGTCGTTGATGCGTTTGAAGTGGTCGACGTCCAGCATGAGGAGCGTGACCGGGACGTGGTGGCGGATGCTCCGCTCGATCTCCTCCCGAGCGCGCTGTTCGAAGAAACGGCGGTTGTAGAGGTTCGTGAGCGGATCGGTCACGACTTCGCGTCGGATGCGGTCGTAGCGGAGGGCCGTGCTCAGCGAGGTCTGCACGTGTCCTACGAGCGTCCGCAGGACCACGGGGTTGATCTCGACGAAGGCGTCGGGGCGGGTCGCCGCCGCGATCAGCGCCATGGTGCGCTCTCCCGTCAGCTGGAACGGGAGTGAGATCTGCGATCGCATAGTTGGCGGGAACATGGAGCACCTGTGATCCGGCGCATGTGATGACGACAGATCGCGGAAGGCCGACCGCACGGGGCAGCGGGAATAATACGAGCAGCAATTGACATCTATCTCCGTGGGCTCGCAGCCGTCCGCACCTTCGAGCGCGAACTCCCGCCCTTCCTCGGAAACGAGTGCCACCACATCGGCAGCCAGCAGGCGCCGGGAGACTTCAAGTACCTTGACTCTCGTTTCTTTGAAGGGGAGGGCGGCGTTCAGTTCTTGAGCGATATCCCCCAGCCGGATGAGCTGGTTGTTCAAGTCGCGGAGGCGATAAAGGTCGGCTCTGACGCTCTCCAGCTCGAGTCCTGGGGTGACGGAAGTTCCCGACGCCACATCCCCGAGCAGGCCCTCGAGGCTCGAGCGCGCATCGGCGATGTCGGCGGCTTCGTTACCGTCGCGTGCCTGTGCCGGCGTGCCTCGGCAGTCAGCGGCGCGGTACACCCAGTAGTCGAGTGCGACGGTCGCCACGATGAAGGCGATCGCCAGGCCGAGCGCCAGGTGCGTGTCGGCTACGGAGAGAAGGAGTAACGGCGTAAGCGCGGCCGCGAAAACCAGCTTGACCCCGAGCGCCAGGCGTGTGCACGCGGGCACCGGCCCCCGTGTCCTCGGCACCTCGAGGGTATCTTCCGATCGGTCCACACTGGTTACAACGACACCGTGAGTCGGGAGGAACGCGTGAGTCGGGAGGAAAGCGGACGAGAGCGGTTGCCGCCCGCCTCCGCCGTCTCTATGATTGCCCGGTGTACTCTGGGTCGGTCGGTCAACTCGTCAGGGGAGGGTCCTTCGTGAAGAGCCGGTTGGAACGAGCGATCGCCGGTGGATAGCGATACCATCCTGCTGCTGGTCGTAGTGGCGGTCGCCTTGGCCTTCGACTTGATGAACGGCTTCCACGACGGTTGTAACGCCGTCTCTACTGTTATCTACACGGGCGCGCTGAAACCCAAGTTCGCCATCGGTCTCGCAGCCGTCTTCAACTTCATCGGCCCTCTCGTGATGGGCGTGGCTGTTGCCGAGACGATCGGCGGAGTGATCAAAGCGTCTGACGCCACTGCTCATCTGGTCATAGCCGCGCTCGTGGGCGCTCTCCTGTGGGACGTGCTCACCTGGATCTGGGCCCTGCCCGTGAGTTCTTCGCACGCGCTGGTGGGTGGATTGATGGGAGCGGGGTTCGCCGCCCTGGGCATCGACGGCATCAACTGGCCTAAGGTGCTGCTCGTCATGGGATCGTTGATCACATCGCCGTTCCTGGGCATCGCTACTGGGTTCCTGCTGATGAAGGCGAGCAAGTTCGCGTTCGGACGCCTCAGGCTCGATCTCGACAAAGCCGACGGCTTCTTCCGCCACATGCAGATACTCTCGTCCAGCTGGGTATCCTTTAGCCATGGATCCAACGACGCCACCAAGGTCATGGGCATCATCGTCTTGTTCATCGCCTCGAGCCATAACCTCGACGTCGACCAATACATCCTCCAGAACGGTTTCCCGCTCTGGGTGATCCTGGCGGCGGCGTCGGCCATGGCGGTGGGCACGTACCTTTCGGTGCGCTCGTTCCGGCTCATCAGGACGATGGGCGAGAAGATAACGCACCTGCACCCGGTCAACGGGTTCAGCGCCGAGGCAGGGGGTGCGCTGATCATCCAGGTGGCGTCTTTCTTCGGACTCCCCGTCTCCACCACCCACGTGGTGACTTCCTCCGTCACCGGGACTGGGCTGGCCGGAGGACTCGGTTCCGTCAGCTGGAAAGTGTTCCGTGCGATACTTCTGGCCTGGGTCGTCACCCTGCCGTTTTGCGCGGCGGCGGGTGCCCTCATCTACTATGCCCTGAACCTCGTGATGTAGGTTCAAGGGGGGAGCGATCATGAGTGACGCGTTTGACAAGATAAAGCGTACCCTCGGGGCGCAGGCGTCTCTGGAAGGAGCCATCGACGCGATGGGCCGTCGGAAGGAAGAGCAGGTCCTAGGGGACATCCGAGATTTCACCGATCGTGTCGTCACGATCGTGGAGGAACTCGGAGAAGTGATGCGCCACTTCGTCGCCGATGACTATGAGTCGCTCGCGAAGACGGCATCCGAACTCGACCGGTTAGAGAGCGCGGCTGACGATCGGAAAGCCGACATCCTAGACAAACTCGCCGGCGGCGGTGTCTTCGTCATGGGCCGGGCCGACCTCTCTCGCCTGGTGGATTCCATGGACGGCATCGCCAACTACGCGGCCGGCGCCGCCGACCGCATCGTCATGCGCCGCTTCACCCTTCCCGCCGAGTTGAACGAGCTGCTGGTGGAGATGGTGAAGATCGACATCGAAGCCGTTCGCAAGTTGCGCGACGCCGTGTTCGCCCTGCGCGGCGACTTCCGCGAGTCTATCGGCATAGCGAGCCAGGTCGATGCTATCGAGAGCCGCGCTGACAAGGTCTTCGCACAGATGTACCGCTTCATGTTCGACATGGACACCGACTTCAAGACGTTCCATCAGCTGAAGGCCATCATCGAGCGCCTTGAGTCTATCGCCGACAAGTGCGCGGAGAACTCCGAACTGATCCGCCACATGGCGTTGGAGTACCTCGACCTGGGCTAGAGCTTCGCGCTCAGGGAGTCGTCGACCTGCGCGTGGGCACGTGAGCAGCCTGGCCTAAAGACGGTCGGGACGGCGGGGCCGGGTGACCCTGCGCACTCGGGGTGGGGCCGCGACCAAGTCGGACTCGTTGTGGTCGCCGAGAGTCTCCACTGGAAGCAGCTGGAGGCGCCTCACTCCGAGCAACACGAAGAAGCCTGCCGTCATAAGCACAGACGCCATGGGTCCGGTGACCCCATAGGCTCCGGACACCGACTGCACGATCGCGAACCACCACCCCTCCCACCAGCGGACATCCGTGCTGAGCACGAGATACACGTAGAGTGCAATCGGACCGGCAAGGCCGCTGAGGAGGAGTATCGCGTTGCCTCGCGCCTGCGGGAGCCACGAGAGCGAGGCTTTTCGAGGCTCCGCAAAACAGGTGACCAGGGGCCATATCCATGCGGCTGTGACTCCTGTGAGCACTGAGAAGGGCGAGTGGGCCGCGAGCACGAACAGCCCGAGCGTCAAAACCGAGAGCCCCGTGCTCAACTTGACGGTCTCAGCCATGATGAGGGGCTCTCGGGGTCGAAGGTGGCCCAGGTAATGTCTACTCAGGAACAGGATGGTGATTCCCAACACAACAAGCGCCGCGGTCACTAGGAAGTCGGGCTCGGTCGCGGCCCGGGCGGCAGCCGGAGCTTGAAACGGATACCGCGGCAGTATCCTGAAGTATGCCGCCCCGTAGATCGCAGCACTCCAGAGCGCGAGGGGAAGCACGAAGGACAGCAGGTTGCGGAGGTAGCGTAACCAGACCTCCGGCCGAACGCGCGACACCAGGAGCCACGTAAGGGCCATGGCGAAAGCGGGGAGGAGCATGAGCGCGCCCAGAGTCGAGAGCGCCCGCCTCGTGAGGTAGCGGCCGGACCCGAGCACGATCGCTGTGCCCGGATCCCGCGGGATCTCCGACCCGCTGTCCAGGCTCAGCACGAGCCGTTCGACCGCCATGCCGTGGGTGGCGATGCCTTCCGATGAGGGCTCTCCAGGCCCCGGGTCGTAGAGCATCATCGACGGGATCCCTGCTCGCAGTCCGGCAACCTGCTCGCCTCTCGAGACGTGCAGGGCCTGGTCGGCGATCTGTCGCGCAATGCCGTTGACCTTGAGCCCCAGCCCGGCTTCCTGAAGGGTATGCGAAGCAAGTTGGAGGTACCAACCAGGAGCGGCGGACTCCGTACCGGATACGCCGGCCCGCAGCACGTCGCGTTCCTCTCTTCCTAGGCCGCGGATGCTCAATATCGCGCCGACGTCCGCAGCCAGTGGGTCGGTTCGCAGGAAGTGATCCAAGCCCAATCCCGCGTAGCTGCCACCCTCTGTCGACAGAAGGATGATCGTGCGTTCGTGCGGACGTACGGCGAAGGCCTGCGCCAGTTCCACTAGTATGGCGGTGCCGGTTGCGTTGGCGAGGGGCGAGAGGCGCGAGTCCAGGTCGGGATCCCTCGGTGCCGACACCAGGATGGCCTCACGACTCGAACCTGTGAAGACCATGACTACGTTGCGTAGGACCGCCTCCCGGTTTCCCAGAGTAGCGGTGAATTCACTCTCGTGATAGGGGATCTCCAGGTCCGTCAGACGATCCGCGACCCACACCGTTGCTGATCTCGAGTCTTCGCTCCCCACCAACGGCTCGGGATAGTTGTCCGCCAGTTCCTGAGCCATGCGCAGAGCCCTGCCTGCCTCGAAGAAACTGGGCTTCGTTGAAACTTGGATCCCGGCCGTGGGCGAGTTGATGAAGAGGAACACGGCGATGAATCCGACTGCGACGACGATGGAACTCGCCGCGTATGTGGTCTTTCTCCACTGCCAGATACGATCCGCCAAGCGGCGGCGCACGTTGAGGTGCATCCTCTCTCCTGCGTCGGGCTCGGCCTCATTCCCGCGTCGGACTCAGGAAAGCATTGTAGGCCGTGGAGGAGGATGCTACAAACGCGCCGGTCCGGGAGGGTGAGAATCTCGAGGACGATAGGTCCCGACGGCGGCGCCCAGCGGCTCAGGCGTCGTACAGGCGGGCGACTTGGTCGCAGATGGCACGACCAACCATCTTCTCGGCCACCACGAGAGGGGTGATCCGGTACTCTCCGCGGTCGAGCAGGCCGCGGATGTCGAGTAGGCGCAGGTGTCTTTGGTGGGCCGGCGCCACATAGGCCTCAAGCTGCGCGGGAGCCGGGTGCTCCTCAGGCTTCGGGGCCTGCAGTCCGATGACTTTGCGTATCTCGATCTCGGATACGATCATATGATCCGCCTTGCAGTCTGAGCGGGATTCGCCGGTTAGCGGCCGTGCTATCCTGGTCTATCGATTCGGGGATCCTTGCTTGCTTAAACGTGCAGTTCGTTCGGAGGTTATGGCCGTGATCACGATAGAGGAAGCGCTGGCGCTGGTCCTGGCCGAAGCTTCGCCTCTGCCGTCCGAGCGTCGGGCGCTATCCGAAGCCCTCGGCGGCGTGCTTACCCAGGGGTTGATCGCGCCGCACGATTTGCCACCGTTCGACAACTCTGCCATGGATGGATTCGCCCTGCGCGCCGTCGACACGAGTCGGGCCGCGGCGCTTCCGGTCGCGCTGAAAGTCGTGGATACTGTCGCAGCCGGCGGCGTCGCTCAGGTGCACGTGGCACCCGGCGAGGCCGTGAGGATCATGACCGGAGCGCCACTGCCGGCCGGCGCGGACGCCGTGGTCGAAGTGGAGGCCACCGAGCCTCGTGACGGCACGGTCCTGGTCCTGCGCGAAGTAGAGCCGGCGGAGAATCTTCGGCGTGCAGGGGAAGACGTCGGTCGCGGGACGGCCGTCTTGGCCGCGGGCGACGTGGTGGGCCCCGCCGAGATAGGCTTGGCGGCCAGCATGGGCTTCCCCTTCCTGGAGGTCCATCGACGGCCGCGCGTTGCCATCGTGGCCACCGGGAGCGAACTCGTCGAAGTGGACCAGGAGCTGGCGCCGGGACAGATCCGCAACTCAAATAGCTACACCATGGAAGCGCAGTGCCGCCAATTGGGTATCGAGGCCGAGCGTCTGGGCATCGCGCCCGATGAATACGAAGCGACCCGCTCCCTTCTCGAGCGCGGCATGACCTATGACGTGCTCATCACCTCCGGCGGAGTGTCCGTGGGAGACTTCGATTTCGTGAAGGAAGTGCAGGACGACCTGGGCGTTCAGCGGCGTCTCTGGCGGGTAGCCATGAAGCCCGGCAAGCCGCTGGTCTTCGGAGTCAGGGACGGGTGTCTCGTGTTCGGAGTCCCGGGCAACCCGGTCGCGGCCATGGTCTCCTTCGAACTCTTCATCCGGCCCGCGCTGCTCCGCCTCATGGGACACCAGAGGGTGCTGCGTCCGGTGCACCGCGCGGTGATGCATGAGGATCTCGTCAACCGGCACGGGCGGGTGCACGTGGTGCGGGTGAGGGCCTGGCGGGAAGGCGACACGTGGCACGCCAGCTCTACCGGTCCTCAGGGCTCAGGCATTCTCAAATCGATGGTGAACGCTGATGGACTCGTATTCGTCCCGGCAGACACCGGAGGGATCCGGGTCGGCGAGGTCGTGGACATGACTCTTCTGCGGGAGCAGGCGCGGGAGGCATGACCTCGGCGCGGGAGTATCGCTTCCGTCGATGCGCCGTCGCTGAAAGTGCGTGATGCGGGTTGTGCGGCACCGGCCGGGGGTCTACAATGGTCGTGTCATGATTCCTCGTGTGGATCAGGGGGAGTTCCCCCGCCGGAGAGGAGACAAGATTCTCGTACTTCGGTCAAGACCGTCCCAATAGCCTGGCAGGCTGCGTGCTGCCGGGCTTTTTTTGTGTCCGAATAGGCGGGTCTCAAAGGGGGCTACGGCCCCGGGCCCACCATGGAAAGGAGAAGTGATGGCGAACCACTTCACCCCGGAGGAGCTGGCTCGAGAGTTCGGGATGGACACCAAGGATGTGGTCCGGCTCTGTCTCGAGGAGAGTGTGCCCATCTATAAAGGCAAAGTCGATCGCAGCCTGCTCACCCTGGTCATGAAGGCTCGGGGCATGAGCGTCGAGAACAGGGAAGCCGCCGCGGTCTGATCCCTCCCCGGGCTACCGGGGTCTAGTCTTCGAGCAGGCGGTGCGTCGCGGCGATGAGTTCTCGCCGCCAAGTCTCCACCGCCTGCTCGCGCCCGGCTCCCGCGGGGGACGGAGCGAGGCACGAGGCGGGGGCTTTCGCGATCCAGCCTCGTACTGCCAGAAGAAGGTCGAGTCGGTCCTGCGGGACCGCGATCAAGGCAGGTTCATCTGTGGCGTCCGGCGCGCCGTCGGTGAGCGCCGCAGACAGGATGCGGCCGCCGGCACGCGCAAGCGTGGGCACGCGGTCATCCTCAGGCGCAGGGAGAGAGCGTAGTGCCCTCTCTATCTCCCGCGCCGCGTTGCTCCGGTCGAGTCGCGCCGAGGCGCACAGAGAGCCGTCCCACACCAGGTCGAGGTGAACCCGGCGCTCCCCGCCCTTCTCGCCGTTCCCGTCGACGGGCCAGAGGACTGCGGTGCGCAGCACGCGGGCTTCGGCGAGAGCTTGGTACGATCGACGCAACGTGTCCAGGTCCTCAATGGCTTCACGGATGGCTTGAGCCTCTTCGTACCGCCGCCGGGCGGCCATCTGTTCCATGAGCGCGTGGGCACGCTCCACAGGATCGCCGAGCGCCGGCGGAGCACTTCCCGTGAACCATCTGAACAACGAGGTCACCAGCTCGTCGTGCTCCGACCGCCGTGAGGCGTTGCAGCAGGGCGATAGGCAGCGTCCCGTCTGGCCATACAGGCAGGGCGTCTCGCCGCCCGATCCGCGGCCGCCCGATCCGCGGCACTGGCGGATCGGGAACGTGCGTTGTAGGAGTTCTATGGCCGTCTTGACGCGCGCGCTTCCCCGGAACGGACCTACCATGACGGAGGCGCCGATCGATCCAGGGCGGTCACTCGCGTAGAGGCGCAAACCAGCTCCTCGCCCACCGACCTTCAGGTAGCAGTAGGTCTCCGGTCGCCTGCCGAAGACGTTACACGACGGCCGGTGCTCCAGGATGAGTTCCTGCTCGCGAACCACGGCGCGCAGTGGGGTGCCGGTGGTCTCGAAGTCCACGTGCTGAAGTCGGCGCACCGCCTGTCGCACTTTCCGTGAGTGGCCCGCGTTGGTGAGAAAGTAGCTGCGCACGCGGTCGCGCAGCCGATCGGCCTTGCCCACGTATATGACGGAGCCGTCGCCGTCGCGGAACATGTACGCCCCCGGTTCGCGCGGGATGTCACGCGTCAGAGCCAACTTGCGGCCGTCACGCTTGTGGCCGGGGTCGATGTGGCTGCGAAGCTCGTCGAGGCAGGTGACGTCTCTCTCCTGCAGCCGCCCCACGCAGGTGAGGAACACGTGGGCGGTTGCCAGCGCATCGGCGAGGGCGCGGTGACTGGCGGCCACGGGCGATCCGAGCGCGTTCGCCACCGTGCCCAGTTTGTAGTTGGAGAGGCCAGGGGCGGCGGAACGCGATAGCGGCACCGTGTCGATGGCCCCATCCCCGAGACGCCGACCACGCAGCCGGCTCAGTTCGTAGTTCAGGAAGCTGAGATCGAAGGGGGCGTTGTGGGCCACGATGACCGCCCCGTCCAAGAAATCGAGGATGTGGGGCATGACCTCCTCGATGTGTGGGGCTCCGACGAGCATGCTCGAAGTGATCCCGGTGATCTCCACGACTTTGGGAGGGATGCTCCTCTGGGGATTCACCAGTGTCTCGAATGTCGCCACCTGGCGCAGACCTTCGATGCGCACCGCCCCGATCTCGGTGATCTTGCCGATCCCCGGACGCATCCCGGTGGTCTCCAGATCCACCACCACGAACGCCACGTCGGCCAGATCCGGGTCAGTCACCCGCCAGTCGCTCAGGCCTATGGTCGTGGGGCTGGCCCAACAAAACCTGCGATCGTCGGTGGCAAGCGTGTCCATGATGCGCCGGCACAGCGCTTCAGGCGACTGCCTCAGGGAGAGCAGGTGCCGGGCGGCATCCAGGAAGTCGATGGGCTCGCCGCTCATAAGCAGCAGGTCGTAGAGGTCGTCGGCGAGGGTGAGGGAAAGCTGGAGTTGCACGGCGCCGCCCGCCCGGGACTAGCCGGGAAGGCCTCGTTTGACCAGTGCCGACGAGAGAGTGCGGGCGGACTGCTCGAATCGCTCCCGGATGGGGGAGATCCGTTCTTCCGTGGCCCGGGCGAGCTGGTCGTCGGACATGGCCGAGCAATTGATGTGTGCGTTACGCAGCGAGCCTTTCACAGTGGCTTCGGCTAGGTGGACTGCCGCTGCGAGATCGCCGAGCACGGGACCTCTTACGAGCTGCACCACATCGGCGGCGGAGTCCAGTATCTCCAGTGCGGCTTCCGCCAACTGCAAAGGCACCTCGGCCGCGTGCCGGAGCGCAGCGTCGAGACGCTCCTCCCGGGTGCGGCGCTGCTCGTCGGTCTCTCTGGGCAAACGGAGGGCCTGCGTCACCTCCCGGTATGCGGCGACGTCGGCGTCGATGAGCATCTGCATCTCATCCGAAAGCCGTTCTGCCCGGCGCTGCGTAGCGAGTAGGAGATCGTCTTCAGCTGAAACGCCTCCCCGTCCGCGCGTCTCACTATGACACGCGAGCGACAGCAAGGCGGCGGCGGAAGCCCCGGCAAGAGCCAGGGCGGCGCCGCCAGCGGGCTCGGGTGTGCGGCCCCCCAGCTTCAGCAGGAAGGAACGAAGGGATTCGTCGATATACTCGTTCTGGCCCACGCGGTCCCTGTTCTCCAAACGGGCGGTCGGGCAGCCGTCCTTGAAATGGGTCCTTGTTTCTTGGACAATACTACCATCCGCGACCCGGTGGCTGTTCTCTTGAGGGCCTACCGGGTCGGTTGTCTTTCAGACCACCAAACACGATCAGGAACGGTCAGTCATGCTCGACAAGCAGCAGATCGAGGCCATCATCCCCCACCGCGATCCTTTTCTCCTGTTGGACCGTGTGCTCGAGTTCGTTCCGGGTGAGCGAGTGGTCGCCGAGAAAGACCTCACTGGCGACGAAGACGTTTTCCGGGGCCACTTTCCAGGCTACCCCGTATTCCCCGGGGTGCTGCAGATCGAGGCCCTCGCGCAGGCCGGTGCCGTGGCCGCTCTCGCCCTGCCCGAGAATCGAGGCAAGATCGCCCTGTTCGCGGGCATCGAGAAGGCACGTTTTCGCCGTCAGGTGGTACCGGGAGATACGCTCCGTCTGGAGATCAAGCTCACCAAGGCCAGGCCGCCTCTCGGCAAAGGTGAAGGCAAGGCCTTTGTCGGCGATCAACTCGCCTGCTCCGCGACACTGACCTTCGCTATGGTCGACGCTACTTGATGGTCGAAGAGGGCTAGTGTTCCTATGAAGCTCGCCGAGGGCAGGGCGGTCGCCATCAGGGGGGTGGGCACCGCGTTGCCGGAGCGCTGCATCTCCAACCACGATCTCTCAAAGACGCTCGACACCTCTGACGAGTGGATCGGTCAACGCACGGGCATACGCAGTCGCCGTATCGCCGAGGCCGGCGTATCAGCATCCGATCTGGGCATCACGGCCGCGAGGCAGGCCTTGCGGCAGGCGGGCCTACCGGCGACGGAAGTGGGCCTCGTGATCACCGCGACCATCTCCCCCGACCAACTCATGCCGGCGACTGCCTCCCGTATCGCCTACGAGGTGGGCGCGGTGAACGCGGGAGCGTGCGACCTCTCTGCCGGATGCACGGGCTTCGTCTATGCGCTTGCCATGGCCACGGGTATGGTTGCTTCCGGACTGCAGCAGCACGTGCTGGTGGTCGGCGCCGAGGTCATCTCCCGAATCCTCGACTGGGAGGACAGGAACACGGCTGTGCTCTTCGGGGACGGCGCAGGTGCGGTCGTGGTGAGCCCCTCGACGGGTCTCGGGCGTATCTTGGGCTTCGATCTGGGCAACGATGGTTCGGGCGGAGATCTGCTGATCATTCCGGCCGGCGGGTCCCGCATGCCGGCCAGCCACGCCACCGTCGATGCGCGGCTGCACTACCTGAAGATGAGCGGGAGCGAGGTGTTTCGCTTCGCCACCAGGGTGGTCGTCGGATCCGCCCGGAGGGTGCTCGAATCGTGCGGACGCCGGGTCGAAGAGGTGCGGCTCTTCGTGCCCCATCAGGCGAACCTGCGCATCATCGAAGCGGCGACGAAGAGGCTTGGCATCCCTGACGATCGCGTCTACACGAACCTTCAAAAGTACGGAAACACGTCATGCGCTTCCATCCCACTCTGCCTGGCGGACGCGCGGGCCGAGGGACGTCTGGCCGAAGGCGACCTGGTCTTGCTGATGGGATTCGGTGCAGGTCTGACGTGGGGAGCGTGTCTGATGGAATGGGGAGGTGCATGATATGGAGGGCCGGTCGCAGCGCACCGCGCTCCTGTTCCCGGGACAGGGGAGCCAGTCGGTGGGGATGGGGCGGCATCTGTGGGAGAATCACGCGGATGCCCGAGAGCTGTTCGAGGAAGCCGAGAGCGTCCTGGGATGGAATGTCCGCAGCCTCTGTGCCGACGGTCCTCTCGAGGAACTCACGCGCACCGATCGCGCGCAGCCGGCGATCTTCACGTGCAGCGTCGCTACCTGGAAGGTCATGGAAAATCACGGCTTGGACTTCACACTGGCCCTGGGCCATTCACTCGGCGAGTATTCCGCGCTCGTGGCCGTCGGCCACTTGACCTTCTCCGACGCACTGAGGGTGGTGGAGACGCGCGGTCGAGCCATGTGGTCGTGCGGCAGGAGTCAGGCCGGCACCATGGCGGCGATCCTCGGCTTGGACGACCAGGTCGTGGAAGAGCTCTGCGCGGAGGCGGGAGAAGCGTGGCCGGCCAACTTCAACGCCCCCGGCCAGGTGGTCGTCTCGGGGAGCCCGGACGGCGTGGAGCGCGTGTCGCGCGCGGCTTTAGAACGAGGGGCCCGCAAGGTCATGCCACTCCAGGTGTCCGGTGCCTTTCACAGCCCCCTGGTGGCGGGCGCCGCAGACGAGTTGGCCGAGGTGCTCGAAGCGGTAGAGGTGCTGCCCGCGTCGCGGGGGCGGTTTTTCTCGACCACGGAGCTGCGGTATCCTACCGTGGCGGAGTTGCGGGGGGTGCTCGTTCGTCAACTCACCTCCCCCGTGCGTTTCACTGGTGCGATAGAGACGGCTCTGGAGGGCGTCGATGCGGGTATCGAGGTAGGTCCTGGAGGCGTGCTGGCGGGTCTGGTGAAGCGGGTGCGACGCGGGCTTTCCGTGCACGCCACAGACACCGAGGACTCTTTGAACGGGACCATCGAGTGGGCGCTCGGGTCGTGAGAACTCGCTCGCTCGACCAAGGAGAAAGGTTGGTGGAGTCGTGTCCGAGGCATCGATGAGTCCCCTGCAGGGACGTGTGGCTCTGGTCACCGGGGGCGGGAGAGGGATCGGCAGGGAGATCGTCTTGCGTCTCGGTCAGTTGGGGGCCGACGTAGCCGTCAACGACGTGGCCCGGCCGGAGAGCGCCGAGGGCGTGGTAGCTGAGTTGGAGGCCATGGGCCGGCGTGGCGTCATCGTGCTGGGCGATGTGTCCAAAGCCGACGATGTCAAGAGGGTGGTAGAGACCGCCGAAGCGACGCTGGGTCCCATCGACATCCTCGTGAACAACGCGGGACTCACCCGCGACGGACTCCTTATGCGCATGGACGAAGCCGACTGGGATCTCGTCATCGACGTCAACCTCAAGGGTGCCTTTCTCATGAGTCGGGCCGTGGCGCGGGGGATGATGAAGCGGCGCAGCGGGTCTATTGTCAATCTTTCGAGCGTGGTCGGGCGGCGCGGCAACGCGGGGCAGGCCAACTACTCGGCGGCCAAGGCCGGACTGATCGGGCTCACGAAGACTCTGGCCCGCGAGCTTGCCTCACGGAACATACGCGTGAACGCCGTCGCGCCGGGTTATATCCAGACCGAGATGACGGCGGCCCTGCCTGACGAGGTCAAATCGGGCATCGCCGGGGGCACTCCCCTCAACCGTCTGGGCGACCCGGCGGACGTCGCTGAGGCAGTGGCCTTCCTGGCGGGAGATGGCGCCGGGTTCATTACGGGCGTGGTCCTTCCCGTCGACGGCGGCCTCGGCATCTAGTGAGAGCAGGAGGGATCGAATGAGTTCCAACGTCGGCAGCCAGCCGGCCTATCGGGTCGTCGTCACCGGTCTCGGTGTCGCGTCCCCGATGGGCCTCGGTTGGGAGCAGTTTTTCAGCGGGTTGGTCGCCGGCCGCTCCGCGGTGCGACCGATCACCCACTTCGACACCACCGGCTATGCCGTGACCATCGCGGCGGAGGTCCCCTCGTTCGACCCCGGTGACTTCATGGACAAGAAGGCCGCCCGTCGTATGGACCGCTACTCACAGCTTGCGGTGGCCGCTGCGAACATGGCCCGCGAGGATGCGGGGCTGCACTTAGACGGCGACCCCTATCAGATCGGGACGTCGGTGGGCTCCGGCATCGGTGGCCTCAACACCTTCTACGAGCAGACGCTGGTGCTTCACGAGAGAGGACCCGATCGCCTCAGTCCTTTCTTCGTGCCCATGATGATCCCGAACATGGCTGCGGCCCACGTGTCGATGGCGCTCGGCTTGAAGGGGCCGGTGATGGCCACGTGCACAGCCTGCGCCGCGAGCGCCAATGCGCTCGGCGATGCCTTCCAGCTGATACGTCGCGGCGACGTCCCGGTGATGTTCGCCGGCGGGGCCGAAGCGCCCATCGGGCATATAGGCGTTGGTGCTTTCGCGGCCATGCGCGCCCTTTCCACGCGCAACGACGAGCCCGAACGGGCCAGCCGTCCCTTCGATTCCGAGCGCGACGGCTTCGTGATGGGCGAGGGCTCCGCCATCCTGGTGTTGGAGGAGCGTGAGCACGCTTTGGCCCGGGGCGCCCGCATCTATGGCGAGTTCCTTGGGTACGGCATGACCGGTGACGCCTACCATCTCACCGAGCCCGACGAGACGGGCGAGCCCTCCGCCACGGCAATGAGGCTCGCGATGGCTATGGCCGAGATCGAGCCCGCCCAACTCGGTTACGTCAATGCACACGGCACCTCCACCCCGTTGGGCGACGTCATGGAGACGCGGGCCATCCGCTCCGCGCTCGGACCGGCGGCCGACTCGGTGCTCGTAAGCTCGACGAAAAGCATGTTCGGTCATTGCCTGGGGGCGGCAGGAGCGCTCGAGGCCGTCGCCTCGATCCTCGCCATGGTGAAGGGCACCGTCCCGCCGACGATAAACCTCGATCATCCCGATCCCGCGTGCGATCTGGACTACGTGCCGAACGTCATGCGCGAGGCCTCCCTGGATTACGTAGCGTCCAACAGTTTCGGATTCGGGGGACACAACGTCTCACTCCTCTTCGGTCGTCATTCGGAGTAGGCGGTCCACGCCGTCGCCGTGCCCAAGTACATAACAGTCCAGATCACTCGCAAAGGCGGGCCGTCCGAACCAGAGGCTCCTCCTCCCGGCGACGCCGGCAGGGCCAACGTCGCTGACACCGCCGGCACCCCCGATGGCAAGGACCTCTGCACGTCGTGCGGGAAGCCGCTTACTAAGGAGGCGCTGGCCGCCTCCCTCTGGGTATGTCCGCATTGCGATCATCACTACCCGATGGCCTCTCCCGAACGCATCTCGTTGCTCGCCGACGAGGGTACGTGGCATGAGATAGGCGGTGATCTGCGTCCCACCGATCCCCTCGACTTCTTCGACACCCGGGCTTACACTGAGCGACTCGCGGAGGCACAGGTGCAGACCGGTCTCTCCGAAGCCTTCGTGGGTGGTCTGTGCGACCTTTCCGGTCGACCGGTGGCCCTGGGAGTGATGGATTTTCGCTTCATGGGCGGCTCTATGGGATCGGTCGTAGGCGAACGTTTTGCGCGCCTTTCGGCCGCCGCCGCTCGGGAATCGCGTCCGTTCGTGATAGTGGTGGCCTCGGGCGGCGCCCGGATGCAGGAGGGCATCCTCTCTCTCATGCAGATGGCGAAGACCGTGGTGGCCCTGGATGCTCTCGCGGCGGACACTCTACCCTTCGTGACCGTCCTGACCAACCCCACCACGGGCGGGGTTCTGGCCAGCTTCGCCATGCTGGCCGACGTCGCCATCGCCGAACCCGGTGCTCTGCTCTGCTTCGCCGGACCACGAGTCATCGAGCAGACCACGCACGAGAAGCTGCCTGAAGGCTTCGGGCGGTCCGAAGCCAACCAGGCGAACGGGCAGATCGATATGATCGTCCATCGCCGTCATCTGAAGGAGATGGTCACCCGGGTCCTCGACTTGCTGGAAGGAGGTGTCCGCACCAGTGTTGAACCCCTTGGAGAAGATACGGAAGTCGTACCACGGCGAAGCCGCCCGTTTGCTCGCGCGGTTGCACGAGCTAAGGAGCTTGCCGTCGCTCCACGGCGTTGGCTACGAGGAAGAAATACGGAAGATCCAGGCAAGTCTTGAGGCGCTGAAGGATCGGGAGCCGTCGGATGAAGCTTGGAAGACCGTCCAACTCGCCCGCCATAACGAACGGCCCCAGACGCTCGACTACATCTCTCACGCCTTCCCAGATTTCCTCGAACTTCATGGCGACCGCCTGCGCGCCGACGATCCGGCGATCGTGGGCGGGATGGCGACGCTGGCCGGAGCCTCCGTCATGGTCATCGGGCACCAGAAGGGCCACAACCTTCCGGAGCGTCAGCAACGGAACTTCGGCATGCCGCGGCCCGAGGGCTATAGGAAAGTCCAGCGTCTCGCGCGTATGGCGCAGAAATTCGGCATGCCCATCGTGACGTTCGTTGACACTCCGGGAGCCTTCCCCGGTGCCGATGCGGAGGAGGGCGGACAGGCGGGAGCGATCGCCAACACGCTCCGCACCTTTGCGGAACTCACCGTACCCACCGTTGCAGTCGTGATCGGCGAGGGCGGCTCGGGCGGAGCGCTCGCGCTCGCGCTGTGCGACCGGGTGTTCATGCTCGAGAACGCCATCTACTCGGTCATTACGCCGGAGGGGTGCGCCGCGATCCTCTGGAGAGACGCGGCCGAGGCGCCTCGAGCGGCCGACGCGCTCGACTTGACGGCGATCGATCTACTGAGGCTCGGCGTGGTCGATTCGGTCATTCCCGAGCCTCGCAAGGGAGCTCATAAGCACCACCGGGCCACGGCGAAGGTCGTGGTGCGGCAGGTGGAGGCGGCGCTCCGTGAATTGTGGGGAGTATCCCCATCGCAGCGCCGTCGAGACCGGCGCCTCAAGTACCTCGCGATGGGGAGCTTCTTGCCGAGCCCCGAGGCGGTCGGCAGGCCCTCGTCCACGTAGGACCGGCGAGGGCTCCGCAAGCGCCTCGCACCGGTAGTGCGGAGCTCAGGCGAGGACCCCGGCAAGTTCTAGGTAGGGGGCCCAGCCTTCGGGTACGGCGCACGGCGACGCGATCAGGAAGTCCGTGGGGCGCGGCAGTCGAGGCCGAGCACGCAGTATCATGCCTATCTCGGCGAGCAGCCGGTCGCCCTTATGGGTGTTGCAATGAGAGCACGAAGTGACGACGTTGTCCCAGGAAGTGCTCCCTCCTCTGCTGCGGGGGATGACGTGGTCGAGCGTCAGGTGTCGTGTGCTCCCGCAGTACTGGCAGCTGTGTCCGTCGCGCGCCAGCACGACCCGGCGAGAGAGGCGCCGCCGGTCGCTCCGGGGTACGTTCACGAAATCCCGCAGTTTGATCACAGTCGGCCGGGGAAGGGAGACCCTCTCCGCACAGATCTGAGGTCCGTCGGCCTCGAGAACGTCGGCCCTATCTTTGAGCAGAAGGATGACGGCGCGCCGGGTGGAGCAGACGTTGACCGGCTCGTAGGTCGTGTTTAAGACCAGAACTCGACGTGCCAAAGGGCCTCCTTGCGCCTCTTCCAGAGGGCATTTTACACGCACGAGTGTGCTCGCTCAACGGTAGCGCACTGGTAGAATCCAGGAGTGCGTCGTGACGGCGCCGGTCATCGGCAGGGGAGAGGCGCGTGAATCCAGAGAATCTGTTCTCGGCGGCGTTCGACCGGGACATCAGCCGCTCGGCGCCTCTGGCCGCCCGCATGCGGCCGGCCGGTTTGGACGGGGTCGTGGGGCAGAGACATCTGCTGGGCGAGAAAGGACCGCTCAGACTGAACGTCGAGGCCGGCCTGCCGAGCTCTATGATCTTGTTCGGGCCGCCCGGCACGGGCAAGACCACGGTGGCGCGGGTCGTGGCGGCGCAGCTGAACGCTGCTTTCGAGGAGCTATCCGCCGTCGACTCGGGCGTGGCCGACGTGCGGAGAATCCTCTCCTCGGCGCGTCACCGGCGCGAAGAGACGGGCAGACGCACCATCCTCTTCATCGACGAGATCCATCGGTTCTCGAAGGCCCAACAGGACGCCCTGCTTCACGCGGTCGAAGAGGGTCTTGTCACGCTCGTTGGAGCCACTACCGAGAACCCGTATTTCGAGGTGATACCTGCCCTGGTGTCCCGCTGCGAACTCTACCGGTTCCACCTCTTGGAACCGGTAGAGTTGCGGACGATCGTGGACCGCTGCCTCGACGATCCGGAGGTGACTCCGGCTGAAGGGTTGACGATCGAGCCGGAGGTGCGCGATCTCATCGCGGCCGCGGGGCGTGGAGACGCGCGGCGCAGCTTGGCGCTCCTGGAACGCGCGGCCGCGAACGCTTTGGCGGCCGGTCTCTCGACCCTCGACGCAGACACCGTCGAGGAGTCCGCGCAGCGCAAGATCGTGATTTACGACAAGGATGGAGACGCCCACTACGATGTCATCTCCGCCTTCATCAAGAGCATGCGCGGATCGGATCCCGACGCCGCCCTCTACTATATGGCCATGATGTTGGCCGGAGGCGAGGATCCACTGGTGATCGCCAGGCGGATCGTCATCTGCGCCTCCGAAGACGTGGGCAACGCCGACCCCCGCGCCCTGCAGGTCGCCGTGGCTGCGATGCAGGCGACGCACATGATCGGATTGCCGGAAGGGCGCATCATCCTCGCGCAGGCAGTGACATACGTATCCTGCGCGCCGAAGTCCAATGCCGCTTACGTGGCCATCCAGGAGGCAATGGCCGAGATCGAAGCCGCCGGTGCTCAGCCGCCGCCTCCGGTACTGCGTGACACGAGTTATCGGGGCGCGCGGGCTCTTGGACACGGGGAGGGCTACGTATATCCTCACGATCACGGCGGCTATGTGAGCCAGCGTCATCTACCCGAGGCTGTGGGGGACAAGGAGTTCTACCGGCCCACCAACGAGGGAGTCGAAGCGAGGCTCGCCGGCTTCCTGGAGCGGATGCGCGCACTGCGAAGGGTTCCATGAGTTCCTACGCCTTCTACTTCATCGGCGTCGTCTTGGTCGTGTTCGTGGTCGGTTTCGTCGGCTTCTACGGGTATCGTCTGCGCAGCGCCCGGAAGAAGATGGGAGACGATTCGACCGCGCGGCTTGGACAGCTGCTTCACGCGGCACAGCCCGTTGCACCCCCCGTCGTCCGTAGTGAGGATGCGTACGACCGGGGGAGCGGTTCCGCCCCGTCTGGATCTGCACAGCAGGGGAACGGCCTTCAGAGGGCTGAGGCCGAGTCGCCGTCGACCTCCGGCGGGGGCGCGCCAAGGGTGGAGCGCGTCTACGAACGAGGTCCCGGCCTCCGGGGTATTGCGGAGGAGCCGGTCTTCCTGAGGAGGGACAAGACCGGCGAAGTGTCGTTTCAAGTCGGCGAGAAGCCGGCCATGCCGCTCAAGTACCTTCTCGACGCCAAGGCGCGGTCAGCTCTCGACCAACTATCGATGAGGGCGACCGCGGACTTTGGGCAGTCTTGGGCCATCCTCGCATCTGAAGATGAGGAAGGTCGGCTCACGGTCACCCGCTTGTTCTGATCTACGGACTGAGCCAGATGCAGGAGAGGCGCTCCGCGATGAGAAGAGTGGAAGAGTAGCCGCACGCCTTCCGGCTCGTTGAATGTTGTTGGCGACCGACACTCGGCGACCGACACTCGGCGACCCGTCAGCTTGGTCGAGCGCCGCCGGAGGGTCCACCCGACGGTGGTAGTATGTGTTTCGCGACTCGAATCGGGCGTGCTGCTCGGTAAAAGGGAGGGAGTACTCCATGTGGGGCCTAGGGAAGTTTCTTGTTGGTGGGCTACTTGGAGCGATTTTCGGCTTTCTCGTGTCTCCGAAACAGGCTCAACGCGTGCGAGATGCGCTCTTGAGTCAGAGTGCCGCTGTCGGGCCGGTCACATCAAGAGCCCTTCGTTCCCCCGAAGCTGCCGTGGTCGAGGTCGAACCCGAGATCATCGGCGTCTCCGACATTGCCGACCTGACCCTCCACTATGGCGATAACGAGTCCTTGTCGGGTGCCGCGGTCGAGGATGAGTCCATGGCTGCGGAAGTCGACGTCGAGTTCGACGAGTCGGGACTCGAGTCGGAGGAAGCGGAACCATCGATCGATCCCGCCGCGTGGGCGCCGGCCTCATCCCACGATGCATGGAGTATGCCGGTCGCCCCTGAGATCGAGACGCAGGAGCAATCGCACCTCACC
>JBBRDB010000001.1:0-59308 GCA_038204345.1 Thermoleophilia bacterium | reverse complement strand
AAGGACTTTCCCGGCGCCGCCTATCTAGCGGCCGGCGCCGCCGCACGCTGCGGCGCCGGCTATGTGCGGCTCGTGACCTCGGCCGGCGCGGCAGCCGTTCTCCGGGAGAGGCTCGTCGAGGTGGTGGTCGAGGAGGCGGATAGTGGGGATGTTCTCGCGGACCCCGCCCGCATCCTCGATGTACTGGCCGACGACCGCATCGGCGCTCTGGTCGTCGGTCCTGGATTGGGGCGGGACCCTGATACCATGGAGGTCGTGCGCTGCGCGGTCGCCGGGGAGGGCCCTCCGGTCTTGCTCGACGCAGACGGCATCCTGGCCTTCGCCGGTGATGCGGAGGCTCTGAAGGGAGGGCGTGCGATGGTACTCACGCCACACGCTGGCGAGCTGGGAGCGCTGCTCGGGGAGCCCGCCGCGCATATAGCGCAGTCGACCCTCCGGGCGGCCCGACGGGGGGCCGAATTGACGGGCCAGGTCGTGTTGCTGAAGGGTTCGTCCACGGTCATCGCCGGTCCCGGCGGCGAGGCGTGGGTGGTCGCCCAGGGGCCTCCGCAGCTGGCCTCGGCGGGCACCGGGGACGTGCTGAGCGGGTGCATCGGTGCCTTGCTCGCCGCGGGGATGCCGACCCTCGAGGCCGCCAAGGCCGGGGCGTGGCTCCACGCGGAAGCGGGGCGTCGCGGCGCCGGCGTGTATTCAGGGGGCCTCATGGCCCAGGACGTGTTGGAGCTCTTGCCGGTCGTGCTGGCGGAGCATGTATTCGAGAGGAGGCCCGGGTGGAGCGAATAACGGCTCGGGACATCATGCACACCGACGTGGTCACCATCGCCCCCGACGCCACCGTGCGCGAACTCGCCGACCTGCTGGCGGAGCATTCGATCAGCGGTGTTCCGGTCGTCGACGCCCAGGGAACGTTGGCGGGGATCGTGACCGAGGGTGATGTCATCATGCAGGACGCCGAACTCCATTTCCCGCATTACGTGCAGTTCCTCGACAGCGTCATCTACCTTGAGAGCGTGCGCAAGTTCGAGGAACGCTTCCGTAAGACGTTCGGGAACAAGGTGGCGGACATCATGAGCACCGAGGTGGTCACCGTGACGCCCGACGCCACCGTGCACGAGATCACCACGTTGATGGCAGACAACAACGTGAACCGACTACCGGTGCTGGACGACGGACGGTTGGTGGGGATCATCACGCGCGGCGACATCGTGCGCGCCATCGCCCAGCGGGGAGCTTGATGAGGCGCCCGCGCCGCCGCGGATGCGGCCGGCGCCGTCGGGCCGCGCATTGCCTCGCGCGGATGGCTCTCTGACTTCGTGTACCGCGCCCGGGCGACAATAGACCTGGCCGCAGTGCGGCATAACGTCGCGGCCGTGCGTGCGCGGTTGAGCCCAGGAACCGGATACCTCGCGGTGGTCAAAGCCGACGGCTACGGGCACGGCGCGGTCCAGGTGGCCCGCGCGGCACTCGAGGCCGGGGCCACGGGCTTGGCGGTGACGACGACCGAGGAGGCGTGGACCCTCAACGACGCCGGCCTGGGCGCGGACGTGCTCATTATGGGTCCCGTCCTCGACGATCAGCTGGACGAGGCCGTGGCCGCCGGCGCCGAGTTCGCCGCATGGTCGCCGCAATTCGTCAGGTCGGTGGGGAGGGCTGCTGAGAGGGCCCGTCGGCGCGTTCGTCTTCACCTCAAAGTCGATACGGGCATGCACCGTCTGGGTGCGACTCCACGCGACGTCACCGGTCTGCTGGACGTCATCGTGTCCGATCCCGGCCTCGAGTTACGCGCCATGATGACGCACTTCGCCACCGCCGACGACGATCCCGACTTCATGGATCGCCAGCTCGAGGTCTTCGAGGCCGTGATCGGCCCCGTGCGCGAGCGTCTCCCCCGAGTACTGTTTCACGCGGCTAATTCCGCGGCTCTGTTCCGAGACGCACGAACGCACTACGATCAGGTCCGCTGCGGTCTGGCGACCTACGGCATGAGCCCCTTCCACCGGGATCCCGGAGAGCGGGGGCTGACCCCCGCCCTCATGCTCTCGAGCTACGTGGCCGCCTTGCGTGATCTCGAGCCCGGTGAAGGCGTGAGCTACTCACTCACCTGGCGGGCCGAGCGGCCCACGCGGGTGGCCCTCGTTCCCATCGGCTACGGCGACGGTTTCTTTCGGATCCTCTCCAACCGGGGGGATGTCTTGATCGGAGGTAAGCGGTATCCTCGTGTGGGAAACGTGTGCATGGACCAGTTCCTAGTGGACGTGGGCAGGGATAGTCCCGTAGCGTTCGGGGAGCGGGTGGTCCTCATGGGCCGACAGGGTGAAGAGGCCATCACCGCCGAGGATCTGGCCGCACTGGTGGGCACCATCAACTACGAGATCACCTGTAGCTTGACCGCACGCGTGAAACGCGAGTACGTGGGCGTCATACCTGAGCCGCACGAACTCGAATGCTGAGCGTATCGAATGCGAGCGGCGGATCGCGGACGAGCGGTACCGCCCGATGGAGGACCATTGGCTAAAAAAGAGATCCGCCGGGCGGTGCGCCAGGCCCAGAGCGCCAAGACCACCGGCCCGAGGAAGCCCACGATCAGGCGCGCCGTCATCCAGGGCGCGATCTTGTCGGCGATATATCTGCTCATAGTGCGATTCTTCATGAAGGACGCCAACCGCGCCGTCTGGGTGGATGCCTTCTGGACGCTCATCTTCTGGGCGTTCTACTCCACTTTCATCTACTACTGGGAGACTTTCCTGTTCAACCGCCGGCAGCGCAAGCTGAAGGAAGGTCGGAAGTGAGGTCGACGGGGACGCGGCCTCGGGTCGACGTTCCCCGCTGATCACGTTCATGGACTCCCGCCGTTCGTTCGAGACTTACTCTCGGCTCCTCGGCGCCTTGGCCGACGCGGTCTCTGATTGGGGACACCCGGTGTGGTTCGTGGGCGGGACGGTGCGCGATCGTGAACTGGGACACGTCTCTCCCGACATCGACGTCGTGACCGCCGGCGACGCCGCAGACCTGGCAGCCCGTGTGGCGAGGCGGGCCGATCTGCCCTGGTTCCCCCTTTCCCACGCGTTCGGTGCGTATCGCGTGGTGGGGGGGCCCGGCCCGGCCCGCACGGGGCGCGGAGCGGTGGGACCGAAAGCGTTGGATTCTGCGGAGCCTGGGGACGTTCATCCGGCCAGGGCCGGACAGGCCGACGAAGGGGGCCACCTGGACGTGGTGGCGTTGAGGGGCGGCAGTCTCGAAGACGATCTGGCCCTGAGGGACTTCACCGTGAACGCTATGGCCCTATCCGTGGCGGGTGGCCCGATCATCGACCCGTTCGACGGGCGACTGCATCTGAGAGAGCGGCGGCTTGTGCCTGTAAGCCGCACCATCTTCGCCGACGACCCGCTGCGTCTACTCCGGGCGGTACGGTTCGCGCACGTCATGGACCTGGCCATCAGCCCCGATCTCCGCGCGCTGGCGCGCGCGGAGGCGGGGCGACTGTCTTCGGCGGCGGCGGAGCGCATCTTGAACGAGGTGGTCCTGACACTGGAGGTGGGGCGCTCCGCCGCCGCCGTGCGTCTCTGGGACGACCTCGGCCTGCTGGACGTGTTCCTGCCGGAGATCACGGCCCTGCGCGGTGTCTCCCAGAGCCCGTTCCACCACCACGACGTGTATGGACATACCCTGGAGACCCTGGAGCGCCTCGACGAGATCGTGGCTGCTCCAGGCCGCTGGTTCGGGCTCTCGTGGGAATTGTTGGAGGCCCGTCTGTCGCAACCGGTGGACGGCATCATGTCCCGTCCGGTGGCATTGCGGTTGGGGGCGCTTCTCCACGACGTGGCCAAGCCCGAGACCCGTGTCGTGGGTGAAGGGGGCAGGGTGCTGTTCTGGGGGCACACGGAGATCGGGGGGCCTTTGGTCGAGAAGGTCTGTGCCCGGCTCCGCTGTTCAGCCGCCGCCGTCGGACTCATCCGCGCGACCGTGGAACGTCACCTGGACATAGGGTTCCTGCAGCACGAGCGTCCGGTGACTCCTCGCGAGGTCGTCCGTTTCCTCTGGCGGGCAGAGCCGTGGGAGCCGGAAGTTATCATCGTCTCGGTGGCCGATCGCCTGGCGACGCGGGGGCCGCAGACCCAAGACGCCTCAATCGACGCCCACCTGGAGACCGCGCGTAGCCTCATGGATGCGTGGCGTTCGAGGCGGGAGAACGGGATCTCTCCGCTCCCCCTTGATGGAGACGTCTTGATGGCCGAACTCGGTCTCGAGGCGGGCCCCATTCTCGGCCGAGTGCTGCGGGAAGTGCGCCTGGGTTGGGAGGCGGGCGAACTCGACGGTCGCGACGAGGCATTGGCGTTCGCCCGCGATCGCCTGGATGCCTTGCGGGCGGACGACCAGGGCCTCTAGCAGCGCTCCGGCCCGCTCGGGACCGTCCCGTCGTGCTATCATCATCTACCTACTTCTGTCGAGAACGTCCCCGGCCTAGTGCCGTGAAGCATCGGAGGATCTGTGAAGCCTGACATTCACCCGGAATACATGGAGAGCATCGTCCACTGCTCGTGCGGTGAGACGTTCACCACCAGGTCGACCATACCTGAGATCAAGGTGGAGATCTGCTCGGTGTGCCATCCGTTCTATACTGGGAAGCAGCGCCTCGTAGACACCGGCGGTCGCGTCGAGCGCTTCAACAAGAAGCTCGGGCGCACCACCAAGGGCTAGTCCGGAAAGCGCGTGCCGGCCTCTCTCCGAGTATCACTTCTCCAACACACTCCAGCGCCCGATAGGGCCGTGGCCGCTGCCGGGCGTCTGTGCTACGCACCGCTCAGCGCGGCAGATCTCCACGATGAGATGGGTGCAGACGAGGTCGTGCGCATGGTGCGCATCTTGGTGGGCTCGGGCCATCACAGTGCGCTCGAACACGCCTCCTTCACCTTTGCCGTCGACGGGATCTCACGGGCCTGTTCGCACCAACTCGTGCGTCATCGGCTTGCGTCGTACAATCAGCAATCGCAGCGTTACGTGCGCTTCGGCACGGGCGACGACTTCGTCGTGCCCCCCAACATCGACGTGGTGCCGGAGGCGAGGGCGGTCTTCATGGAGGCGATGGAGAAGGCCCGCGACGCGTATGACAGGCTGGTGGAGATAGGGCTCGACCAAGGATACAGCAACGAGACCGTGCAAGAGGACGCACGCTTCGTCCTGCCCAACGCGGCTGAGACCAAGATAGTGGTCACTATGAACGCCCGCGAGCTGCGCCATTTCTTCCGGGTGCGCTGCTGTCGCCGGGCCCAGTGGGAGATCAACCGGTTGGCGTGGGCCATGCGCCATCTCGCCACTGTGGTTGCGCCCACGCTCTTCGAGAAGACAGGCCCCGGGTGCGTGATCGACTCGTGTCCCGAAGGCAAGATGGCCTGCGGCACGGAGTACTCCGAGGTCGAGATCCAGGAGATGGACTTCTCCTCGGTGATCGCCCGCCCGGGCACCCCATCCACTTAGGCACCCCGGGAGAGATCGATGCGGCAATCGCCCCGGCGTGACGGCTGGGTAGAAGTGATCTGTGGCAGCATGTTCAGTGGCAAGAGCGAAGAGCTCATGCGACGTCTGCGCCGTGCTTCGATCGCCGGCCAGACCATAATGGTCGTGAAGCCCGCGCTGGACGTCCGCTACGGGGCTTCCCGTATACGCTCCCACGACGGTCGAGGGTGGGACGCCCACTGCGTGCACCGCGCCGACGAGATTCTTCTGCTCCCGGGCGTAGAACACGCTGATGTGATCGCCGTGGACGAGGCTCAGTTCCTTGACGACGATCTCCCCCACGTGGTCGCGTTCCTTGCCGATCGGGGGAAGAGGGTCATAGTCGCCGCGCTCGACCAGGATTTCAGGGGCGAGCCGTTCGGTCCCGCTCCCCAGGTGATGGCCACGGCGGAGTTCGTGGATAAGCTCCAGGCCATCTGCGCCAAGTGCGGCGCGCCGGCCTCGCGGACCCAACGGCTCATCGACGGTCTCCCGGCAGGCGAGCACGACGCCCTCATCAAGGTGGGCGGCACTGAATCATACGAGGCGCGCTGTCGCTCCTGTCATGAGGTGCGGCGCGTAGACAACCTGAGCATGTGGGAGGCTTGACGGTGCAGCTCATGTCCGAGCACGAGCACACGATGGGCGGCCAAGCGGTCATCGAGGGCGTCATGATGCGGGGCAAGCGCTCGTGGGGCCTGGCGGTGAGGCAGCCTTCCGGAGTCATCGTGCGCCACTCCTTTGCCCTTGATCCCATCGGGGAGCGCTACAAAGTCCTGAAGCTACCCGTTCTTCGCGGCGTGGTCGCACTCGCGGATTCGTTGGTGCTCGGTATGAAGGCCCTCGGTATCTCCGCCAACCTGAGTCTGGACGGCGAATCGGGATCACAGGCGGCAGGTACCGCGGAAAACGCCGGGTCGGCGATGGTTCGGGACGAGGCGTCCGGGACCGACGGCCCCGTCGGATCGCCGGCCGAGCCCGTAGCGGATCCCGCTCCCGCGGCCAAGGCCCAGGCGGGTCTGGGCTGGAAAGAGATGGCCTTGACCTTCATTCTGGCTATCGGCTTGGCCGTCGTTCTGTTCATTGTGATCCCTTTGGCGGTGGTCAAGTACTTCGAGGATGTCTTCTCCAATCCGTTCGTGTTCAACCTGGTGGAGGGTCTGATACGGATAGCTATCTTCCTCGGCTACATTGGAGTGATCTCGCTCCTCCCCGATCTCCGTCGCGTCTTCGAATATCACGGGGCCGAGCACAAGGTGATCCACGCCTACGAGGCCGGGGAGGAACTCGACCCAGCCCACGCCGAGCGCTTCACCACCCTGCACCCGCGCTGTGGAACGGCCTTTCTTCTCGTGGTCATGGTCATGGCCATCATCGTGTTCTCGGTCGTTGGGAAGCCGACCCTGCTCGTGCTCGTGCTGTCACGCCTCGTGGGTATTCCGATAGTGGCCGGGCTCTCCTATGAGGTGATCAGGTTCGCGGGCAGGCACAAGGACGGCGCCATAGCGAAGATCGTCTTGTGGCCGGGACTCAAGTTGCAGCGGCTCACCACCCGGGAGCCGTCGGTGGAACAGGTCGAGGTGGCCATCGTGGCGCTGATGGAGGTTCTGCGGGTGGATGCGGGAGGCGAGCCTGATCCGAGGGGTATGGTGCTCTCGGCCGCGAAGTAGGGTTCCATCCGAGGCCCGTATCTGTTCTAACCCGGCTTCCAAGGGAAGAAGTGAAGGATGATAGAGAAACTGGTCAATGAGATCATCGAGCGGCAGGACGCCATCACGGCGGAGTTGTCAGACCCCGCGATCTTCGACGACCAGGCGCGGTACACCGAAGTGTCGAAAGCGCACGCCGATCTGGCCGACGCCTACCGTCTGGCTGCGGAGTACCGGGCGGCCAAGACCGCCGTCGCCGAAGCCGACGGGATGCTGGGCGAGGCCGACCTCGCCCCCGACATGCGCGAGTTCATCCAGCAAGAGCGCCGTCAGGCCTTGGAGGACTTGGAGCGGATCGAAGAAGATATCCGGGTGGCCAGTATCGAGAAAGACCCGCGGGATGCGAAGAACGCCATCGTCGAGGTGAGAGCGGCTGCCGGGGGAGACGAGGCCGCCCTGTTCGCCGCCGAGATCTACCGCATGATCACTAAGTATGCGGAGAGGCTTCGTTTCAAGCATGAGGTGCTCAGCATCAGCGAGTCCCCCATCGGAGGTCTGAAGGAGATCATCTTCGAGGTCAAGGGCAAGGGCGCATACGGCACCCTCAAGTGGGAATCAGGCGTGCATCGGGTGCAGCGAGTGCCCGTCACCGAGTCCACCGGGCGTATCCATACCTCCACCGCCACGGTGGCCGTATTGCCCGAGGTCGAGGAGGTCGAGGTCAACATCGACCCCAACGAGCTTCGAGTCGATGTCTACCGCTCGAGCGGACCCGGTGGTCAGTCGGTGAACACGACCGATTCCGCGGTCAGGATCACGCACCTGCCCTCAGGGCTGGTGGTCTCGTGTCAGGACGAGAAATCGCAGCTCCAGAACAAGGAGCAGGCGATGCGCATACTGCGTGCGCGGCTGCAGGCGATGGCGGACGAGGAGAAGGACGCCAAGGAGGCCGCGACCCGTCGCAGCCAGGTGGGAACCGGAGACCGCGCGCAGAAGGTGCGCACGTACAACTTCCCGCAAGGGCGGGTTACGGACCACCGGGTAGGGCTCACTTCCCACCGTCTGGAAGCCATCCTGGAGGGGGAACTGGAAGAGTTCACCGAGGCTCTGGTCGCCTGGGATCGCGCGGAGCGACTGGCGGAGGCCACCTTCTAGCGGCGGGGCTCTCGCGGCGGTCGGACAGCGGATGCGCACCTGGCGGATAGCAGATCTCCTGGAGGTTTCGGCGGGGTTCTTGCGCGAGCGCGGCTCCTCCTCACCGAGACTGGACGCCGAACTACTCCTGGCCGAGGCGCTCGGGGTGGGCCGCATCGATCTCTACACGCAATACGATCGGCCCTTGGATGCCGCTGAGGTCGATGTCTATCGGGATCTCATCGCACGTCGCGGAAAGCGTGAGCCGATCGCGTACATCCTTGGCCGCACGTCTTTCCGCTACCTCACGCTGAAGGTGAGTCCGGCCACGTTGATACCTCGCCCGGAGACGGAGGAGTTGGTGGAGGCGGTCCTGGAATGGCTGCGCCTCCACCCCGTGCTGGAGGCGGGCCGCGCGGGCGGGGTCGCCGCGGATGAAGTCGCCGCCGCGGATGAAGCCGCCGCCGGCACCGTTGCGCCCTCGCGCCCGAGCCCCCCGTCACCGCCGGTTGTCGTGGACGTGGGAACCGGGAGCGGTGCCGTAGCGCTGAGCCTCGCCGGGGAGGCCGGCGTGCGCGTGCTCGGTGTAGACGTGAGCGACGCGGCGCTCGCGGTGGCCGAGGAGAATCGTGCGGATCTGGGCTTGGATTCAGAGGTGGAGCTGCGTCCGGGCGACCTGCTGGAAGGGGTCGCACCGGGAAGTCTGCGCGTGGTCGTGGCCAACCTGCCGTACGTCACCGAAGCCGAACGCACCGCTCTTGAGCCCGACGTGGCGGAGTTCGAGCCGGAATCGGCGTTGTTCGCGGGCGTCGATGGGCTCGATCAGATCCGCCGCCTCATCCCGCAGGCCGCCCTGGCCCTTGGGCCCGGCGGCGCGCTCTTTCTCGAAGTCGGCGCCGATCAGTCCGACGAAGTGCGGACCCTCGCGCGCGCGGAGGGGTTCGAGGACGCAACTGTTATCCCCGATCTCTCGGGAAAAGATCGCATCGTGCGGGCCGTGCTGCCTGGTTGCCCGGTATTCGAAACCGCCGCCCTCGACGGATCCTCGTTGGAGCGTCTGAGCGCCGCGCTGCGCGCCGGCGCGGTAGTCGGGCTGCCCACCGACACGGTTTATGGCTTAGCGACGGCCTGGGACTCCCCCAGGGGAGTGGTCCGCATCTTCGAAGCAAAGGGGAGGGACCAAGAGCGCCCCTTGGCTGTCTTGTTCGCCTCGGTGCAGCACGTGCGGGAGTCCCTGCCCGACTTGCACGCGACCGCGTATTCCGTACTCGGACTGCTGCTCCCAGGGCCGTACACCTTCGTGGTGGGAACAGGTGTCGAACGGCCGCGGCTCGTAGGCACGGCGGACTCACTCGGTGTCCGGGTGCCTGCTCACCCGCCGCTCCTCGAGCTGTTGGACGCCATCGGCATCCCTTTGGCGGCCACGAGCGCGAACCGGAGCGGCGCGGCGGACGTGTCGGAGGCGACAGAACTCGATCCGGGCTTCCTAATAGGGTGCGCCGCGGCTTTCACCGCCGGCGCCGGCACCGACGGGCGCGCTCCCATGATCGGCGTGGCCTCGACCGTCGTCGACCTACGGCCATTAGCCGAGGGCGCGAACGCGCTCGTCCTGAGAGAAGGGGCGGTCCCGGCGGCCGAAGTCCTCCGACTCGTGGAGAGGGCTGTGGAGGGGCACGTTCCGGAGACGGGAGGGGAGGCGTGACACACTGGTCATCTCCTCCTGATCGCCTCGACTTCGACGCACGCGTGTGGGAGGTGGTGCGCCGGGTGCCTCCGGGACGCGTTACCACGTACGGCGCGGTGGCGGCGGCGGTGCCGCCGCCGGACGGAGTCCTCGAGACCACGTACGCCGCTTTCGGCGCCCGCTGGGTGGGGTCTGCCATGGTGCGCTGTCCTGGCGACGTCCCCTGGCACCGGGTGGTGAACGCCCGCGGAGAGGTGAGTCTGCGGGAAGGGGACGGACGCGAGGAGCAGTGGGGTCGCCTCCGACGCGAAGGAGTGGTTCCCGGGGAGAGCGGGCGTATAGAGCTTCGCAGGTACGGCTGGGACGAGGCCCACGGGCGGAACTGTCGGTAGGGTCCTTCTGTTATTCTTTCGGCACGGCATCGGAACGGAGATGAGTCTATGCGCTACGCAGTCGGTTGTGATCACGCCGGCCTCGCACTGAAAGCTCCTCTAGTGGCAGAACTCGAGCGTCATGGCCACCAGGTGATCGACTTCGGCACCAACAGCCTCGAGAGCGTCGACTATCCGAGGTACGCCGCGCTCGTAGCCGGGGTCGTACGTGAAGGCGAGGCAGAGATGGGACTGTTGCTCTGCGGCACCGGCGTGGGCATGGCTATGACTGCCAACCGAACTCAGGGAGTCAGGGCCGCGAGCGTGAGCGAACCGTTCTCGGCGCGCATGGCCCGGGCACACAACGACGCCAACGTGCTGTGCATGGGGGCCCGTGTGGTGGGTCCCGGGGTCGCTGTCGAGATCCTCCAGACCTGGCTGCTACAGGAGTTCGAGGGTGGTCGTCACCGACATCGGGTCGCTATGATGATGGACTTCGACGGGAACAGCTGAACGACATACGACGACCACGCGGCGCCGGAACAACGGTCGCCGGTCCATGACAGGAGGAAGGCCGAGGTGGATCACTCTACCCCCGCGCCGGGGTATTCCGAGCAGAGTCTGAGCCAGGTAGATCCGGTGATCGCCGCGCTGTTGAACAAAGAGCTTCGGCGCCAGCAGGAGAACATCGAACTCATAGCTTCGGAGAACTTCACTCCGATCGCGGTGCTACAAGCTGTGGGCAGCGTGCTCACCAACAAGTACGCCGAGGGTCTGCCCGGCAAGCGCTACTACGGGGGCTGCGAGGTCGTCGATCAAGTGGAGACGCTCGCTATCGAACGAGCGAAGGCCCTGTTCGGCGCTGAGCACGCGAACGTGCAGCCACACTCCGGATCTCAGGCCAACCATGCAGCTTACGTGTCCGCCCTCGAGCACGGTGACACGGTCCTTGCCATGCGACTGGAGCACGGCGGGCATCTCACTCACGGCATGAAGATCAACTTCTCGGGTCGAGAGTACGTCTTTCATCACTACGGCTTGCGTAAGGATACCGGGCGCATCGACTACGACCAGGTGCGGGAGATGGCGCAGAAGGTGCGACCCAAGCTGATCGTGGCCGGCGCGAGCGCGTATCCCCGTGAGATCGATTTTGCCGCCTTTCGTGAGATCGCCGACGAGGTCGGCGCGCAGCTCATGGTCGATATGGCGCACATAGCCGGCCTCATAGCAGGGGGCGTGCACGTATCTCCTTTCGGTTTGGCCGAATGGATCACCACCACTACGCACAAGACGCTGGGCGGGCCGCGGGGAGGCACCGTGTTCTGCCGAGAGGTCGACGCAGCCCGTCTCGACAAGTCGGTGTTCCCGGGGCTGCAGGGAGGGCCTCTGGAGCACGTCATCGCAGGCAAGGCCGTCTGTTTCAATCTTGCGGCCACCGAGGAGTTCAAAGAGCGCCAACGGCGCACGGTCACGAACGCGCGGGCGCTGGCCGAGGAGCTGCTGTCGGGCGGTCTGCGCCTTGTCTCCGGCGGCACGGACAATCACTTGATGCTGATAGATTTCGACGGCAGCGAGATGACCGGCATGGCTGCCGAACAGCTGCTTGCTCGGGTGGGGATCACGGCCAATAAGAACAGCGTTCCGGGCGACAACCGCCCGCCGACGGTCACCTCCGGGCTGCGCGTCGGCACTCCCGCCGTCACCACCCGCGGGTTCGGGGAGGAGGAAGTGCGGGAGGTGGGCAGGATCATTGCCGAGGTGCTCACGCACGAGCCCACCGAGCAGAGGTTCGTCGCGTTGCTCAGCCGCAGCCGGGCTCTGACCGCGGCGCACCCGCTCTACCAGTCGCTCGACTGAGGTGTTCGACTGAGATGCAGCCGGTTACTGTGGTGGATCACCCGCTCATCGCGCACAAGCTCGGCTTCCTACGCGATGAGCGTACCGATACCAAGCGGTTCCGCGAGCTGGTGGGAGAGATCTCGACTCTCCTGTGTTACGAGGCTACCAGAGAGATGGCTCTCGAAGAGGTCACCATCCGCACTCCTTTGGAGGAGACTGTGGCGCACACCATCAAAGGAAAGAAGGTAGCCGTCGTCCCCATACTCCGGGCGGGGCTCGGCATGGTCGAAGGCATCACCGACCTTCTTCCAGCCGCGCGGGTGGGTTTCGTGGGCATCTACCGCGACCACGACACACTCGAGCCCGTCCAGTACTACGCCAAGGTGCCCGCGAAACTGGGAGAGCGTTTGGTGCTTATCCTCGATCCCATGCTCGCGACGGGAGGGAGTGCATCTCACGCCATCACCCTCATGAAGGAGCGGGGCGCCACCGATATCAAGTTGCTCTCGATCGTGGCGGCCCCCGAAGGCATCGCCGCAGTCCACCGCACGCACCCCGACGTGTCCATCGTCGTCGCCGCCGTCGACCGAGAACTGAGCAAGCAGGGTTACATACTGCCCGGTCTGGGCGATGCCGGCGACCGCTTGTTCGGAACGCGCTGACCCGTGTCCGACCCCGGCTCAGGGGAGTGAGCATGCGCCCCAGCTGGGACAGCTATTTCATGGACATCGCCAGCGTGGTGGCCACCCGATCCACGTGTACTCGTCGGCACGTGGGGGCGGTGCTCGTCAAGAACAGGCAGATCCTCACCACAGGGTATAATGGAGCCGCGCGCGGCCTGCGGCACTGCGACGAGAGGGGCTGCCTTCGGACCGAATTGAACGTACCCTCGGGAGAGCGTCACGAACTCTGTAGGGGGCTCCACGCCGAGCAGAACGCCATAATCCAGGCCGCTTTCCATGGCGTCGAGATCGCCGGAGCCGAGATCTACTGCACTCACCAGCCTTGCGTAGTTTGCGCCAAGATGCTCGCCAACGCAGGGATCGTGACCGTTCACTTCGCCGGCCCGTACCCCGATCCCCTGGCCGCTGAGGTCTTCGCGGAGGCAGGCACACGACTCCATGAGATCGGGGAGGCATGACCGCTCTGAGCGAGTTCTTCGCCGATACCTACCGCGTCTTCGCGGGATTCTTCCTGGCCCTGGTCGTCGCTTGGGCGGTCACGCCGGTCGCGGGAGAGTTGGCCCGACGGTTGGGCGCCATGGACGAGCCGGAGGCCCGCAAGATCCACGCGGTCCCGACGCCCCGGATGGGGGGCGTGGCCATCTTCTTCGGGATCATCATCCCGAGCCTCCTCTTACTCACCAACGAGGGAGCCCTCCGCGGCGTACTGGTAGGCGCTTCGCTCATCACCCTCGTGGGTGTGCTAGACGACGTGCGCGGGCTCCGTCCGCTGCTGAAGTTAGGTCTGCAGGTGGGGGTGGCCGTCATCCTGGTGCTGTACGGCGTGCAGGTGGATACCCTTACGATCCCGGGCGTGGGTATCCTCGTGCTGGGCTGGGTGGGGATACCGTTCACCATCCTGTGGGTCGTGACCCTGATGAACATCGTGAACTTCATCGACGGCATGGACGGTCTGGCGGCCGGGGTCTGCGCTATCAGTTCGGTGACCTTCGCTATCATCGCGGTGTCGTTGGGCCGTTACGACATGGGTATCCTGGCCGCCGTGGTCGCCGGCTCCACCCTCGGTTTCCTGCGCCACAACTTCCATCCGGCCACCATCTTCATGGGGGATTCGGGGTCTCTGTTGCTGGGCTTCCTCCTCGCGGCGATCACGCTGCAGGGCTTCTTGAAAGGGGTGGCTACCGTGGCGCTGGTCATCCCCCTGCTGGTGCTCGGCATCCCCATCTTCGATACCGGTTTTGCCATCCTCAGGAGGGTCAAGAACCGGCGTCCCATCTACCTCGCCGACCGGGGTCACCTCCACCACCGTTTCGCGAACCTCGGCTACTCCCAGCGCCAGACCGTCGCGGTGATCTACGCATGGTCGGGACTCATGAGTGTGGTCGCCCTGGCCATGCGCTTCGCGCCGGTCTGGCTGACCAGCGCTCTCGGAGTGCTGGCCGCCGTCGTATCGCTGCTGCTGGCCTACAAACTCGAGATCCTTCGCTGGGCGAAGGTAGCCAAGCTGGTCCGCCGGGAGGCACAGCAAGGGCGAGCGGGCCGGCCGCTGGACAGTTGTGGGCCTGGAGGCGGGACGAACTCCTCGTCCGACGGCACGATCGAAAATCCGCCGCACGCCCCCTCCTCGATCGATACGGAAACGGCGACGAATGGTCTGAGTGAGGGGACGAACGGAACGTGAACCGGGAAAAGAACTTGGCTGTATTCTTGCCAAGGTGCCCATCACTGCCTATAATGGGGCGGCTCTTGAGATGAGTAGGGACCCTCTTCGTGACCTTTCGCAGGTGAGCGGGATCGGGTTCACCCTCGTTTCATACGTGCTTCTGTTCACAGGTGGCGGGTATCTGCTCGATCGTCTGTTCAACACCGACCCTTGGCTGATGGTTGGGGGCGTGTTCGTCGGGGCGGCCCTGGGTTTCATCAACATGATCCGCATGCTCACCTCTGCGAGTCGTGCTGAGCACAAGACAGACGAGGAAGAGGAAGACGGTTGAATCGCCCACGCCGGGCGCCGAACGCTGGAAAGGTGGAGGGAGAAACTGACACTGACGCTGGCATCCGTGGCCGTGGGGGTATTCATGGCCGTGCTCTACCATCTTGCATCGTCTCGTTCACAATCATGGCTTTCAAGCCGCGCGAGCGGCACCGCCGCTCTGCTCGCAGTGGGAGCCTTTATCGGCCGCATCATCCTTGCGGGCCTCGTGTTGGTGGGCATCCACTTCCTTACACCGCTCGACGTGCTCGCCGTCGCGGTGGCGTTCGTCGCCCTGTTTACCATCTTGAGCGGATATGCTCTGTATCGCTATGCCAAGAAGGGCAACGGCCCCCGTATCTCCTCGCAAGTCCTGCTCTAGAAGGAGTGTCGCGTGTCTGCGGAAGGTGAAGTCAGCAAGGTCACTGAGGCTCTTCACGAGCTGAACGTGCAGCAAGTGATCCAGCTGCCCAAGCTCGGGCCGATCGATTTTTCCATCTCGAACGCCGTCATCTACATGTGGCTGTCGGCACTCGTGGTGTTCGTCTTCTTCTTCATCATCAGCAGACGGCTGAGGAAACAGCCCGACACACTGCAGACGATCGGCGAAATACTCCTGAACTTCGCAACAGGTCATCTCACCGGCCAGATAGGTGAGAAGGGTAAGAAGTACTACTACCTGATCCTCACGATCTTCGCCTACATCTTCACAATGAACATTCTCGGCTTGATTCCAAAGCCTGAGATACTCAAGCCCTACACGCCCACCGCGAACATCAACGTCACCTTCGGCATGGCGTTCATCGTGTTCCTCGTGGTGCAGTTCCAGGGCTTCCGCCGTCACGGGTTCCGCGGATACCTCGGCTCCTGGCTCACCCCTCCGGGTGTGCCCAAGGCCCTGGCCATCCCGCTGAACCTCGTGTTCTTCGTGGTTCACCTGATGGGCGAGCTCTTCAAGCCCCTCTCGCTAGCTATCCGGTTGTTCGGCAACACGATCGCGGGTCACCTGGTCATCCTCGTGATGCTGGGCCTTGTGATCGAGTTCCAGAGCTACCTGATCGCAATCCCCCCCCTCGCGTTCGTGCTGGCGATGAACGGGTTCGAGATCTTTGTGGCCTTCATACAGGCCTACATCTTCGCGCTCCTCTCGGTGATCTACATAGAGTCCGCGATCTACGCGGGCCACTAAGCAATCCTACGAAAGGAGTAGTACCAAGTGGATGCTGAAACCGCAGCCAAACTTGCCGCCGGTCTGGGGATGGGTCTCGCTACCTTAGGCCCCGGCCTGGGTATCGGCTACATGACCGGACGCACCGCCGATGCTATCGCTCGGCAGCCGGAAGCCTCCGGTGACATCCGTACCGCCATGATCATCGGTGTGGCTCTGGCCGAAGCGCTCGCGCTGTACGCTTTCGTCATCGCCATCCTCCTGGCGGTCGCCAGCTAGGAGACCTGATTGGGCGCCGGGGGCCGGCAGGCCCCCGGCGCGATCACCACTGAGGAGAAACTTGAGGCGAGTATGCAGATCTTTGAGATAGACCCGGGGTTGTTCATCTGGTCGATGGTGACCTTCATCCTTCTGGTTTTCCTTCTTTACAAGTTCGCCTTCGGGCCGTTGATGGCGCTTCAGAAGCAGCGTCAGGATGAGATCCACTCATCGATCAGAGAGTCGGAGCGTCTGCGCGAAGAGGCTCACACGCTTCTGGAGGATTACAAGAAACAGCTCGCTACCGCTCGACAGGAGAGTGAGGACATCCTGGAGCGTGCGCGCAAGGTGGGCGAGAGCACCAAGGGAGAGATCCTGGAGGAGGCCAAAGCGCAGGCCGAGCGTGCCATCGAGAAGGCTCACGAGCAGATCGAACGCGATACCCGCCAAGCGCTGCAGGAGATCAAGTCCGATATTGCGTCGCTCACGTTGGCCGCCACCGAGAAGGTGACGAAGAAGAGCCTCACCGAGAAGGACCACCTGGACCTGATCAACGAGGCGATCGCCGAGATCGACTTGGGCAAGTTCAGCGAGAACTAGGAAGAGAGACGGGTGAGCCAGACCAGGATTGCCAGAGTGTACGCCGGGGCCCTCTACGAGGCCGCCGTCGATGCGGATAAGACCGCCGCGGTCCGCAGAGACCTCACCGCATTCGTAGACGCCCTCGCGCAGTCCGGCGAGTTGCGGGCCCTTCTGCTGGACGAACAGATGCCCGGCGAGGAGAAGAAGTCGGCCCTCATGCAACTGACCGAAGGGGGGGAGAGCCTGGTCCGCAACTTCCTGCGCTTACTCGTGGACAAGGATCGAGAGTCGGTGCTGGAAGAGGCGTTCGACGTGTTCGTGCAGCGGGCTGAAGACGACGCCGGGCTCGTGAAGGTGGAATTGGCTACAGCTGTGCCCGTGCCGGACGCGATGCGAGATAGACTGGTCAAGTCCTTGGAGTCGTCTCTCGGGAAGAAGGTGGAGCTGACCCTTACGGTGGACGAAACCGTCCTCGGGGGGGTGAAGCTTCGCATTGGAGATCGGATCGCGGATGCGAGCCTCCGGCATCGGCTGGAGGGCCTGCGCGCCCGCTTGGTAAGCCCCACGGCAAGGTTGGAGGGTTCTGTTGAAGCTGCGTCCTGAGGAGATAACCGCGGTCCTCAAGTCCCGTATCAAGGACTATGAGGCCGAAGTAGACATGCAGGAGGTCGGCTCCGTCGTCATGACGGGGGACGGCATCGCCCGCATCTATGGTCTCGAGAACGCCGTGGCCGCCGAGATGCTCGAGCTTCCACACGGCGTGACGGGCCTGGTGCTCAACCTGGAGGAAGACAGCATCGGGGCCGTGCTCCTTGGCGAGAGCACGCTCATCAAGGAAGGCGATCTGGTCAAACGCACGGGCAAGGTCATGCAGGTGCCTGTGGGCGAGGCGCTGGTGGGGCGGGTGGTCAGCCCTCTCGGCGAGCCGCTCGACGACAAAGGGCCCATCGAGACCACTGAGTTCCGCCCGGTGGAGTTCAAGGCGCCGGGGGTCATCCGCCGCCAGCCTGTGAAGGAGCCGTTGCAGACCGGCCTCAAAGCCATCGACTCCATGATCCCCATCGGTCGCGGCCAGCGCGAGCTGATCATCGGCGACCGGGGTACGGGCAAGACCGCGATCGCCATCGACACCATCATCAACCAGAAGGGCCAGGACGTCATCTGCGTCTACGTGGCCATCGGCCAGAAGGCCTCCACCGTTCGCCAGGTGGTGGCGAAACTCGAGGAACGCGGCGCGATGGATTACACCATCGTCGTCATGGCCGGCGCCTCCGAAGCCGCCCCCCTGCGCTATATCGCGCCTTACGCCGGGTGCGCCATGGCCGAGTACTTCACCTACCAGGGCAAAGCCGCCCTCTGCGTGTACGACGACCTCACGAAGCAGGCCGACGCCTACCGGCAGATGTCGCTGCTCTTGCGCCGGCCCCCAGGGCGGGAGGCCTTCCCCGGCGACGTCTTCTACCTGCACAGCCGTCTACTGGAGCGCGCCTGCAAGCTCTCCGACAAAGAGGGTGGGGGCTCGCTCACGGCCCTCCCGATCATCGAGACTCAGGCCGGCGACGTCTCCGCCTACATCCCCACGAACGTGATCTCGATCACCGACGGGCAGATCTTCCTGGAAGCGAGCCTGTTCTATTCCGGCGTGCGTCCGGCCATCAACGTAGGCATCTCGGTATCACGGGTGGGTGGTAACGCGCAGATCAAGGCCATGAAGAAGGTGGCAGGCTCCCTTCGGCTGGACCTTTCGCAGTACCGCGAGCTCGAAGCCTTCGCCAAGTTCGGTTCGGAACTGGATCCTGAGACGCAAAAGGCTCTTGCCCGAGGCGAGCGCTTGGTGGCTACCCTCAACCAACCTCAATACGCTCCCTGGCCGGTTGAGGATCAGGTGGCGATCATCTTCGCGGCCACACAGGGATATCTGGACGATATTGAGGTGCCCAAGGTGGCCGAGTTCAACGACGGGTTGCGTGACTACCTGAAGGCCAACAACGCCGAGATCGGAGACGCCATCCGCGTCAGCAAGGAGATGTCCGAAGAGACGACGGCCAAGCTGACGGAGGCCATCCGTGCGTTCAAGGCCGATTTCGTAGGCGACGAAGCCTCGGTGCCGGGAACGCCGGTAGAGGTCTAAGGCCCAGACGAGCAGATGGCCTCACAAAGAGACATCAAGCGGAGGATCACCTCCGTACAGAACACCAAGAAGATCACCAAGGCCATGGAGATGGTGGCCGCCGCCCGTCTGCGCCGCGCGCAGATGCGCATCGAGGCCACTCGACCCTATGCCGTTCACATGATGGAGTTCATCGCCGGTCTGGCCAAGTACATCGACGTTGATACAGAGCGCTTCCCGCTGCTCAGACAGCACGAGGAGGTGCGCCGGGTCGCGCTGGTGGCGCTTACCGCCGACCGCGGTCTCTGCGGGGCGTTCAACTCGAACATCGTCCGGCTGACGCAGGAGCGTCGGCGCGAGTATGAGAGCCATGGCATCGAGGTGGAGCTCATCGTCGTAGGTAAGAGAGGCGTGGGTACCTTCCGTTTCCAGGACGTCCCCGTCGCGGGCACATATGCGGGCATCACCGACCGCCCCACCTTCTCGGACGCCCAGTCGCTGGCTAACCGGGTGGCCGAACTCTACACGACTCAGGCAGTGGACCGCGTGATCCTCGTGTTCAACCATTTTGTGAGCGCGATGGAACAGCGGGTCACCGAGCAGGTGATTCTTCCACTGCAGGAGCAGGTGGTGGCGACCTACACTCCCGACGATGCCGCTCCGCATATGGATTTCCTCTTCGAGCCGGAGGCCGAGGTCATCCTGAACGACCTGCTGCCGAGTTACGTGGAGATGACGGTTTACCGCGCACTCCTCGAGAGCACCGCGAGTGAACATGGCGCCCGTATGACCGCCATGCGCAACGCGTCCGAGAGCGCGGGAGAGATGATCGACCGGCTTACGTTGGCTATGAACAGAGCCCGGCAGGCCTCCATCACCCAGGAGATCCTCGAGGTGGTGGCGGGGGCCGACGCCCTATCCTGACCCGAACGACCATGACCGGGGTCGGGCGAGGCTCGCGCCCCTGGAAGAGGGAGGAAAGCTAAGACGATGAACAAAGGCAGGATCGTAGAGATAATGGGGGCAGTGCTCGACGTGGAGTTCCCCGACGAACTCCCCGCTATCTACAATGCTCTGGAGATCGACGTAGAGACCGACGCCGGGCGCATCTCCCTGGTCGCCGAGGTGCAGCAGCACCTGGGCGACGGCAAGGTGCGCGCCGTGGCCATGGACTCCACCGACGGCCTGGCCCGCGGCGTCGAAGTCACCGACACAGGCAGCGCGATCACCGTGCCGGTGGGCGAAGCCACCTTGGGCCGACTCTTCAATCTGATCGGCGACCCCATCGACGAGGGCGAACCTATCCCCGCCGACGTGGAGCGTTGGCCTATCCACCGTCAGGCTCCCGGCTTCGAGGACTTGAACCCCACCGTCGAGATCTTCGAGACGGGCATCAAGGTCATCGACCTGCTGGCCCCGTACGTCAAGGGGGGTAAGGTCGGCCTCTTCGGCGGCGCCGGCGTGGGCAAGACGGTGCTGATCCAGGAGATGATCCACAATCTGGCCACCGAGCACGGCGGCATCTCCGTGTTCTGCGGGGTGGGGGAACGGACCCGCGAGGGTAACGACCTCTACCTCGAGATGAAGGAATCGGGTGTCCTCAACAAGACCGCGCTGATGTTCGGCCAGATGAACGAGCCTCCGGGAGCCAGACTGCGTGTAGGGCTTTCCGGTCTCACAATGGCCGAGTACTTCCGCGATGTGCAGGGGCAGGACGTGCTGCTCTTCATCGATAACATCTTCCGTTTCGTGCAGGCCGGCTCCGAAGTATCGGCCCTCCTCGGGCGCATGCCGTCCGCCGTGGGCTACCAGCCGACCCTGGCGTCGGAGATGGGCGAGCTCCAGGAACGCATCACCTCCACCAGCCGCGGCTCGGTCACGTCTATCCAGGCCATCTACGTGCCTGCGGACGACCTCACCGACCCGGCTCCGGCCAGCTCTTTCGCCCACCTGGACGCTACCACGGTGCTCAGCAGAGCCATCTCGGAGAAGGGTATCTACCCGGCCGTCGACCCACTCGACTCCACCAGCCGCGCCCTGGGCCGGGGAACGGTCACCGACGAGCACTACGACACTGCAGCCGCCGTGCAGGAGATCCTGCAGCGGTACAGGGACCTGCAGGACATCATCGCCATCCTCGGCATGGACGAACTCTCAGACGAGGACAAGCTCGTCGTGCAGCGCGCCCGCAAAGTGGAGCGTTTCCTGTCCCAGCCGTTCAACGTGGCCGAGGCCTTCACCGGCCGTCCGGGCAAGTACGTGAAGCTGGCCGACACGATCAAGGGCTTCAAAGAGATCGTCGAGGGCAAACACGACGACCTTCCGGAGCAGGCGTTCTACATGGTCGGCGCCATCGAAGAGGCCGTCGCCAGCGCGCGCCGCATGCGCGGCCAGTCCGAGGAGGAGTAGCCCGTGGCCGACGACAGACACTTCCTGCGCTTGGAAGTGGTCTCGCCGGATGGGCTTGTCTTCGACGGCGACGTGGCGATGGTGGTCGTCCCTGCGGAGCGCGGGGAGATGGGCATCCTGCCGCGGCACGCGCCCGTGGTCGCGCGTCTCGCGATCGGTGAGATACGCGTGAAGACCCTCGACGACACGTGGTTGTCGTTGGCCGTGGCCGAGGGTTTTATGAAGGTGCAGTTCGACAAGGTGATAGTCCTGGCCGACGCAGCCGAGCTTGCGTCTGAGATCGATTCGCAGAGGGCGCACGAGGCGCTTACCCGCGCTGAGGAGCGTCTGGCACAGATCAAGAACGGTGCGGCCGTTGACGAAGAGATCGACGCGTTCCGCGAGACCATGGCTCTGAAGCGCGCTAAGAACCGCCTGGCGGTTGTGAAGAAGACCTGATCTCCACGCACACCGTTGTGGACCCAGCGAGGGCGGCCCCTGGGGTTGCCCTCGCTCTATGAAAGGGCTAGTCTCGCACCATGAATGACCCGGATGACTCCCGCTACGTCGTTCGCGGTGGGCGGCGCCTCGTCGGCAGTGTCAAGGTCTCGGGAGCCAAGAACTCCGCTCTGAAACTCATGGCCGCCAGCCTGCTCGCCGACGGTACGAGCGTTCTTCACAACGTTCCCGACATCGAAGACGTGCATACGATGAGCGACGTCCTCGAGTATCTGGGTGCCCGTGTGCACTTCGAAGCGGGTATCTTGACCATCGATACGACAGCAGTGGAGCCCCACGCCGCTCCGTACGAGCTCGTGCAGAAGATGCGCGCCTCGTTCCAGATCATGGGCCCACTCGTAGCTCGTTTCGGGCGCAGTCGGGTGGCCATGCCCGGAGGGTGCAACCTCGGACCGCGCAAGATCGACTTTCATCTGCGGGGACTCGAGCAGCTAGGGGCCGTCGTGTCCTCCGAACACGGCTTCGTCGAAGTGACCGCCGCGCGTCTGGTGGGCGTGCCCATCGTACTCGAGTATCCGAGCGTCGGCGCGACTGAGAACCTGCTCATGGCCTCGGTGCTGGCCGATGGCGTGACGGTGATCGACAACGCGGCGCGCGAGCCGGAGATCGTCGATCTGGGTAAGTTCCTGGTGAGCATGGGCGCCGACGTGCAGGGGGCCGGCACCTCTCAGATAACCGTGCGGGGTGTGGCCGGCATGGAGCCGGCTGAGCACACCGTCATCGGCGACCGGATCGAGGCGGGCACCTTTCTGATCGCAGGCGCACTCACCGGCGGCGATGTCGAGGTGGACGGCATCAGCCCGCACCACCTTGACATGTTCCTGAGCAAGCTGAGGGCGATAGGTGTGCAGGTACAGGACAGTCAGCGGAAGATCCGTGCCTGGGGTGATCCTCAGTACTACGCGACCACCGACGTCGCGACGCTGCCGCATCCGGGCTTTCCCACCGATCTCCAGGCGCAGATGATGGTGCTGCTGTCGATAGCGCGAGGAGCGGCCATCGTCACCGAGAACGTGTTTGAGAATCGTTTCGGCTTCGTCGACGAACTCATCCGCCTCGGGGCCGACATCAAGGTGGCCGGCCACCACGCGGTGGTGAACGGGGGCCGATCTCTTACGGGTGCGATCGTCCGGTGTCCCGATCTGCGTGCAGGCGCCGCACTCGTGCTGGCCGGACTGGTGGCCGAGGGGAGCACGGAGATACGCGATGTGTTCCACATAGACAGGGGTTACGAGCGCTTAGAGGATAAGCTCTCGACCCTGGGCGCCGACCTTGAGCGCACCGGGCACGGTCGCGTTGGTTCCCCTTCTTTGACGCGGTAGAATCTAGACTCCACGCTGCCGGATGCAGCTCGTACGACGCGGAGCGCCAGTCTGAAGCAGAAACCATATACAGTCTACGCTGTCCGTAGGTCGGCGCCGCAGCGCTGGGTTCGGGTGGCCCTCGTTACGCTGCTGTTCGTCATGGGCTTCGTGCTCGTGGCGGCGGGGGGCGTATACGTGTGGCTCGACATGCAGGTGCGGGAGGCCAACCAGGGGCCCGGCGATTCGGCGGCGGTGAGCGTCATCCAACAGCCGGACGACACATCCGTGGTCGACCCGGCGCTCGAGAAGCCGGACGCACAGGACATCCTTATCTTGGGGTCGGACTCGCGGGAAGGCGAAGACGAGGAATACGGTCGTTCCGACACCCTCATGATCGTGCATGTCGATCCGGCAGAGGACTTCGTCTCGGTGCTGTCTCTTCCGCGCGACCTACGGGTCCGGGTTCCGGATTACGGCATGCAGAAGATCAATGCGGCGTTCGCCTTCGGCGGACCGGCTTTATCCATCAGGACGGTGCAGGGGATCACGGGCCTCGACTTGGACCACTACATCAACGTGGACTTCGAGGCCTTCCGTTCGATCACCTCGGCACTCGGGGGAGTCTACATCGACGTCGACAGGCGCTACTTCTACGGGGGCATCGACTACGAGAATATCGATATCCAGCCCGGCTACCAACGACTGGGCGGCGAGCAGGCGTTGGATTATGTCCGCTTCCGGCACGACAACAGCGGTGACTTCGGCCGCATTGAGCGTCAGCAACGCTTTTTGCAGGCGGCTCGCGAGCAGATCTCGAAGTGGGACGCAGCGCTAAAGATCCCTGAACTCGTTCAGCTCATCGCCCGCAACTCTTCAACCGACATCAAGACCGCCCAGGCTCTGAACCTGGCTCTTTGGGGCCTCCGGCTTGACAGGTCGCGCATCAAGCAGGTGACACTCGAGGCGGACGTCCAGGAGATCGGAGGAGGCTCGTATGTGGTCGCCACCGAAGAGGCTGTGCGCGCAGCGGCGCGGGACCTGGTCACCGCGCCCTCTCCGGCTCCAGACCAGACCGGCACCACCACTCCGGGTAACGCCGACGGCTCGGACGACTCATCGACCACCAGCACGACGGCCGCACATACTGATCTCACCGGCATGACCGTGAACGTGTTCAACGGGAACGGTCGCTCGGGCGAGGCCGCCGGTGCGGGCGCATGGCTGCAGTCGATGGGCGCCGTCGTGGGTCGCGTGGGCGACGCCAAGAGTCACGACAACGCCCAATCCTCCGTCCTACACCCGGCCGCTCGGTCGGGGGAAGCTGAGCGCGTCGCCGAGGCCCTGGGCATCAACAGGGTGCGGGAAGACAACACCGGCGCTGTCATCTCAGTCGTGTTGGGGGCGGATTTCGCTCTTCCTCCCGAGTTCCGGCCGGCTGCCACCGTCGACAACATCCCTGACTCGCGACCATGGAAGGAGGATGCGGCTCGTGCCTCGTTCCCTCTCATGGCGCCGGCGTTCCTCCCCGAAGGGTTCGAGTATCGCGACAGCCGCCTGTACGAGATCCAGAGCGATGACGGTTCCTTCCCGGCGCTCAAGGTCATCTTCCGCGTCGGTCGAGAAGATCAATACCTGGGAGTGATGGAGACCACCTTCGTCGACGCTCCGGCGGCGGCTCCCGGCGAAGAGGTGACTCAGAACGGCACGGTCTTCACGGTCGTCGCCTCCGGTGGACGCGTCGAGCGCGTCTGGTGGAAGAAGGACGGGGTCCTGTATTGGGTGGCCAACGCACTCGGATACCGTCTCGACCGGGACGCTTTGCTGGACCTAGCCGGCTCGATGATCTCGCTGCCGTGAGGGTGTTGCTGAGTCCGGGAGCCTCTCGGTTGGCTCAAGGCCGCGTGCTGGCGCGCTACCTTGCAGGCCGCGACGGGGAAGTCATCGAACTGGAATCGGTAGGGGTGCGTAACCTGAGGCGCCGTCAGAGTCAGGCAGAAGTACACGCTTTGCGAAGGGCGCTGCTCGGCCTGGGTCCGAGCAGCGCCCTCAGGCCGCGGGATCCCCGCCAATCGACGGTGGGGTATGTGTGTGTGGGCAGGTCCGTGGCCGCCGCGCTCGCAGCCACTTTGGTCCATTCGGCGGCCTTGCCGGCCTCCGAAGCTCCCGCCGCCTCGGCCGCCGCGGCCGGCTCGGCGACCTATCCGGCTCCGGCGGCTCCCGCCGACGCGGGGGTGATCGCGGTCACCGATCACGCCAACTTGACGTGGGAGTCACCCCTGAGCGGGCCGAACGACGATTCGCTCGGGCCACGCTTCCCGGTCACGGCCGGGCTCTACGAGCCCGCGCTGGTGACGGCGCTGCTCGCGCCCCCGCTCGCGGCGCGAGAGGGGGTGGTGGCCGGAGTGCGAGATGAACTCGACCTGACTCCGTTCGAGTCGCGAGTGGTGGCCGCCGGTTTCCTCGAGGAAGCGCAGGAGTTCGCCGCGGTCTCATCGGAACTGGTCCCGGTGGCGATCCTGGCCGCCCACCTCGGGTTCCGAGTCGCGGCCGGCGTGGTTACACCTGCCGACGTTATGCCAATAGAAGAGTCTGTAGACGCGGGCCGCCCAGTGGGCGGCACCGAAGAGAAAGGACGATACATGGCTGGGATTCCGCACGACGTCAAAGATCTGGGGCTGAGCGCGAGGGGCGTGCTCCGCATCGAGTGGGCCGAACGGGAGATGCCCGTGTTGCGGTCTATCCGCGAGCGGTTCGCCAAGGAGCGCCCCTTGGAGGGCGTACGCATCGGCGCATGCCTGCACGTGACCACCGAGACCGCCAACCTCATGCGCACCTTGAAGTCCGGCGGCGCGGAGGTGTTCCTGTGTGCCTCGAACCCTCTCTCCACCCAGGACGACGTGGCCGCAGCGCTGGTCCAGGAGTTCGGTGTGCCGACCTTCGCCATCAAGGGGGAGGACCGCGACACCTACTACGCGCATATGAAGGCGGTCATTGATAGCGGGCCTCAGATAACGATGGATGACGGGGCGGACGTGGTGGGGCTCCTGCACTCCGACCGTCGAGATGCTCTAGAGGGCGTCATCGGCGGCACCGAGGAGACCACTACCGGAGTGATAAGGTTGCGCTCGCTCGAGGCCGCGGGACGCTTGGCCTACCCCATCGTGGCGGTGAACGAGGCGTTGACGAAGCATCTGTTCGACAATCGTTACGGGACGGGACAGTCGACGCTTGACGGTGTCATCAGGGCCACCAACCTCCTGCTGGCGGGGCGCACCGTCGTCGTTGCGGGCTACGGCTGGTGCGGACGCGGTGTGGCCATGCGGGCCAAGGGTCACGGCTCGAACGTGATCATCCTCGAGGTGGATCCGCTGCGTGCCCTGGAGGCGGTCATGGACGGCTTCCGGGTCATGCCCGTTATGGACGCCGCCCGCGTCGGCGACGTCTTCATCACAGCCACGGGCGATATCCACGTGCTGAGGCCCGAACACTTCGAGGTCATGAAGGACGGGGCCGTCATCGCCAACACGGGACACTTCGACGTGGAGATCGATATACCCGGTCTCGAGACCCTTGCCACGTCCACCCGGGAAGTGCGTGATTTCGTGCGTGAGTATGTGATGGGCGATGGGCGGCGATTGCACGTCCTGGCGGAGGGCAGGCTGGTGAACCTCTCCGCGGCCGAAGGACACCCGGCGAGCGTCATGGACATGAGCTTCGCCAACCAGGCTTTGGTGGCGGAGTACATGATCGCGAACGCCGGCTCGCTCGAGAAGAAGGTCTACGATGTGCCCCAAGACATCGATGAAGGCATCGCGCGCCTCAAGCTGGCAGCACTGGGAGCCCACATAGACGAGCTCACCCCCGAGCAGGAGCGCTACCTGGCCAGTTGGGACATGGGCACCTGAGCCGGCAACGGAGTGACGCACCTTAAGGAGCGACGAGTACGGCGGAGATATCCCACGTGAGTGAGACCGGCAGCGACCATCCGGCGGAGGTGCGCACCATCGAGTGGCGCAGCGGCTCGGTCGTGATGATCGACCAGCGCGCCTTGCCTCTGCGCGAGGAGTACGTCGTCTGCACCACCTGGCAGGAGGTCGCGGAGGCCATCCGCTTGATGGTGATCAGGGGAGCTCCCGCCATCGGCGTGGCCGCCGCGATGGGCATGGCCCTGGCCGCCCGGGCCGCCGCTCGTGCAGAGCGGCGCGAATTCGAGCGCGCGCTTCAGGATGCGACCAAGGGCCTGTTCTCAACCCGACCCACAGCTGTCAACCTGGCATGGGCTCTCGACGAGATGGATCGTGTGTGGCGCCGGCCGGAGGTAGACCAGGACCGCATCGTCGAGGAGATGGAGGAGCTGGCTCTCAGGATCTACCGGGACGACCTGGCGTCGTGTCGATCCATCGGCAGCTATGGTGCCGACTTGGTGGTGGAGGAAAGACCGGTGATACTCACGCACTGCAATGCCGGCGCGCTGGCCACAGCCGGGTACGGCACGGCCCTCGGCGTGATTCGGGCAGTGCACGAGCGCCGGCCCCACGTGCACGTGCTCGTAGACGAGACACGTCCGTTTCTGCAGGGGGCGCGTCTCACGGCCTGGGAGCTGCTGCACGAGGGCATCTCTGCGGAGTTGATCACCGACAGCATGGCCGGCTACTTCCTCAGTACGGGTGCCGTCACGCAGGTGATAGTCGGCGCCGATCGTATCGCCGCGAACGGTGACACGGCCAACAAGATCGGCACGTATCCGCTGTCGGTGCTCGCGCGTGAGCACGGTGTCCCCTTCTACGTCGCGGCGCCGCTTTCGACGGTGGATCTTTCTCTGCCTGATGGCAGCGGCATCCCGATCGAGGAACGCGACATCGATGAGGTCACCCATGCCGGCGGGAACCGGGTGGCCCCCGTGGGCATACGTGCGCGCAACCCGGCGTTCGACGTGACTCCCGCCCATAATATTACGGCCATCATCACCGAGCGCGGAGTGATCCGCCCGCCCTTCAAGGAGGGCTTGGCTCGTGTGATGTCTGCGGCCGCTGACTCTGGAGGTTACAGATGCGAGCGATGATCATGGCTGCCGGCCTCGGAACCCGGCTCATGCCCCTCACCGGCTCACTACCCAAGCCCATGGTGCCCATCTCGGGGAGGCCGGCCCTCGGTCACATACTCGACCTGTTGCGCAGGCATAGCGTCACCGAAGTGGTCATCAACCTACACCACTTTCCCGACACCATCCGCGGCTACTTCGGCGACGGGTCTCAGATGGGCATGTCCATACGCTGGGCGTACGAGGAAGAACTCCTCGGTACGGCCGGCGGCGTCAAGAACAATCAGGCGTTCCTCGAGGGGGGTGCCTTCCTGGTCATGAGCGGCGACTCGCTCACCGACATCGACCTGGACCGGCTGATCGCCTCGCACCGCTCCACCGGAGGCATCGCTACCCTCGTCACCAAGCAGGTGCAGGACACCTCGCAGTACGGGGTGGTCGTGGTAGACGAACAGCGCCGCATCCTCGGGTTCCAAGAGAAGCCTGCAACCAAGGATGCGCTCTCCGACCTCTGCAATTGCGGCATATACCTCTTCGAACCGGCGATCTTCGAGCACATCGCCGCCGATACCTTCTACGACTTCGGCAAACAGGTCTTCAACGATCTGCTCGCCAAGGATGTGGCCTTCCACACTCATCCCACGTCAGACTACTGGAGCGACGTGGGTAGCCTGGAAGACTACCGGCAGGGGAACTTCGACGCGCTGGCGGGCAGGGTGCGGATCGAACCTTCGGGGCGGGTGCTCCATTCCGCTCACGAGGATGCGGGTGGAGCGGAGCGCGGGGATATCCGCGTAGGAGAGGGCGTTGTCATCGAGCACGGTGCCCGCCTGGTGGCGCCGGTGCTCGTCGGCGACAGGTGCTCCATCGCCGCGGGTGCGGTCATCGAGGGGCCCGTGGTCTTGGGTGAGGGCACCGTGGTGGGGCCCGAGTCGGTGGTGTCCCGCTCGATCCTCTGGGAGGAGTGCATCATCGAAGCCGGCTGCGAGGTGCGCGATAGCCTGTTCGCCCAGCGGGTGAAGTGCGAGGCAGGGGCGCGCGTGCAGAACAGTGTCTTGGGTGAAGCGTGTCGGGTGGGCGGCGGGCGCCAGGTAGCCGACGCAGCACTCGATCCCGGGACGGTCGTGGACTGAGGCCGGCGATGTTCGGGCACGCGAGCGAACCGGCGCCGGCCGCACGATTCCCCGGCATGACCCGCGCGCTCGGCTGGTGCCGTGAGACCCTGGTGGAACCCGTTCTCGCGGCGGTGTTCCCTCCGCGCTGCGTCTGCTGCGGCGAGTTCGAGACGTTCCTCTGTGCCTCGTGCCGGGACTCTCTGCGCCCTGCCGGTCCCGAGCGCTGCTCCCGATGCGGTCACCCCGGTATCGGCCCGGGAGGGCCCCATTGGTGCCCGATGTGCGTGGGGCAGGAGCCTACGTTCGCGAGCGCCCGCAGCGCCTTCTTGCACGAAGGCCCGGCTAAGCGCCTGGTCACCTCGTTCAAGTACGACGGCCTGAAAGCCCTCGGTCGCCTCATGGCGGGACTTGCGGCTGACGAGTTCCGGACCATGGTGGCGTCGCTCGGCCCGGTGGTGGTCACGTGGGTGCCTTCGCATGCCTCGAGCGAACGCGCCCGCGGATACAATCAGGCAGAGATTCTGGCGCGGGAGTTGGCCGTGCTCGCCGGTGGAGTGCCGGTCATGTCTCTGGCGCGCAAAGTGAATCGCACCGTCCACCAGAGGGGGTTGGATCGCGAGGGGAGGCAGCGCAACTTGAGAGGGGCGTTCATTGCCGCGGGTCCCGTCGCACATGCGGTCGGCCCCGTGCATCCGAGGGCGATCGTACTGGTGGACGACGTATACACGACAGGAGCGACAGTGGCCGAGGTGTCCCGCGCAATCCTGGCGCGCTGGGAGTCACCGGTGCACGTTTTCACCTTCGGACGCACTCCTGCGGACCTACCCCAGCGCGCGGATTGAAACGAGCACTGCGAGCCATGGCGCGCCCCGTAGGTCTAAGTCCCCGCGTGGTCATCCCACAGGTGGCGTGACGGACATGGCCCGGGCCGGGGTCGAGGGACCAGAAACCGACGGTATGGTAATGTACAGGATTCGACCGTCTCCGACAGGGACGGCGCTGGGTCAAACGGGTAGGCAGTCCAAGGAGTAAGACGAGTGAACCTGACGGTCAAAGGGCGCAATATCGTCGTTACCGATGCTCTCAACGCGTACGCGGGGGAGAAGATCGGGCGGCTGCAGAAGTACCTTGCGGAGGACGTCCGCTGCGACGTCGAACTCTCCGCCGAGAAGAACCCGAGCATAGCGGACAACCAGGTGGCCGAGGCTACCATACACACCAAGGGGCCCGTCATCCGCGGTCGTGAGGCTTCGGGGGACATGTACGCCTCGATCGACTTGGTGGCCGACAAACTCGAGCGCCAGGTCAAGAAGTATCGCGGCAAGCTCATCGCCCGCTCCCAGGGTGCGCACAGAGACGTGTTGCAGAGCGAGGGCCTGTCCTTCGCTGAAGATATCGAGAACGAAGAAGATGGCGGTCCCCTGCCGACCATCGTCAAGATCAAGCAGTTCATGGTCAAACCCATGACGCCCGAGGAAGCTGCTCTTCAGATGGATCTGGTGGGGCACGACTTCTTCGTGTTCATGAGCAGCGAGACCCAGGAGACCGCCGTGGTCTATCGGCGTCGCGACGGAGACTATGGGCTGATCGAGCCGCAACGGTAGTCTCCGCTCGGGGCGCCGAGGCAGACTGAGACATGGGTTTACTAGACAAGGTCCTGCGCTTCGGCGAGGGCAAGAAGATGAAGTCGTTCCAGGCGGGTGTCTCCGAGGTATCCGCACTGGAAGATTCTGTGCGCCCGCTCGACGATGTGGCTCTGCGCGCCAAGACCACCGAGTTCAGAGAGCGCCTGGCGCAGGGCGAGACCATAGAAGAACTGGTGCCCGAGGCCTTTGCGGTGGCGCGCGAGACGGCTCGACGTACGGTGGCCATGCGGCCCTTCGACGTGCAGGTGTTGGGCGGGTTGGTGCTCCGCTCCGGAGCCATCGCAGAGATGAAGACCGGCGAAGGCAAGACCCTGGTGGCCACCATGCCCATCTACGTGAACGCCTTGACCGGTCAACCCGCGCATGTGGTCACGGTCAACGACTACCTCGCCGCACGCGACGCGGCCTGGATGGGCCCGGTGTACGAGGCTCTGGGCCTCACGGTGGGGATCCTTCAGAACAACATGTCCTCCGCGGACCGCAGGTCGGCCTACCAGTGCGATGTGGTCTACGGCACCAACACCGAGTTCGGCTTCGACTATCTCCGCGACAACATGGCCCTCTCCTTGGACCAGCGCGTGCAACGCGGGCACGCCTACTGCATCATCGACGAGGTGGACTCCATCCTCGTCGATGAAGCCCGCACCCCGCTCATCATATCGGGACCCGGTGAACACGCCGCCAAGACCTATTACGACTTCGCCCGTATCGCCCGGCAATTGAAGGAGGGCGAAGGGCTCGACTACGAGGTCGATGAGAAGAAACGCACGGTCGCTCCAACAGAAGAGGGTGTGGCCCGCGTCGAGAAGATGGCGGGTGTGGACAACCTCTACGAGGACCTGTCGGGCCAATTGGTGAACCACCTGATGCAGGCGCTGCGCGCCGAGTCTCTCTTCAAGCGCGACGTCGACTATCTCGTGCAGGACGGCGAGGTCAAGATCATCGACGAGTTCACCGGCCGGATCTTGGAGGGACGCCGCTACTCCGAGGGTCTCCACCAGGCCATCGAGGCTAAAGAGGACGTCAAGATCAAGGAGGAGAACCAGACTCTCGCCACCATCACGCTGCAGAACTACTTCCGTATGTACGAGAAGATCTCGGGCATGACGGGCACCGCGGCAACGGAGGCCGATGAGTTCCGCGAGATCTATGGTTTGGAAGTCCTGGAGATCCCCACGAACATGCCTATGGTCCGTGAGGATCGCAACGACCTCATCTACAAGACCCGCGCCGCCAAAGTCAAGGCCGTGTCCGACGACGTGCTCGAGTGCTACCAACACGGGCAACCCGTGCTGGTGGGCACGATCTCCGTAGAGGCTTCCGAGACCCTCTCCTCCATGCTCACCCGGCGGGGCGTTCCGCATGAGGTGCTGAACGCGAAGCACCACGCGCGCGAGGCCGTGATAGTCGAGGGTGCCGGCCAGAGGGGCAGCGTCACCATCGCCACTAACATGGCCGGGCGAGGCACCGACATCAAGCTCGGCGAGGGCGTGGTCGGGCTGGGCGGACTCTACATCTTGGGCACCGAGCGCCACGACTCGCGGCGCATAGACAACCAGCTGCGGGGCCGCTCGGGTCGGCAGGGCGATCCCGGTGCGAGCCGCTTCTACATCTCTTTGGAAGACGACTTGATGCGCCTCTTTGCCGGCGATCGCGTCCACAATCTGATGGACCGACTGGGCATCGAGGACGATACGCCCATCGAAGCCGGCATGATCAGCCGGTCCGTTGAGAGCGCGCAGAAAAGGGTGGAGGAACAGAACTTCCAAATCAGGAAGCGGGTACTCGAGTACGACGATGTGATGAATCGGCAGCGCGAAGTCATCTACGCGCAGCGCAAGCGGGTCTTGGAGGGCGAAGATCTGCGGGACGACGTCAGGGAGATCATCGAGCGCGTCGTTCGCGCGCAGGTGGAGCTCTTCACCTCGGGCAGCAAGTACGCCGAGGAGTGGGATCTGCCCGAGCTCTTTACCGTGCTCCGTTCCGTCTTCCCACTCAGCATCGTCGTCGATGACCTAGGCGACCTCGAGGACCTGGAGGCCGACGAACTCGCCGACCGCGTGGTCGAGGACGCCTTGGGGATCTACGAGGCCAAGGAACTCGAGGTCGGCGAGGAGAACATGCGAGAGTTGGAGCGCTGGGTGCTCCTCCGCACACTGGATTCCCGCTGGCGCGACCATCTCTACGACATGGACTACCTGCGCGAGGGCATCGGTCTCCGGGCTCTGGCTCAGAAGGACCCTCTGGTCGAGTACAAGTCTGAGGGCTTCACTATGTTCCAGACGATGATGGATTCGATCCAGGAAGACTTCGTCCGCATGGTGTTCCGGGTGGAGGTGAGGAAGGAAGAACTGCCTGAGGCTCGACGCCAGGTGGAACTCTCCTACAGCGCCCCTGATGATACTGCGGTCGGCAGCGGGTTCTCCGGTCTGATGTCGCCTGGAGGTGCTGTTGTCGGCGACGGGTCCGCCGGTGCCTTCCAACATGCCCAGAGGGCCGGCCAGACGGTCACCGCTCCCCGGCACGTGGAGAAGGTGGGGCGTAACGATCCGTGTCCTTGCGGCAGCGGCAAGAAATACAAGAAATGTCACGGAGCGGAGTGAGCCTCCCGGGTGGCTCCCGTCTCTTTCGACCGATTCCCCCTCTCTGGGCTATACTTCCCGAGTATGTCTGAGAAGACACAGATCCAGGCGGCGACCGCCGCCACATATCGGGAACGGCTTCCGGCTTTTCGCGAGAAGCTCGCGTGGGTAAGGGATTACCTTTGACCCGGTTGGACTTGAGCAGCGCGTAGCCTCTCTCGAGGAGGAGATGCGCGCGCCGGATTTCTGGGACGACCAGACGGCGGCGCAGAAGACCTCCACCCAGTACAGCAGAGTCAAGAGTCGTCTCGATCGGTATTCCGACCTTGCCGCGTTGATCGACGACCTTGAGATGCTTGCCGAACTGGCGTACGAGGAAAACGGCGACGGTCCGCTTTCCCCCCACAACGAAGCCGAACTCGAACGTGTCTCCGCTCAGATAGAGCGCGTCTTGGATGCCTTCGAGGAAGCCCGGCTCTTCAATGGCGAGTTCGACACCGGTGACGCGATCGTGAGCATCCATCCGGGAGCCGGCGGCACCGAGAGTCAGGATTGGGCGGAGATGCTCTTGCGTATGTACCTGCGCTGGGCGCAGAACCGGTCCTTCGACGTGGAGATCAACGAAGTCACAGAGGGAGATGAGGCGGGCATCAAGAGCGCCACGGTCACAGTTCAGGGCGAAAACGCTTACGGGCTGCTCGCGGCCGAACGCGGCGTGCACCGCCTGGTGCGCATGTCGCCGTTCGACGCCGCCAACCGGCGCCATACGTCGTTCGCCTCGATCGACGTGACGCCGGTGGTCGACGAAGCGGTACAGGTGGACATCGACGAGAAAGATCTACGAGTCGAGACCTACCGCGCGTCGGGAGCGGGCGGCCAGCACGTGAACAAGACCGACTCGGCCGTGCGCATCACCCATGTACCCACGAAGACAGTGGTCCAGTGTCAGAACGAGCGCTCTCAGACCCAGAACCGCGAGACGGCGATGCGTATGCTGCGAGGCAAGCTGCTAGTGCAGCAGATCGAGAAGCGTGAACAGGATCTAGCCCGAGAGAAGGGCGAACAGAAGGAGATCGGCTGGGGCAGCCAGATCCGATCGTACGTCATGGCTCCATATACCCTGGTAAAGGATCATCGCACCGGGCTGGAGAAAGGCAATGTCGATGCGGTCTTGAACGGTTCTATCGACGATTTCATCCACGAGTACTTGATGCGTCGCGCCACAGGGGGCCTTCGCGGCGACGACGAACACTAGCGCCGGCCCGCCCCGCCGTGCGCCCCTCGGGACGTTGTTCCGGCGGCCGGCGGGCGGCGGCGGCGACGGCCCGCCAAGGATTCCGGCACCGCGGTCGAGAATTGTAACCGGTGTCGCTTTTCGGCCCACGATAGTGAACAACGGTCGCGAAGCGCCCGTCAGGAGGTACGCAAGAGAACGTGATACGGCTAGAAGAAGTCACAAAGATCTATCCCCCCGACACCATCGGGTTGGAATCGGTCAGTCTTCACATCGAGAAGGGGGAGTTCGTCTTCTTGGTGGGGGCCTCCGGTTCGGGCAAGTCCACCTTCATCCGGCTACTCATCAAGGAATTGGAGCCGGACCGCGGGCGGATCATCGTCGGGGGGCGTGACCTCCAGACGCTCCGCAGGTGGAAGGTGCCCTACCTCCGGCGCAACATCGGGTGCGTGTTCCAGGATTTCAAGCTGCTGCAAAACAAGACGGTGTTCGACAACGTCTACTACGCTCTGCAGGTGACCGGGAACTCCTCCTCCGCCGGACGCCGCAAGACGGGCGAGATCATCAACTTGGTGGGCCTCGGCCACAAGGTCGGCAATCTGCCCAACGAGCTCTCCGGAGGCGAGCAGCAGCGGGTGTCGATCGCGCGCGCTTTCGTGAACCATCCGCCGCTGCTCATAGCGGATGAGCCCACAGGTAACCTCGACCCTGAGACCTCCACGGGGATCATGCAGCTCCTCTACCGGATCAACAAGACGGGCACCACCGTGGTGATGGCCACGCACGACCGGGAGATGGTCGACAAGATGCGGCGTAGGGTCATCGCTCTCGAGCAGGGTCAAGTGGTTCGCGACCAACGGAGGGGTAGCTATGGGGAGAATTAGGTTCTTCCTAGCCGAGGCCTTCCGTTCGCTGTGGCGCAACTATTTCATGACCGTCGCCGCCGTCGTGACGGTGTTCCTCAGCATGTTCTTGCTGGGAGTGGTCATGGTGTTCGTCTTCAACATCAACGCCGTCCTGAAGGATGTCGAACAGAAGGTGGAGATCACCATCTACCTGAAAGACTCGGCCACCACCGACGAGATAGAGGCGATGCGCCAGGAGATCGTCGACCAGCCCGAGGTCAAAGAGGTGCAGTTCATCGACAAGGATGAGGCCCTCAAGCGTCTGAAAGAAGATCTCAAGGAGCACGAGGAGCTTCTCCAGGACCTGCCGAGCAACCCGCTGCCCGCATCGTTCGAAGTGGCGCTCAAGGATCCGGAGTTGGCCGGCACCGTGGCCGCCAAGTTCGAGGGGCGTCCTATCGTCGAAGAGGTGCGGTACGGCAAAGAACTCGCCGAACGCATCTTCAAGGTCACCTCTGTCATCCGCAACATATCGGCTGTGTTCGTGTTCCTGTTGGGTGGGGTCTCCATCTTGCTCATATCGAACACGATCCGCCTTTCGATCTACGCCCGGCGCCGCGAAGTGGAGATCATGAAGCTCGTGGGGGCCACCAACTGGTTCATCCGCTGGCCCTTTATCATCGAAGGTCTCGCGGTTGGTCTGGCCGGGGCGCTTGCCGCACTCGCCCTGGTCACCGTGGGCACGGACTTCGTCATGGACCGCATCCGCGAGAACCTCGTGTTCCTCACTGTGCCCTTCAACGCGGTCTCGACCGTACAGATCACGTTGGTCATCCTCGGGGTCGGAGCTATCATCGGGGCCGTTGGCTCGGGACTCGGGCTCAGGAGGTTCCTGAACGTCTGAGCGCATGATCATCGGAGCGGAGGAGAGCGGTCCGTCTGCTCGCCGCCCGCTGACCGTCGGCCGCTGCCTGGCCGGGGCTCTGTGGTTCCTGCCGGCGCTCGCTCTGGTGCTGGGCATTGCGATGGCCGCCTCCCCCGGGGACTTGCGGCTGCCGCTCGGGATCGAGCGCGTGCTCGCTCCCGGTGCGGCCGAAGCCAAGACGGCGTCGCAGATCAATCAGGACCTGACCCAGAACAAAACCGAACTGGACAAGGCTCGGGCCGAGATACAGAAGGCGGAAGCGGTCCGCAAGGGAGCGCTCGAGGACATCGCGTCACTCGATGTGCGCATCGAGGCCCTGGATTCTGAGTTGGCGGCCGTTACGGCCGATCGAGACCAAGTCACTGCGGAACTCAATGCGACACGCGAGGAACTCAGCCGTCTCAAGGCGCTGCTCGTGGAGGCCAGAGCCCGCTTGGCGAAGGCCGAGGAAGACCTTAGGACCGCCCAATCCGCTCTCGGCAGGCGGGCGGTCAATATCTACAAGTCCGGGGGTATCGGGTATATCGAGGTGCTTCTCGATACTGCTCGTCTGTCGGATCTGATCACCCGCATCGACTTCCTCTCCTTCGTCGTGCACGCGGACGAACGCGTCCTGGTGCAGGTCAAAGACCTACGTGCCCGGGTGGATGCGGAGCGGCTCGATCTCGAGTCTCAGCAGGCACGGATATCCGAGGTGGAAGGGCGGCAGTCCGATCAGGCCGCACGCCTGGAAGCGCTGGTGGCCCAGCAGGAAGCGAAGGTTACCCAGGTGCAGGGCGCGCGTCGTGATAAGCGGCGAGTGGTCGAAAAAGCCGAGACCGACAAGGCCTCGTGGGAGAAGCAAGAAGCGGCCCTCGAGGCCGAATCGAACCGGTTACGCGATGATCTACGGGCGCTCACCAGCACCGTGGACCAGACGGTCAGGGGCACGGGCACGTTCATCCGGCCCGTGCCGGGGCGCGTCAGCTCCCCCTTCGGGTATCGAGTTCATCCGATCTTCAAGGTGCGCAAGATGCACACGGGAGTCGATATGTCGGCGTCGTTCGGCACGCCCATCCGCGCAGCCGACAGCGGGGTGGTGATCCAGGCGGGATGGCGGGGAGGCTACGGCAAGGCAGTGGTCATCTCGCACGGCGGCCAACTCACCACTTTATACGCCCATCAGTCGACCATCCTGGTGTCGGTGGGTGAGGCCGTGGATCGGGGTGACGTCATCGGCAAGGTGGGCAGCACCGGCTACTCCACCGGACCTCATCTGCACTTCGAGGTTCGGCTGAACGGGACTCCCGTCAACCCCATGGGCTACCTCTAGGAGCCGGGATGCAGCGTTTCTTCAGAAGTTCCCTAGTAGTGGTGGCGGTGTGGGTCCTGCTCGCGATCCTGGTCGCGGGTGGCGTGATCATGGGAGCCCACCCGGCCCCTCGCAACCTGTTGCGGGCGGTGCTCCCGGGAGCGGTGGCCGATGTGCTCATGGGGGAGAGCGTCGGTTTCCCTCTTCAGGACGAGGTGCTGGACAAGCTGGAATCGACGTTCTATCAGCCCGTCGACCCTGCCGATCTCGAAGACGATTCGATCCGAGGAATGCTCAAGGGGCTGAACGACGATTACACGAATTATCTGGACCCGGAGCAGTATTCTATGTTCCAGGAGCGCGCAGGAGGGTCGTATTCAGGCGTGGGCATGACCGTGGAGATGCGGGGACCCTACGTTACGGTGGTCTCGACCTTCAGGGACTCACCGGCGGCCAAGGCGGGGATCGCTTCCGGCGACATCATCCTGGCCGTCGATGACCAGGAGACCGCGGGCCTCTCACTCGACGACGTCGTCTCACAGATCAAAGGCACGGAAGGCAGCGAAGTCAAGCTCAAGGTGTACCACGTACCGGCCGGGTACGTTCCCGAGCCTGTCGCGGACAACGGTGCGGACCCACATCTGCCCGAGGGCGGGACCGCTGAGGACGTCGTTCTCGTGCGCATGAATATCGAGATCCCGGTGATCGAAGTGGAGACCCTCCGCGCCGCAGGCCGCAAGGTGGCGCACATCACCTTCGTCACCTTCTCCAAGGATTCCGCCGAGCATCTCCGGGCCGCCGTCACCAAGGCGGTGGACGAGGACGGGGTGGCCGCCGTCATTCTCGATCTGCGGCGGAACGGGGGCGGCCTGCTCAACGAAGCGGTCGACGTCGCCAGCATCTTCATCCCCGACGGCGTGATCGTGACCACCGAAGGACTGCATTCGCCCGAAGAGGTGTTCACCGCTCACGGCAACGCCGTCGACCCTGCCATTCCAGTCTACGTCCTGGTAGACGAGTTCTCGGCCAGCGCTTCTGAGATCGTTGCCGGAGCCTTGAAGGACACGGGCCGGGCGACCCTCGTGGGCGCCAAGACCTTCGGCAAAGGCCTGGTCCAGACGCTCATCTCTCTGAGCAACGGCGGGGCGCTAAAAGTCACCACCGCCGTGTACCTGACTCCCGCCGGCAACGACATCAACAAAAAGGGCATAGAGCCCGATGTGGTGATGCCCGACGACCCGGACACCAGCGGCGTCGACGAAACCCTGCAGAAGGCGCTCTCCCTGGCCACAGCGGGTGGGTGACGGAGGAAGGTGCGACCACGCTTCTTCGTAGCGCCGGCGGACATCGTACACGGTGACGCCGTCCCGGGAGGCCTCCCGGCGTCGACGCCCCGCAGCCCCGACGAGTCGCCACTCGTCGGTGTGCTCGTGGAGCTTGCGCGGTCGGATGCCCGTCACGCGAGGACCGTCTTGCGCGTTCGTCCCGGCGACCCGTGTGAGGTGGTCATCTCCGGGACACGGAATCTGGCCGAGGCTGTGTTCGAGGAAGTCGGTGACCGGGTCACCGTGCGCGTCACCGGCCGGCCCGCCCCCGGCCCGGCTTCTCGAGTGGAGTTGTTGCTGGTGCAGGGACTCCCGCAACCTCGAAAGGTCGATGAAGTCGTGGAGAAAGGCACCGAGGTGGGCGTCGATGCCTTCCTGATCGCCCTTGCGGCAGGTTCACCACGAGTGCCGCTCGAGCGGCTGGACACGAGGGCGGCGCGGTGGCGTTCCGTCGCCGCGGAGGCCGCTAAGCAGAGCAAGCAGCTGGCGATACCAGAGATCCGCATCGCCGTCTCCGTGGAGGCGGCCCTCGATTGGGCCGGTTCCGAGGGCTGGCAATCGGTGGTCTTGACCCCGAGCGCCACCCAACACCTTGGCTCTGTGCTCAACGCGGAGAGCGCCGCCGGCCGGAGCAGCCAATCCGACGTTGCCCCCACGCGCTGGGCCCTGTGGGTGGGGCCGGAAGGGGGCTGGTCTTCGGCGGAGGTGGATCTGCTGACCGCTGCCGGTTGCAGCCTCGCCACCCTTGGGTCTCGGGTGCTGCGCACCGAGACCGCCGGCCTCGTGGCTGCGGCCCTGGCACGGTATGCTCTCGCGGATTGGTAGTATAATAACGGGTCATGACAGACTGCATCTTCTGCAAAATCATACGCGGTGAGATACCTGGTGACGTGGTCCTGGAAGACGAGGAGTTCTTCGCGATCCGGGACATTGCTCCCAAGGCCGCCCAGCACGCCCTCGTCATGCCGCGCGAACACGTGCCCTCTCTCAACGAGGTCGATGGGTGGACCGACGGCCGCGGGCAGCGTCTTCTGACGTTCACGGCACGCGTGGCCGGTGCGCTCGGTATCCGCGAATCCGGGTACCGGGTGATCACCAATGTGGGGGCCGACGGCGGCCAGGAGATCGACCACTTTCATTTCCACGTCTTGGGCGGCGAGAGGCTCGGCGATCTCGTTTGAGCATCCTCGAATCCCTGCACACGCGGATGAACGAGAGCTTGAAGGCCGGGCGTAAACAAGAGGTCCGGGTCCTGCGCATGCTTGTCTCCGAACTCCAACGGGCCGCCAAGGACTCGGGTAGAGACCTCGACGCCGATGAAGAGCTGAAAGTGCTCAACAAGGAGCGCAAGCGTCGGCTGGAATCGATCGAGGCCTTCAAGGCCGGAGATCGCGGCGATCTAGTGGCCGAGGAGGAGTTCGCCGTGGGCCTCGTCGAGGAGCTGCTCCCCCGGCAGTTGGACAAGGGGGAACTCACCGAACTGGTGGATCGTTGCATCGCGGAGTCGGGCGCGGCATCTCTCAAAGACATGGGTGCGGTGATGAGCCGCCTCATGCAACACGCGGGGTCTCAGGTCGACGGCGCGGCCGCGTCGCGGCTCGTCAAGGAGCGGCTCTCTGGCTGACGACAGGCATCCGAGTAACGGCGTAACCAAGAAGATCCTCGATCTGGACAACGACATGGCCGTGCTGCTCGTGGGCGAGCACGATGCGAACCTCCGCAGACTCGAGCACCTGGTCGATTGCGATCTCTCGCTGAGGGGCAACCAGCTCACCATCGAAGGATCCAAAGCCGAGGTGGAACGGGTCTCGGAACTCATCCTCGAGCTTCTCGCCTTGGTGGATTCGGGCCACCCTCTCGACCGAGCCACGCTTGAACTGGCGGCGTCGCTGGGCTTGCGCGGTAACGGGGGCGCGAACAGGCTGGGCGCCATCGTAGGTGACGTGATCCTCGAACACCGCGGCCGGCGAATCGCGCCGAAGACGCTCAATCAGAAAGCCTACGTCGATGCGCTCCGCACCACCACGGTCACGTTCGGCATAGGGCCGGCCGGCACGGGCAAGACCTACCTCGCCATGGCTGCCGCCGTGGCTTCGTTGCTGTCGGGAGACGTCGCCCGCATCATCCTCACGAGACCGGCGGTGGAAGCCGGAGAGAAACTGGGGTTCCTCCCCGGCGGCCTCATGGACAAAGTGGACCCGTACCTGCGCCCTCTGTTCGACGCCCTCTACGACATGATGGATCTTGATGCCCTTGCCGGCCACCTCGATCGGGGCTCGATCGAGGTGGCCCCCCTGGCCTACATGCGGGGTCGCACCCTCAACGACGCCTTCATCATCCTCGACGAGGCTCAGAACACGACTCCCCAACAGATGCAGATGTTCCTCACACGTCTGGGGTTCGGCTCGCGGATGGTGGTGACCGGAGACGTCACCCAGATCGACCTGCCGAAGGAGCAGTACTCGGGCTTGGCCACCGTGGGGGATATCCTGGGCGATATCCGCGATATAGCCTTCGTCACCTTCGACGGCCAGGATGTCGTGAGGCACAAGCTGGTGCAGGACATCGTGAACGCGTACAAAACCTATGTAGAGAAGAAGCGCGGAGACGAGGGCCGAGCCCCGGGCGAGACCGCCGGCCGTCGTCTGACTTCCTAGCATCCGTCGTCCCACCCCCGGTCGGATCGAGAGTCTGTCACCTGTGATTCATTCATGAGCACCCGTCAAACGATCAACCAACGGCTCGCAGGAGTGCGGGATCGAATAGATTCCCGCGACGGCCGCCGCTTCGGGCTGGGGCTCACCGTGTTCCTGGCTGTAGTGCTCACACTCGTCATCGCCTCGAACTACCTGCCCTCCCGGCACCACTTCCAAGTGGGTGACGTGGCGCAAGAGGAGGTGGTCGCAACTCGCACTGTGATCTTCGAGAATCGGGAAGCCACCGAGGAGTTGCGCAAACAGGTGGCGTCGCTGGTGCAGCCTGCCTACAGTGTCAACCCCACGGCTCTTTCGACCGTGGTGGGCGATGTCAACGGCTTCTTCGAGCGGGTGCAGGCCGTGAAACAGTCACTCACACCTTCGACCACCCTTCCCGCGACCTCGGAGACGAGCACCGGCACGGGCTCCGCAGGTCCAGGTGGGGTCACAGCGTCCACCGAACCGCGTGTCAACCTGGGGCTGGCCAGGGCGCGGCTGCGGCAGGAGGTGCCATCCACCGTCTCTGACGACACGCTGGTATTGGTGGTAGGGGCCTCCCAAGAGACGTTGCTGCGCCTGCGGGCCGACGTGTCCAACGTGCTGCGCTTCCTGTATGCCGGCAGCGTGATCCAGACCGCCCTCGAGACGGCCAGACAGAAGTTGCACGGGCAGGCCGAGACCGTCTCCGGCCCTGAGGACTACCGCACCGCGGTGTATGAGATCGCGGCGGCCTACCTGCGCCCGAACCAAGTGTACGACGAGGAGGCCACTCGGGCGCGTAGAGATCAGGCCATGCAGGAGGTCGCCCCGGTCACCATATCGGTGCTGAAAGGCGAGCGCATAGTCCAGCCCGGGGATACCATCACCGAACAGACCATGCTGGCCCTTAGCGCGCTGGGCCTGGTGGGTAGGCCGCTCGGTTGGGAGATCTGGCTGGGGTCGTTCATAGTGGTCGTGCTGCAGCTGCTGGTGCTGAGCGGCCTGCTCAGCCGTACGAACCGGCCCGTCTTGAAGGACAACACGCTCATGTTGGCTCTGGCCACGTTGATCGTGCTCTTCACTCTGCTCGCGCGTATCACGGTGGTCGCGCCGCTGTCGCCCTACCTGGTCCCCTTGGCGGCGCTCGCCATGACTACGTCGATCATCACGAAGCCTAGGACTGCCCTGCTGCTCGTCTCCATGCAGGCTCTCAACATCGGCCTCATGACCGGCATGGATTTCGGGTTCGTGTTGGTGGCGCTGCTTACCGCGGTCTTTTCCCTGTATTCCGTGTCGCACCTGGCCCAACGGAGCGAACTCCTTTTGGCCGGTGTTCTCGTGGCCGCCGTGGCGGGTGCGGCTGTGTTCGCGGCGGAACTGCTGCGCGAGGCGCCTATTCTCGACGCTCTGCGCACCAGCCTCTGGGGTCTGGGCAACGGAGCGCTCAGCATGGTGCTCACGGTGAGCATTCTCATGGTCTATGAGCCGTTGTTCAACCTGACGACCCCGTTAAGGCTGCTCGAGTTGGCCAATCCCTCGCAACCGCTGCTGCGGCGGCTGATGCAGGTGGCGCCGGGCACGTATAACCACAGCATCCTCATGGGCAACCTCGCCGAGGCCGCAGCTGAGGCCATCGGTGCCGACCCACTGCTGGCCCGCGTGGGCGCCTACTACCACGACATCGGTAAGACGCTGCGCCCCGAGTACTTCATCGAGAACCAGCTGCACGTGCGCAACCCGCACGACAAGCTCAACCCCAATCTCTCGAAGCTGGCCATCACGGCCCACGTGACAGATGGAGAAGAACTGGCCCGGCGGTACGGTCTGCCGAAGCCGATCATCGATATCATCCGCCAACATCACGGCACCTCGGTGCTCTCCTACTTCTACCACAAGGCAAAGGAGACCGCCGGCAGCGACGTGGCCGAGGAAACCTACCGCTACACCAAGGAGAAACCCACTTCCCCCGAGGCCGCCATCATCATGCTGGCCGACAGCGTGGAGGCGGCGGCCAAGGCGATGAAAGATCCCAGTGTCAAGAAGATGCAGGGTCTGATCCGGGAGATCTTCAAACAGAAGGTGGACGACGGACAGCTGGAGAAATCGTCACTCACTTTCGGCGACCTTGAGAAGATCCGTGAGGTGTTCGAGAGCGGACTCCGGGGTCTCGCCGGTCATCGCATCGAGTATCCGCGAGAGAACGGTAAGCCCGCGCGTCATCTCCCCGCAGCCGTCGGCGGCGAGCTCGCTGCAGCCGCGGCTGGGCGACGAACGCAGCCTCGGCTGCAGCCCGTGACGGCCAAGCCGGCCGGTCCTCCTCCGCCCACAGAGCCGGAACAGAAATGACCGTGGACGCGTCGATCGGGGGCGGAGTGACCGGTCAGTCATTCTGATGCTGCTGGTCGAGGTGGTCAACGAGACCGATCTGCCTCTGGACGAGGATGCCGCCGCGCGCGGGGTGCTTCTCGTTCTGGAGATGGAGAAGCTGGAATCCGGGGAGGTCGCCCTCGTCTTCATCGACGAGGGTCCCATGGCCGGACTCAACGAGCGCTATCGCGGTGTGGGCGAAGCCACCGACGTGCTTTCGTTCCCCGGCGAATCCGGGGATGACCTGGATTGGCCCGACCCGGAGGCGGACCCCCTCCAGGATCGGCCCCCCTTCCTGGGCGACGTGCTCGTGTGTCCCGACGTGGCCCGTCGGAACGCCCAAGACGACGGCGTATCCACAGCCGAGGAGCTGCGCAGATTGGTGGTCCACGGGGTGCTGCATCTGCTCGGCTACGACCACGAGGTCGATGAGGGTGAGATGAGCGCGCGCGAGACGGCGATACTCGACGATCACGCGTGGGAGTCTTCACCGCTCCTGCCGCCGGAGTAGAGGTCGTGGTCCGGGAAGGCCGTCGCCCCTCCACCCTGCTCGAAAGCTTCAACTACGCCTTCCAGGGCCTGGTGTACGTCTTTCGGCGCCAGCGCAACATCCGGGTGCACGTGACCATCGCCCTCGTTGTTCTACTGGGTGCCCTGTTCTTCGATCTCACCCGCTTGGAGCTTGTGGCGGTGCTCTTCGCCATCACCCTTGTGTTCATGGCCGAGATGTTGAACACTGCGATAGAGGCCGTGGTCGATCTGGTCACGAGTTCCTTCGACCCTAAGGCTAAGATCGCCAAAGACGTGGCCGCTGGGGCCGTCTTGGTGGCGGCCGTCAACTCCTTGATCGTGGCCTACTTCGTGTTCGCCGACAAGGCCGCTGATCCCGCGACCAGCGTGCTGTCCGACGTGCGCCGGTCGCCCGCCCACGTCACCTTCATCGCGCTTCTCGTCACCGTGCTCCTCGTGATCGTCTTGAAGGCACTCTTCGGGCGGGGCCTGCCCCTGTCCGGAGGGCTCCCCTCGGGCCACGCCGCCTTGGCCTTCTCTGGTTGGGCGGCGGTGACGTACCTCGTCGGTGGCGAGCGTTATGGCATCCTGGCCAGCGCCGTGGCCCTGGTCATGGCCGCGCTCACCGCCCAGACGCGGGTAGAAGCGGGCATCCACACCACCCTCGAGGTGGTCATGGGCGCGATACTGGGTATCCTGGTCACCACCATGGTCTTTCAACTTTGGTTCTGAAGGAGCCGATCATCGAGAAACACCGCGCATTGATAGAGACGGCCCGTGCCGCCGCGGCCCGGGCCTACGCGCCTTACTCCGGCTTCCGCGTGGGAGCTGCTGTGTTGGGCGCGTCCGGTCGAGTGTACGCCGGCTGCAACGTCGAGAATGCCAGCTATCCGGTGGGCCTCTGTGCAGAACGTAACGCCGTCGGGTCTGCCGTAGCGGCCGGCGAAACGGCACTGGTAGCCATAGCTGTAGCCTCTCCCGATCCTGACCCGGACGACCTCACACCGTGCGGAATGTGCCGTCAGTTCCTGGCGGAGTTCGGCGAGGATACCGTGGTCGTGTGCCGTCAAGGCGGCGAGTGGCGGGCTATGGAGCTACGCGAACTCTTGCCTGGGGCCTTCACGCTGGGGCCGGGCTGATGGCCCCGCTGGAGTTGATCAGGCTGGTGCGACCGACGCTGGACGAACTGGCGGAGCTCGCCGCTTACGACCGGGAGGCCTTCGGGGAGACCGGGCTGCGCAGCTACGATCTAGGCGTGGTGGCCCGTGCGGGCGCTCTCTACGTGGGTATGGTAGGCGACACTATCGCCGCCTCGTGCCAACTCATGCGCATGATGGACGAACCGGGCATGTTCTGGGTGTTGGGGTTCTACGTGCGGCCGGACTTCCAGGGGCAGGGTCTGGGTCGTCGTCTGTTGCGGGAGGTGCGCGAAGAGGTGCGGCGGTACGGCGGTTCGGGGCTCATGCTGACGGCTGACCCGGGTGGCACTGTCGCTCTCAAACTCTACTTGGGCTTCGGGTTCAAGATTGTGGAGGAAGTGGCTGATTTCTACGGACCCGGCGAGGACCGGTTCGTCCTGCGTTGGGACGCCGCCGACGACCTCACGGCAGAGGAGAAGCGCTCATGACCGGCGGCTCGGAGCCTCGCGATGGCTTCTTGGACACGCCCCCCGGTTTTCGCTCGGGTTTCGTCGCCTTGGTGGGGCGCCCCAACGTGGGCAAGTCCACCCTGGTGAACAAGGTCCTCGGTAGGAAAGTGAGCATCACGGCCAAGAAACCGCAGACCACACGCCACCGCATCGCCGGTGTCCTGACGAGGCCCGACTACCAGTTGATCCTGGTTGACATGCCGGGTTTTCAGAAGCCGATGGACGTGCTCACGCGGCGCATGCAGGAACTGGTGGACGCCACCATCTCCGAGGTGGATGCCGTGCTGTTCGTGTTGGATGCGGGCGAACGGGTGGGAGCGGGGGATCGGTTCATCGGCCGGGTGTTGTCCGGCGCGACCGCTCCGGTGGTGGTGGCGCTGAACAAGGTCGACCTGGTGGACGGCCCGCGGAGGCAGGCCCTGGCGCGCGAAGCAGAAGCGCTCGTTCCAGAGGCAGTAGTGTTGCCGGTGAGCGCCCTCGATGGCAGCGGGGTCGACTCGCTCGTGGCGCACATCGCGGGCCTCCTTCCGGTGGGACCGCGCTACTTCCCCACGGATGCCGTCACCGATCAGCCGGAGGAGACACTCGTCGCCGAGTTCATCCGGGAGAAGCTTATCGCTGTCACCGAGGAGGAGATCCCACATTCGATCGCAGTGCAGGTGCTCGAGATGGAGCCGCGCGAGGAGAGTGATCTGCTCTACATCCGGGCGGCGGTGTACGTGGAACGGGAGAGCCAGCGACCCATCGTGCTCGGTAAGGGGGGCGCGGTGATCAAACAAGTGGGCATAGAAGCCCGGCGCGACATCGAGTGGTTGCTGGGGTCGAGGGTCTACTTGGATCTGGTGGTCAAGGTGAGGAAGCATTGGCGCAAGAGTTCGCGCATGTTGGACGACCTGGGTCTCTAGGGGCGTCTTGACGCCGGTCGGCCCCTGGCCGCGCGCCAGGGGCCGACCCAGGTGCTCGCCGCGCGTCGCTCCCCGCAAGGCTGCCGGGTCCGTTTGTGCGGGCGCGGGCGAAGGTTCACGCTGCCTACGCCGCAGGGGCCTGCCGGATCGCCAAGGCTGGCCCCTTGAACCCGGGTGTATCATAGACGCCCAGCGTGTAGGGCCGTGCGGCCCGACGGCCGCCCATGAGGAGGAGCCTTGAGAGTAGAGGAACTGGCAAAGACCATCGACACCACCTTGCTCGAACCCACCGCCACGCAGGCGGACGTCGAGAAGCTGTGCCGGGACGCGGCCGAGCACCATTTCGCCTCGGTATGCGTGTTCCCTTACTTCGTACCGTTCGCAAAAAAGATCGTCCGCGGCCAAGACGTCAAGGTGGGCACGGTGATCTCCTTCCCCTACGGCGCCGACACCCAGCGGGGCAAGATATTGGCGGCGGAGAACGCGGTGGCCGTGGGTGCCGACGAACTCGATGTCGTCATGAACATCGCGGCCATGCTGTCGGGCGACTTCCGTTACGTGAGAGACGAACTTTCGAGTCTCGTGCGCTCTGTTCGGATGAAGAGCGTGAACGCCGGGCGCGGACTCGTGCTGGTGAAGGTGATCGTGGAGGCCTATTACCTCGACGAGAAGCTCAAGCGTCTGGTCTGCAAGATCGTGGAGGATTCAGGGGCCGACTTCATCAAGACTTCTACGGGCAAGGCCCCGGGTGGTGCGACCGCCAAAGACGTGGAACTCTTCCGCGACCTGCTGTCGGAGAACGTGGGCGTGAAGGCCGCCGGGGGGATCCGCACCGCCGAGGACGCTGAAGCCATGGTCAACGCCGGAGCCGCCCGCATCGGCACGTCGCACGCGGTGGAGATCATCGAGTCATTCGGCAACGAGCGGGAGTAGCGCGCTCCGCGCTGTGTCCGAGCGCGGCCGGAGGGGATCTGTGACGTGAGGCTCGACCGCTACCTTAAGACCGAAGCCCTGGTCATGAGTTCCATCCGTCTGCGCGAAGCCGACCGGATAGTCACGTTGTACACGCGCGAACGCGGTCGGCTCTCGGCCGTCGCCAAGGGCGTGCGTCGCACCAAGTCGCGCATCGGCGGCCGCTTGGAGCCCTTCAGTCTGGTGCACGTCGTGCTCTACGCGGGCAGCGGCAGTCTCTACACCGTCACCGGTGTCGAGACCGTCCGGAGCTTCCAACGCGTGCGCGAATCGCTCGAGCGCATGGAGGAAGGGGGGCGTCTGCTCGAAGCGGTGCGCCGGCTGTTCCCCGAGGAGGAAGGCAACGCGGCGGCGTTCAATCTGCTTGTCCGCGGAGTGGCCAGGTTGGCCGCCGCCGACGACCGGCCCGCCGCCGCGCTCGCCGTTTTGGCCACGAGGCTCAAGCTCCTGGTGGCTTTGGGCTATCTCCCCGAACTCGACTCGTGCGTGCAATGCGGGAGCGAGGAGATGCTCTGTGGCTTTCGCCCCTCACTCGGCGGCATGGTGTGCAGCGAGTGCTACCCCCAACATCATGAGGACTGCTTCAGCATCAGTTCCCAGGGCCTCGCTGCCTTGCACGACCTTCTCGATCATCCTTTGTCCGAGATCGGCGGCCTGGCACTGGACGGGTTCGCGGCCGCTGAGGTGGAACGGGCCATCTCGCAGACCTTGGCCCACCACGCTCACTGAACCACTTCGCGCGCAGGTCGGGCTACGAGCGTGCAAGTCCTTGAGTCGGCGGGAACCCGGGTCCCCGGGTCCCCCGGTCGCTCGCTACCTGCGTTCGTAGTTGGGAGCCTCTTTGGTGATCTGCACGTCGTGCGGGTGGCTCTCGATGAGGCCCGCCGTGGAGATCTTCATGAAGCGCGCGTCTGTGCGGAGTTCGTCGATGGTAGCCGATCCGGTGTAGCCCATTCCGGCGCGGAGACCGCCCACCAGCTGGAACACCAGGTCGCCCAACGGCCCCTTGTGAGACACCATGCCTTCTATCCCCTCCGGGACGAGCTTCTTCTGATCCTCCTGGAAGTAGCGGTCGCCGCTGCCTTCGCTCATAGCGCCCACAGAGCCCATCGCCCGGTAGACTTTGTAGCTGCGGCCCTCCCAGAGGACGCGTTCCCCCGGGCTCTCAGTGGTACCCGCGAACAGGGAGCCGACCATGACGCTGTTGGCTCCCGCGGCCAACGCTTTGACCAGGTCGCCGGAGTAGCGCACCCCGCCGTCGCCGATGATGGGGATGCCTGCCTCGTCGGCCACGCGGGCGCATTCCGAGATGGCCGTGACCTGAGGCACACCGCAACCCGTGACTACCCGCGTGGTGCAGATCGAGCCCGGCCCGATGCCCACCTTGATTCCGTCTACCCCACGGTCGATGAGTGCCTGGGCACCGGCGGCCGTGCCCACGTTGCCGGCGATCAGTTGCACGTCGGGATACGCCGCCCTCACCCGCTCTATGGTGTCAAGCACACCCTGTGAGTGTCCATGAGCGGTGTCGATACAGGCGACGTCGACCTGGGCCTCGACCAAGGCTTCCATGCGGGCGTCCGTGTCTTTCGCGACGCCCACCGCCGCGCCCACGCGCAGACGACCCAGCTCATCCTTACATGCGTTGGGGAATTCGATCTTCTTCATGATGTCTTTGATCGTGATGAGTCCCCGGAGCTTGTACTCATCGTCTACGACCAGGAGTTTCTCGATCTTGTGGGTCTTGAACTGCTCGAGGGCTTGGTCCAGTGTGGTGCCCACCGGGACGGTCACCAGGTTCTCGGAGGTCATCAGCTCGCGGATCGGCCGCGAGAGATTGTGCTCGAAACGTGTGTCGCGGTTGGTGACGATGCCCGCCAAAGTCCCATCGGGGTGCACGATGGGCACGCCGGAGATCTTGTATTCGGCCATGAGGGCCTCGGCGTCGCCGTAGGTGGCCGTGGGAGGCAGAGTGATCGGGTCCACGATCATGCCGGCCTCACTGCGTTTCACCTTGCGGATCATGTCTGCCTGGCGTTCGATGGACTGGTTCTTGTGGATGATGGTGAGTCCGCCTTCGCGGGCTAAGGCGATGGCCAGGGAGGTCTCCGAGACGGTGTCCATGGCGGCGCTGAGCAGCGGGATGTTCAGTTGGATGGTCTTGGTGAGCCTGGTGCGGACGTCGGTCCCTTTGGGGAGGACTCTCGACGCCGCCGGGATGAGGAGCACATCGTCGAACGACAGGCCCTCAGCCTCGAACTTTCGCTTCCAATCTATCACGCCGCCTCCTGCCTTCCGTTTCGACGATTCTAGCGGAAAGCAGGCCGGACTTCACGGTTCGGACCCGCACGGAGTGGCTCTCTCTCGGGCCGAGGCTCCGTCCTCGCCTCGCAGCCGGTTTTCACTTCGCGTGTAGAATCTGACTCGGACTGAAGACAGTGGTGGGAGGTCGATCGGATGGAGCCGGTGCAGCGCCCGCCTGCTCGCGTTCCCTTGCACTTCGCAGCCGACGGCACCCCCGACGGCTGGGGTGACCGCTGGACGGTCTGGGTGCTGCCCGTCGTGGCGGTGCTCATGAACATTGGACCGGCCGTTCTGGAGCGCTTCCCGCGCATCTACAACTACCCGGTACGGGTCACCGTCGTCAATGCGGCGCAAGGAGAGATGGAGGGACTGGGCGTCTCGCTCCTGGCCCTCTGGCCTGCCGGCATCTTCGCGACGGTAGCGGCATACCTCGGACTGGCTGTCAGGGGCAGGTAGGGGGGCGCCGGCCCGGTCCCAAGCGTCTTGCCCGGGAGGGCGGCGGCTCCGCACTCATCGACTTGTCCTTAGGCCCTGTCTTCCCTATCATCTTCTTCGCCGGAGCAGTGACTCCGGCCGGCATGACGGCAGCGAAGCCGGTGAGAATCCGGCGCTGTCCCGCAACTGTGTTCCCTTCGGGGAGAGCCAGGTCGCCTGCGCCATGCCGAACGAATGCGGCCCTCGGAGGAAGGGCGGTTCGGGCGGCCGCTACCTCCGGGCGCCGGGCCTCTTCCTCCGCTTCACGCGGAGGTTCTCTTTCATGAGCGACGGAACACGGTCCCCGTTCTCGCCCGGCCCTTCTTCCGAACCTCCTGGTTCACTCGTCCTTCTCAACACCGGAGACGGTAAGGGCAAGTCCACCGCCGCGTGGGGTGTCGTCCTGCGGGCTCTTGCCGAGGAGTGGCCGGTCTATGTGGTGCAGTTCCTGAAATCGGAGGACTGGATCTCGGGCGAAGAGGCCGTACTGCGCACGCTGGGAGTCACCTGGGTGAAGGGCGGCAATGGGTTCACGTGGGAATCGCCCGACTTGGGCACATCGCAGATCATGGCGCTCTCCGCCTGGTGGCATGCGGCCGAGGCCCTCGAGTCCGGCCGATATCGCCTCGTAGTCCTCGACGAGATCACCTACGCCATGGCGTTCGGATGGATCGGAGTGGACGAGGTCGTGGATGCCATACGCCTGCGCGCGGACGGGGTCAACGTCATCGCCACGGGACGTGACGCTCCGGAGGCCCTCGTGGCTGTCGCCGATGTCGTGACTCACATGGCGAAAGTCAGCCACCCGTTCGACCGAGGCGTGCGAGCCAGGGCGGGTATCGATTTCTGACTCGCGCCCTGGTGGACGAAGGTGGCGTGTCGCCAACGGCTGCATCCGGGAGGTGTCCGTCCGCCCCTGATGCTACGATCACACCCGTGGGCTTCTGTTTCGTACATGCCGCCGATCTGCACCTCGACACGCCTTATGAGGGCGTGGGGACCGCGTCACCCGCCGTCGCCGAAGCGCTGCGCGAAGCTTCGCTCGGCGCGTTCGACGAGGTGGTGCGCCTCACCTTGGAGCGCGGGGCGGCCTTCTTGCTCATCGCGGGCGACGTCTACGACGGCGCGGAGCGGGGCGTCCGGGCCCAACTGCGCTTCCTATCAGGTTTGCGGCGGCTGAGCGCGGCCGGCGTGCCCGTCTTCATCGTCCACGGCAACCATGACCCGCTCGGAGGGTGGCCGGGGGTGCGGGAGTGGCCTGCGGGAGTGCATGTGTTCGGGGCTTCAGAGGTGGAGGTAGTTCCCGTGGAGCGTGGCGGGTCCGTGGTCGCCCACGTGCACGGGATCAGCTACGGGCGGCGAGACGTGACTGAAGATCTGAGCGCGCGCTATCACCCTACGACGGCGCCGGGACTCAAGATCGCCCTTCTACACTGCAACGTAGGCGGGGATCCGACCCATGCTCCGTACAGTCCCTGCTCATTGGATGATCTCGTGCGTCCCGGCTTCGACTACTGGGCGCTCGGTCACATCCATCTTCACCAGGTGTTGCACGAGGGTGCGCCGTGGGTCGTCTATGCCGGGGGCACGCAGGGCAGGAGCCTTAAGCCCAGCGAGCGTGGGGAGAAGAGCGTCTGCGTGGTCCACGTGGAAGGTGGGGCCGTTCGTCGGGTCGAGCCGGTGCCCGTCGATCGAGTCCGCTTCGCCGCGGTCGAGGTCGACGTAGGCGGTCTGGACGACCTTGGCTCCCTGCGGGCGAGACTCCAGGCTGAAGCCGAGTCTCTGCGTGTGTCGCCCGGGGACGGCGGTGTCGTTCTCAGGGCGCTCCTTCGAGGTAGAGGGCCGGTGCACGCAGATCTGGGCTGCGCCGGAGGCGTGGAGGGCTTGGTCGCCGATCTCCGCACCGAGTTCGAGGGCGAAGAACCCTTCTTGTGGTGGGAATCGGTGCGCGACCACACCCGGCCCGGACTCGACCTCGACGTCATCCGCGCGCGGGACGATTTCTCTGCAGCCGTTGTGGAGAGGGCGGATGCGCTGATCGCCGCTGAAGCGGATCCGGGCGGCTTCATCTCCGAACGGGTTCTGCCCCAGGCCCCCAGGAAGGCGTCGGGACTGGCGCAGGGGATCCTGGACGCCGATGCGCGCTCTCTCGTGGCCGATGCGCGGGCGCTGGCTCTCGGGCTCTTAGAGGAGGAGTCGGTCTCGTGCACATAGACGGCTGGCATGTCGACGGCTTCGGTGTCTTCAGCGGCTACGATCGGCGCGGTCTGAGCGAGGGTCTCACAGTATTCCTGGGGCCCAACGAAGCCGGCAAGTCCACCCTGCTCGCGTTCCTGCGGTGGGTCCTTGTGGGCTATCCGTCTCGGGGAGCGGGCGACAACTATCCGCCCCTTCACGGTGGAGAACACGGCGGCCGAGTGTTCCTCATGGGGGCCGAGGGAGAGACCGCTGTGGAGCGCATGGTGCGCTCGCGGACCCCCCGCGTGATCTTCTCCGACCGGGTGGAGCAGGGAGACGAGGCGGTACGCAGGCTCCTCGGCGGCGTCGATGCGGGCCTCTTCAACTCGGTCTTCGCCTTTAGTCTCACCGAGCTGCAGGACTTGAAGTCGCTTACCGGCGAGGGGGTGCGCGACCGCATCTTCTCGGCCGGCATCGCCGGCGCCGGCCGCTCCGCCCGCCAAGTGGTGGCGCGGCTCGACAAGGAGGCCGGGGATCTTCTGCGGCCGCGCAAGGGCGGCACGATCAACACGCTCATCGAGAGGTTGGCAGAGGCCGAATCTGTGGCGTCGGAGGCCCGCGCCGCCGCGGCCGGGTATCCGGCGTTGTTGCTGGCGGAGGAAGAAGCGGCGGCTCGGGTGAACGGGGCGGAGGACCGCGAGGAGACGCTGCGCAAGGCCCTCGAGCGATACCGGCTCCTCCTCGAGTTGTGGCCCGAACAGGTCGAACTCGACGACGCTCTGCACGAGTTGGCGCGTCTCGGTCCGATCGACGATGTCCCTATCGATTCAGAGCTGCGTCTCCGAGACACGCTGTCGACCCTGGACGCCGCCAGCCGCGCCGCAACCGATCTCCAGATGGAGTTGGAGGGCGGCAGCAAGAACGTGGAGACCGCCTCCGCGTCGCTGAGGGCGGAGTTGATGGCTCTGTCCCCGCGTGTGGATCGAGCCGTCGACAGCTCGGGCGTCTACGACGATCGGCTCGCAGCCATGCCGGAAGCACAAGCGGCCTTGCTCCGGGCTGAGGAGCGATTGGCGCGAGCGCACATCGATCTCGGTCCGGACTGGGATGAGCACAGGATCCGGACGTTCGACCTGTCCCTGGCGCGTCAGGAAGAAGTGCGAGAGTGGGGGCTGCGTCTCGCAGAGTCTGTGAGGGTCGTCGAAGAGGCGGGGCGGGCCTACGAGTCGGCGCTCGACCGCGCGGAGGAGTATGAGGCAGAGAGGGATCGGATGCGTGAGCGCCTTGAGGCCGTCGAGGCTCCCGAGGAATTCCTCCTGCGGGCCCGGGAAGCCGCTCTGCGGCGGTTGCGGACGGGGTTGCACGAGGCGCACGGCTATGTGGTAGAGAACGCCGGCCTCCATGCTTCTGTTGCCGATCGCGAGCATGCTCTCCACACGGCTCGCGACGCCGGGGCTGCAGCCTCCCCGGCGCGGGGCGGAACCGAGGCCGTCGCGTGGGGCATGGCGGCCGCCGCCCTGATTTCACTGGCGGCGGCGGTGGTACTGGGGGCGACGGTCGATCCGAGCTGGGGTCTTGCCCTCGGTATGACGGCGGCGATCCTCGGGGCAGCCGCCTTCCTGTGGAGTCGCGCCACTTCTCGCGCCACTTCTGGGGAAGAGTCGGCGGTCGAGATCTCCAGACTCGAGGCGGCGCTTGACACGGCGCGGTCCAACCTCGAAGTGCTGGAGGAGCGCACCCGTGAGCTGGAAGGGCGCATCGCCGCGGCCGCCGCCCTGCTGGATCTCGCTCCTCAGCCCACCTGGGAGGAGGTCGAGCAGCGCGAGGCCCTCATCCTGGATGCCCGCGAGTCGCTGCGCACGAGACGCGAGGCCGAGGGTCGCCTGGCTGAGATGGAGGATGAGCTGGCCCGGGCGCGTGCGGCGGCCGAACGGAGATCGGCATCTCTGGAGGAAGTCCGCGCTTCCGAAAGACGCCTTCGCTCGGATTGGGCCGAGTGGAAATCCGGCCTCGGGATCACGGCACATTTCGGCGGCGAGGGGGCGGGTGAGTTCCTCCAGACCGTGGCCGAGGCCAAGAAGAGCCTGGAATCTCGCGATGACATGCAGGGACGATGCCGACGGCTGCGTGCCGATGCCGATGCGTGGGAGTCGACGGCGCGCGCGCTACTCGCGGAAGCCGGCCGTGAAGCCGAGGTTCCACCGGGCGCGGCATTGGTGAGCGCGGCGCGAGACCTGCAGGAGCTCTGCCGAGCCGATCGCACGACGCGGGACAGGCTGGCGCTGCTGGAAGAAGGCCTCAGGTCGATCGAGCTCAGGCTCGAGGCCGCGCACAGCGCCGTGGCCGCTGCGGAACGGGAGCGGGACGCGATCATAAGTGAAGCGGGCGTCGCCGACGAGGAGGCCTTCCACGAGCGGCTTGCCCTGGCTCGCCGGCGGCACGACCTCGAGGAACGGGCGGCCCAGGCGCGCAAGGCATTGGAGACCCGGTTGGGGAAGGGCCCTTCGGCGGCGGGGTCGCGGGCCGAACTCGCAGAAGGCAGGGTAGACCTCTGGGAGAGGGAGGCAGAACGTTCAGCGGCTGCGCTCGAAGGGGCCCGTGAAGAAAAGATCGAAGCGATTCGGCAACACAGGGACGCCGAAAGGAGCAGGCAGCAGCTCGAGGAGTCCTCGGACGTGGCGACGCTCGAACTCGGGGCTGCCGGTATCCGTGAGGAGCTACAGTCAGCACTGCGTCGCTGGGAGGTGGTGACGACCGCCAAGGTGCTGATCGAAGACACGCTCGCCGACTACTCCCGTACGCGTCAGCCGCCGGTGTTGATGGAGGCTTCGGCGGGATTCTCGCAGGTCACCAGCGGGGCGTACACGCAGATCATGGAACGCGAAGACGCTGAGGGCTTCGTCGTGGTGGACGATTGCGGCGGGCTGAAGCGGCCCGAGGAGTTGAGCCGGGGCACCCTGGAGCAGCTTTACCTGAGCCTGCGCTTCGGCCTGGCCCGCGAGTTCAGCCGTCGAGCTACCGCAGTACCCGTCATCATGGACGACGTGCTCGTGAACTTCGACCCTCGTCGTGCCCGGGCGACCGCGGAGGTCCTGGCCTCCTTCTCAACTGAACATCAGGTGCTGTTCTTCACGTGTCACCCTGCCACCGCCGATCTGTTGCGGGAAGTGCATCCCGCTGCGAACGTGGTGGAACTCGGGGGAGAGGCGCCGACGCAGCCAACCTTGCCGGGAGTGTGAGTACGATCCCGGACGCACGAAGACCCGCTCCGGACAGTTTCGAGGCGGGCCTTCTTACGGGGGCGGGCCAGGGGGATAGGCCGCGTGCCCACACCGGGGTGGTCCTTACAGTTCAGGCTGCGGACGGCAGGGGTGCGTCGTCGTCGGCGGCCGGCTTCTGTCTTCTGGTCTCGAGTACCACGAGTTCGCCCCCGTCATGGGGGGAGACGAGGGAGATTCGAGCGTTCGAACCGTCGACACGGTCGATCTGCTCGGTCGTACCCGTGGCCTCCTGCGCACCCGTCGATGCGGCGGCCATCATTCCAAGAACTACTGTCAGAGTCGCGGCTTTGTGTCTCAGCGCCATGGGGTCAGGTCCTTTCCGCCCTCAGCCTCGTACACCTCGGGGTGATGTCCTTCGCCTGTCACAGATCACGATAGCCGGGAAGTATGAGAATGGTGTGAGGATGTGGTGAAGAATCAGACCGGCTCGACGCGCACCCTCGTCGAGTAATACGCGGCGCCGTCACCCAGGTCGGTGACCGCCGCCTGTGTGGCGGCGTTGACGCCCAATCCGTGTTCGATCCAACCTCCGCGGGGACAGGCGACGGCGTCATCGTGGAGCCCAGGATCGAGTTTGAGAGTGCCATTGACTTCTCCCACGCGCGACACGACGCGTACGGCGGCGCCCTCGTCGAGGCTGCAGGCAGCGGCGGTCGCGGGGTGTAGGCGTATCGGCAGTGGGTCCGATTGCTGCTTGGATGTCATCTGGGAGTGCATCGCGCCGCCGCGTATGTGAGTGAGCAATCGGAGGGGATACTCGCTGCCACCGCCCGGGCCGTCTTCCTCGGAGGCCGGAGTCACCGAGGAGAGTAATCGAAAACGACCGTCCGGGTGGTCGAATCCATTCCGCCATGCCACGGTATCTCCGACGAGGTTGCGCCGCCCGTGGGTTCGCACTTGGTCCAATTCGTCGGCGCCTCCGGGCAGCCGGGCGCACAGCCAGGCGTCGAGCGTGGCGTATGGCGTGGAGACGTCGAGCCTGTTCGCCAGGTCTTGGAGTATGTCGAAGTCGGTGCGACAACCCGCGGGAGGACCGACCACCTGCCGGACCGCCGCCACCTCACTTCGCCACATCGACCCGACGACGTCCTCCTCCTCGAGCCACAAAGCGGGCGGCAGTACGATGGTCGCCGTCCGCGCGGTCTCGGTCCAGAAGGCATCCACGGCCACCACGGTCTCGACCCTTTCGAAGGCGGCCCTCAGTGCGGTGGAGTCAGGCCCCTGGTTCACGATGTTGGTGGCGGCCAGCCACGCCACACGTATGGGAGGGTCGGCGGCCGGTAGTTCTCGTCCGAGAAGCGGGAGACGCAGCGGTGGCAGGCTCGGGATCGGAGGGGCGCCGGCTTCCCGGAGCAGTTGCTCCACCTTCTTGAAACCGCCGGAGGAGGATACGTTGAAGTAGAAACCGCCTCCCTCATGACCGAGGGTACCCGCTACGAAGGCCAACGCGTGAAGTGCGCGCACGGTCTCTCCGCCGGTGACGTACCGCTGGAGCCCCCATCCCACGATGGTGGCCACGCGTCGGGTCCCGGCGTAGTGCGCAGCCAGGGCGCGGGCGTCGGCCATCGTCACGTCGCAGGCGGTCAGTAGGTCGTCCATGGTGAAACCTTCCAGCAGTGCCTCGAAGGCTTCTCGTCCCGACGCCGATCCCCATGGAGGTCGCGCGGTGGGCAGAAGGAGCTTGGCTACGGCGAGCGCCAGGAAGCGGTCCCGGCCGGGCCGGACCTTGATCACGCGGTCGGCCAGACCCCGGACCGCCGCAGCGTCGGGGGTCACAGCCACGACTCGGGCCCCGCGGCGTCGCGCCTCTACGATCTGGGCGGCGGTGTGGACGGACGAGGCACGTGCATTCTTGCCCCACAGGATGATCACCTCTGCCCGATCGATCTCCGAGGGATCGTTCATGGCGAGGCTGCCGGCATCGGCAGCGACGGCTTCCGTGCCCGCGATGTCGCACAGGCTGCCTGCCACGGTACGGGCACCCAGCAGGCCGAAGAGATAGTCGAGGAAGCCCTTCCCCGCGCCCATCGCACCCGAACTGCGAATCGCGAGGATCGAAGCCGGATCGTAGGCGCGTGCGCGGGCGAGGGCCCCGGCCGCAGCTCCCATGGCTTCATCCCAGGTCGCCGGCTGGAACGGGCCAAGACGTCCACCCGTGCGCATCCAAGGATGGACTATCCGCTCCGGGTCGGCGAGGCGGTGTGGGTAACGGTGGATCTTGCGGCACAGGAAGCCCCTGGTGAACGGGTGGTGAGGGTCTCCCTTTAATCGGAGTCGTCGGTCGGGCCCCTGTGAATACTCCGCCAGCACGGCGCAGCGGTCCGGACAGTCCAAGGCGCACGTCGTCACGGCGGTGTCCAGGCTCGTGTCATTCTCGCGTTCCATGTTTCCGAGCATACCGCACGCTTGACGGGTCCGGGTCACGCCTCGACTGTGACGGAACGGCTTCTGTCCGACCCCCCGGCTATCCTCTCCTCATGGTCAGCGTCGCCGGGGAGGTTCACACCGATGAGTCAGGTCACCTGTTTGCCGCGCAGTCTGAAGATGAAGTTGATCTGGCTGGTGGCGGCCTTCGTGGTTGTGTGGATGAACGCGCCTGCCGGATCGCTCGGCGGCGACGGAGTCTCGACACGCACGCCAACGGCCGCCGTGGCCTCTACCTCGCGCGGCGGTGACGTCGCGCCTGTCGGCGCCGCCACGGCGGCATCGCCCCAGACCCCGGCCCCGATGCTGAACGTCTCACTGGCCGAGGGAGAGGTGGCCAAGAGTGAAGGGCTGCGGCTGGGAGTGTTGGCGGTGGTCGACGAACCGGTGCCGCCCGCAGTCGCTCGGCAGG